>CALARR010000214.1 GCA_937889015.1 uncultured Planctomycetales bacterium | reverse complement strand
GCGCGCCGCGCAGTACGCGAGGTCGCCGCGGCTGCGGTGGTCGTGCTGTGCGCGGTCGTACCGGGTCTCTCCGCCCTGGGGGCCGGGGCCGCGAGTCCGCCAGAGCGTGAATACCGCTGGGAGTCCGGCGTCGATTTTGCCTATACTTTCGAGATCGAAGCCGAGATGGGAGGCCTGATCTACACGGTGAAGGGCTCCAGCCTGTACCAGCCGCAGCCCGCGGCCTCGTCGGGGGCCGGCCTCGGAACCGGCACGGCCTTCGTCATCCACCGCGGCGGCTATCTCATCACGTGCGAGCACGTGGTGCACAAAGGAAAGCGATTCAAGGTTCGGCTGGATGAGACGACGGTCGACGCCACCGTTCTGGAAGTGGACGCGGAGCACGACCTGGCGTTGCTGCAAGTGCCCTTGCAGGGACTGACGCCCCTGCCCCTGGGCGACTCGAACAAAGTCGACCTGGCCCAGGAGGTCCGCGTCGTCGGCTACCCGATGAGCACCGTACTGGGCACCAGCGTCAAGGTCACGACCGGGAGCATTGCGGGCAAGGTGAGCCGCGCGGGCAAGGGGTTGTTCCAGATCGATGCCAGTGTCAATCCGGGCAACAGCGGCGGGCCGGTGGTCAACGATCGCGGCGAGGTGATCGGAGTGGCCAGCGCCAAGCTGGTGGGCAAGGAAGTGTCGAACGTGGCCTTCGCCGTGCCAAGCGAACACATTCGACGCCTGCTGGATAAGCGTAGGATCAGCGCCCTGGCCAGCCCCGCTTTTAAGCCCTTGTCCGGTCCGGAACTGGCCCGGCGTGTGACGCCGTCGGTCGCCTTGGTGACGGTCCTGAGCGGCTCCGGCGGCTTGGGCAGCGGTGAGCGGTACCGGCTCACGTTCCAGGGGCAGCGTGAAACGTGGCAGCGGCCCAAGCAATCCTCGGCCGAGGAAGCGACGCTCGTCTCTCGCCAGGACGCGTTGAAGGGCCGCATCTTTGTCGACACGCATGGCGAGGTCCAAGAGGTGTCCAAAGTATCGCACCTGCCCTTCGGCCTGGGACCGCAAGGGCTGGTGGGAATCGAGCGTCTACCCGACTTGAACCAACAGTCGTGGGAGGCGCGGCACACTGCGTCGCTGACGGACGTCCTGGCCAATTCGCCCGTCGCGTTTCCGGATCTGGTGGCGGAACGCGGCCCTCCGATCGGGCCCATGGGGCCTCCTCCGTTTCGATTCGGGATCGGACCACGATTGCCCCATGGCCCTACCACGCCAACGGTAACCGTGTTGCAACAGATCGAGTATCAATTGGGCCCCAAGGCCGAAGACGGCTGCGAGACGTTCAAACGACTCTACAAGACCTCGCTGCCGACCACCGATGAGCCGCGGAAGACGTGGACCGTTTCCGGGGAAGGCAGCGTGCGATTCGACCGCCGCGCGAGTGTGGTCCGCTCGGCCGATCTGTTGGGCAGTCTTTCGTACGAAGCGGCGGGCGACTCGTTCCTGATCCCGATCAAGTACAGCTATCGCCGGGTGGATCCCAAGGCCTTGCCCAAGCCTGAGCAGGCGCCCGCCGCGGCGCCGAAAGTCGCTTCCTTGCCCGCACGCCGCCCGACCACTCCGCCGCCGGCCTCGCCCCTTGTCCCTGCGGCGCCGGCCGAGCGCGAGCCACTGCCGAACCAGAGCGACCGCGATCAGGCCAACGCCCTGGTGGACGAAGTGTTCGGCGAAGCGCTGGCTGCGGCGCGCACCGCGCAAGACAAGCGCGCCTTGATCGACAAGCTGCTCAACGCGGCCGCCAGCGAACCCCATGGTGTACGACGCTTTGTCCTGTTGGACCGGGCGCGGTTGCTGGCCATCAGTATTGGCGAGGTGGATGCCGCCCAGCGCGCCGTCGCCGAGATGGTGCATCGTTTCCAGATTGACTCGCGCCGGGCGCGCGTCGCCGTGCTGCTGGCGTTGGACGACAATGTGGCCGGCCCCCAGTTCAGGCCGCTGGCCGACTTCGGCGCTGTCCTGCTGGAGGAAATCATCGCGGCCGACGAATTCCAACTCGCCGACCAGGTCCACGCCGTCGCGTTGCAGGCCGCGCGCAAGGCCGGCCATGGGGAGTTGGTGAAGCGATTGCAGCAACGCGAAACGGATCTTCAACGACTCGGCCCGGCCTTCGAGGTGATTGGCGAACAACGGGCCCTTCTGGAGCAAAATGCCGACGACGCCCCGGCCAACCTCGTCGTGGGCCGGTACTATTGCTTCGACAAGGCCGACTGGACCAGAGGTTTGCCGCTGCTGGCGCGCGGCTCCGATCCGGACTTGAAGTCGGCCGCCGAGAAGGACCTCGCAGCCCCGGCGGACGCGAAGGATCAGGTGGCCTTGGGCGATCGGTGGTGGAACTTGGCCAATACCCACGAGGGCGAAGTGCAGCAAAGTCTGCGCGCGCGGGCCTTGAGGTGGTACCGCCAGGCCACCCCGCAACTGGCCGGCCTGGAGAGCGCACGCATCGAAAAGCGTCTCCTGCAGTACCGCGATCTGTTGCCCCGCGAGGCCCCGCCCAGCCTTCCGACCGCGCGCGTCGCGACGGCAGTACCCCCACAGCCTTCCTCGGTCACGATCCATCCGCGCGCGCCGCGTACTGCCGTCGGCGCGGCCGAATCCCAAGCCTCGTCAACGGCCAAGGCCGCGGGCTCGCGAGTAAGCGGTGGCGGGGCCAACGCCATCACCGACACGAAGATCGCCGGCGGCGGCCGATTGGAGCCCGAGTTCCGCGACCTGGCCCCGGAAGGCGCGCTGCTGATCGGGTTCGAAGTCGGACTGGGCAAGTTCATTGATCACGACGTGATCTCCGCGCTGCGGCCGATCTACCGTCTGCGCGACGGTTCGGAAGTCTTGGGGCAACTCCAGGGAAGCGATATGAGCCGCGCGGTGCGCGTCCAGGCCAAGCCCGGTTACGCGGTGGGAGGAATGAAGATCAAGTCCGCACTCCAGATCGACGGATTCTCGCTGACCTTCATGCGCGTAAACTACCGCGCCTTGGACCATCGATCGAAGTACGACAGCGAATGGATCGGCGGCCCGGGCGGGTCGCGCGAGGCGGTGCTGGGCGGCGACGGCGCTCTCGTCGTCGGAATCATCGGCCGCGCGAGTGACAAGCGCTGCTCGGCCCTGGGGCTGTGCCAGAAGCGCTGACGGGGTCTTCCGTCGCCGGGAAACGCAAGGACCGCGTGCCCCCAATCGCCTCGGCCATCTCAGCCTCTGCGCTGTCGGCCATCGCGAGTGACTCCGCGACATCGGGGGCAAGTTGCCTTCGCTTGCAATTCAGGCCCCGATAACCACCCGTCAGAGCGGATGTGACTCTCGGCGCGCCAGTTGCATGGCAACACAAATGTGTGTTTATTGAGGCAGCCGGGCGGGCAAACGCCTTGTTTGAAGGCAGGCAGTGCGCACGGACTGCGCAGAGAATCGAACATGACGACCATCGACTGTGAATCTGGCGATACGATCGGCACGACGGAGCCCTGCCTGAGCGAGATCCCTCCCTCTACGGCGGAAGAGCATGCGCGGCAGCATGAAATGGATTTGGAGGGGCTGGCGCGGATCAGCCGCATGCTTGCCGCGCAGTCGGGGCAAAGGCAGATGCTGACCGCGGTCCTGGAGGAGTTGCACCAGACCCTGGGGATGAGCCGGGGCACGGTGATGCTGCTGTCGCCCGACGGCAGCGAGTTGTTCGTCGAAGCAGCGCCCGACATCCCCGTGCTGCGCCGCGAAGAACTTCGCTACCAACGAGGGGAAGGGATCATCGGCAGCGTGCTGCAGACGGGCCGGCCGGCGATGATTCCGCGCGCGTCGGAAGAGCCGCGGTTTGTGAACCGGTTGCACCGCCGCCCGATGGAACAGACCGAAGACGTGAGCTTTCTGTGCGTCCCCATCACGCTGGACAATGAAATTGTGGGGACGCTTTCGGCAGACCTGCCGGTGCAGTCTGCGCACCTGCTGCGCGAGCGTTGCCGGTTGCTGGAGATCGTGGCCAGCATGTTGGCGTACGATGTGCGATCGCGGCGGATCGAGGCCCAGCAGCGCGCCCTTCTGGAGGCGGAAAACCTGCGTCTGCGCGACGCGTTGGGCGAGCAGTTCCGGCCCGAGAACATCATCGGCAACTCGCACGCCATGCGCGAGATCTATCTCAAGATCCAGCAGGTGGCGCCGAGCGACACGACCGTTCTGGTGCGCGGCGAGTCGGGCACGGGCAAGGAGCTGGTGGCTTCGGCCGTTCATTACCGCAGTGCTCGCGCGCAGCGGCCGTTCGTGAAGGTGAATTGCGCTGCCCTGAGCGAAAACCTGCTGGAGAGCGAACTGTTCGGCCACGAAAAGGGGGCCTTTACCGGGGCCTTGTACAGCCGGACGGGACGCATCGAGGAAGCCGACGGCGGGACCCTGTTCCTCGACGAGATCGGCGATTTCTCGCCCGCGATTCAGGTCAAGCTGCTCCGGGTCTTGCAGGAGCGCGAGTTCGAACGCGTGGGCAGCAACAAGACGATCAAGGCCGACCTGCGGATCATTGCGGCCACCAACCAGCCGCTGGAAGAGCGGGTCGAGGCGGGCCTGTTCCGGCGTGATCTGTACTACCGGATCAATGTCTTCCCGATTCTGCTGCCCCCGTTGCGCGAGCGGCGGGACGACATTCTGTTGCTGGCCGACCATTTTGTGGCCAAATATGCGCACAAGATGGGCAAGACGGTGCGGCGGATCAGCACCCCGGCAATCAACATGATGGTTTCGTACCATTGGCCGGGCAATGTGCGCGAGTTGGAAAACTGCATCGAATACGCCGTGCTGCTGGCCAGCGACGGGGTGATCCACGGCCACCACTTGCCGCCCACGCTGCAGATGCCCGAGGCCGGCAGCGACGTGGGAGGCACATCCTTGAAGTCGCGTGTGGATCTTCTGGAGCGCGACATGCTGACCGACGCGTTGAAGGCCACCAGCGGCCGCGTGGTGGCGGCGGCCCAGCAGTTGGGCATCACCCCGCGCATGGCGCGCTACAAGATCAAGAAGCTGGGCATCGATTACCAGCGATTCGGCAAGTCGCCGGATTGATCGCCGGCTGCGGCACGCGCGACGTTGCAGACGACGGCATCCGCGACTGACTTGCAGCGGTGATCCCGAGCGTTTCCCTCCCTGCAGCCCTCTCTGGCTTTCCCAAGGTGCGCGAGCGCACGCACCCTTCAGTCTGAGCCGCGTAGTCTCTTCTTCTGGCCAACGCCCCAGCGCGACATCGTTTACCGTTCCGGCGGCTGTGCGCGACATTGTTGTGCGCCGGCGCTAAGTGGCTTTGATTCCAACCGGTTGCGTCGCAGCCTTGGCGCCGCGTGTGTTGCCTGGAGTGTTTTGCGCGACAACTCTTTCCGCGGTCCCCCGCCTCTGCGCGCGCATCGATGTTGCGAAAAGGCCGCAAATACCGCGACTTTCTGTGAACATTTCGTTTCGGCACGTGAGTTGCCTTACAGGAGCCACGTGAGCAGGCGCGACCCAGGGCGGGTGGCGACGGCCACGAGGACGGAACCAACGGTTGCGGCAACCCTCGGACCCGCACGCCGTGGCCGCGAGCGACGGCGACTGCGGGAACGTCCTGCTGATCCAGCGCAACCGCGCAAGACACCTTATCAGGATTGGGAGTTTGAGCATGCGAAAAGTGGCGATCTACGGCAAAGGCGGCATCGGCAAGTCCACCACGACCCAGAACACCGTGGCGGCCCTGACCGAGATGGGCAAGAAGGTGATGGTCGTGGGCTGCGATCCCAAGGCCGACTCCACACGCTTGCTGCTGGGCGGACTGGCACAGAAGACGGTGCTCGATACGCTCCGGGAGGAAGGCGAAGACGTGGATCTGGACGACATCCGCCGGCCCGGTTTCGGCGACTGCATGTGTACCGAGTCGGGCGGCCCAGAGCCGGGCGTGGGCTGCGCGGGCCGCGGCATCATCACTTCCATCAACCTGCTGGAACAGTTGGGCGCCTACAGCCCGGACCAGAACCTGGACTACGTGTTCTACGACGTGTTGGGCGACGTGGTGTGCGGCGGATTCGCCATGCCCATCCGCGACGGCAAGGCCGAGGAGATCTACATCGTCTGCTCGGGCGAGATGATGGCCATGTACGCGGCCAACAATATCTGCAAGGGTATCGTCAAGTTCGCCGAGGCGGGGGTGGTGCGCCTGGGCGGCCTGATCTGCAACAGCCGCAAGGTCGACAACGAGCGCGAGATGATCGAGGAGTTCGCCCGGAAACTGGGCACGCAGATGATCCACTTCCTGCCGCGCGACAACGATGTGCAGCGCGCCGAAATCAACAAGAAGACGGTGATCGACTGGAATCCGGAATGCGCGCAGGCGGACGAGTACCGCACGCTGGCCCGAAACATCGATCAGAACCAGATGTTCGTGATTCCCACCCCCTTGTCGATCCGGGATTTGGAATCGCTGATCCTGGAGTACGGGCTGGTGGCGGCGTGAGCACCAGCGATAGTCGCATCGATCGCACCTCCAGCTTTCAGTCGGCGTTGTTTTTCGCACACGGGGTCCGGACGGCGGCCCCCGCCCCGCACTATTCACGAAAAGGAACCCTCACCGTGATCATGATTCGCGCCATTGTGCGTCCCGAAAAGACGGACGAAGTCCTGGCGGCCCTGATGTATGCCGGCTATCCGGCCGTGACGAAGATGGACGTCTACGGCCGCGGCAAGCAGCGCGGCATGAAGGTCGGCGAAGTCACCTACGACGAGCTGCCCAAGGAGATGCTGCTGATGGTTGTCAAGGATGCGGACAAGGATTTCGTCATCAAGATCATCCTCCAGGCGGCGCGCACGGGCAGCAAGGGCGCGTTCGGCGACGGCAAGGTCTTCGTCAGTCCCGTCGAGGAGGTGTACACGGTCAGCTCGGGCCAGAAGGAGGCCGAGGACGTCCTTGCCGCATCCGCGGCCGGCTGAGCGAGCCTGGCCCGCCGCTGAGGCTGTCGATTCGGATGCGGCAGAGCGACGCCCCGGGGATGCAACGCATTGCCGGGCGAGCCCCGACGGCGAATCCTGAGCTCTTGTCGCGCCACTTCCGTGAAATCCAAGCATCGCGCGGCCTTCGCGGAAGGAAGCCCCCCTGACGTGCCGGCGGGCGCATGCCCGCACAACGGCTTGATTCCCCGAACTGTTTGCAGCGTTTTCCTGGGAGATTCCCTGTCATGAAAGAAGTCATGGCCGTCATTCGCATGAACAAGATGAACCACACCAAGCAGGCCTTGGCCGACGCGGGCATCGCGTCGTTCACGGCGCGGAAGGTCGTGGGCCGAGGCAAGGGCAAGGTGGACTACCTGCTCCTGCAAGGCGCGCAAGAAGGGCACGAAGAGGCGATCACGCAATTGGGGCCCGGGCCGAAACTGGTCCCCAAGCGGATGATCACGGTGGTCGTCCCCGACAAGACCGTGCCGCTGGTCGTGAAGACGATTATCGAGACGAACCAGAGCGGCTCGCCGGGCGATGGCAAGGTGTTTGTGATGCCGGTTTCGGAGGCGTATCGCGTGCGGACCGGCGAGCGCGACGACGCGGCCTTGGACGAGACCGTCGCCTGACCGCCCGGCCGGGCTGACAGGCGCGACGCGGCGCGCGGTTTCTCACTGACTTTGTGCGGTCTGCGCGCAGGCCAGGGAGACCGAAGCCTCCCTTTCCCTTTGTTCCAATCGAGAGAAGAACGATGGCCCCTGAACTGATCGATCCCGAACGAGTCAAACAAGAGCTGCTGCAAGCCTATCCAGCCAAGGTAGGGCGCAAGCGCGCCGGGCAGATGGTCGTCAACCGCAAGGACACGCCGGGCGAGTCGCCGGAAATCGTAGCCAACGTGCGGACCACGCCGGGGATCATCACCCAGCGCGGCTGCTGCTATGCGGGCTGCAAGGGGGTGGTGCTCGGTCCGACGCGGGACATCGTGAACATCACCCACGGTCCGATCGGCTGCGGGTTCTACTCCTGGCTGACGCGCCGCAACCAGACCCGGCCGCCGACCCCGGAGTCGGAGAATTTCATGACCTACTGTTTCTCCACCGACATGCAGGAAGACCAGATCGTCTTCGGCGGGGAGAAGAAGCTGCAGCAGGCGATCCAGGAGGCCTACGACCTGTTCCACCCCAAGGCGATCGGCATCTTCTCGACCTGCCCGGTGGGTCTGATCGGCGACGACGTACACGCAGTGGCGACGGAGATGCGAGAGAAGCTGGGGATCAACATCTTCGGTTTCAGTTGCGAAGGCTACCGGGGCGTGAGCCAGTCGGCCGGGCACCACATCGCCAACAACCAGTTGTTCAAGCATGTGATCGGCCGCAACAACGAGCCGGCGCCGGGCCGGTTCCGCATCGGCATGCTGGGCGAATACAACATCGGCGGCGACGCCTTCGTGATCGAGGAGCTGTTGGACCGCTGCGGCATCACGCTCACGGCCACCTTCAGCGGCAACTCGACGATCGACAACTTCGAGCGTGCCCACACGGCCGACCTGAACTGCGTGATGTGCCACCGGTCGATCAACTACGTGGCCGACATGATCCAGAAGAAGTACGGCGTCCCCTGGATCAAGGTGAACTTCATCGGGGCCGAGGCCACGGCCAAGTCCCTGCGGCGGATCGCCGCGTACTTCGAAGACGCCGAGTTGTCGGAACGCGTCGAGAAGGTGATCGCGGAGGAGATGGAGCGCGTGCTCAAGGCCCAAGCCGAGTGCCAACCCCGGTGCCAAGGCAAGCTGGCCATGCTCTTCGTGGGCGGGAGCCGGGCGCATCATTACCAACTGCTGTTCACGGAGCTGGGCATGCGGACCGTGGCTGCCGGCTACGAGTTCGCCCACCGCGACGACTACGAAGGCCGCCAGGTGCTGCCCAAGATCAAGATCGACGCCGACAGCCGAAACATCGAGGAGTTGCACGTGGAGGCCGATCCGGAGCACTTCCGGCCGCGCGTCAACGAGGAACGGTGGAAATCGCTGGCCGAGTCGGACATGGAGCTGAATGATTACGCCGGCATGATGACCGACATGGAGGAGAAGACCCTGGTCATCGACGACATCAGCCACCACGAGATGGAGCGGTTGTTGGAGATCTACCGTCCGGCCGTGTTCTGCGCCGGCATCAAGGAGAAATACGCCGTGCAGAAGTTCGGCATTCCCTGCAAGCAACTGCACAGCTACGACTACGGCGGCCCCTATGCGGCCTTCGAGGGGGCGATCAACTTCTACTACGAGATCGATCGCATGGTCAACGCCCAGGTGTGGTCGTTCATCCAGCCTCCCTGGGATAAACACGCCGGCCCGACCCTGGAAGCGGCATTCGTCAAACCGTGAACCTGTTGAAGGGGGCCGTGCGCGGCTCCCAGGAGAATCCTACCGTGCTTCTGCGTCATACCACCCCCAACGTCGTCGAACGCCAGGCCTTGACCATCAATCCGGCCAAGACCTGCCAGCCGATCGGAGCCATGTACGCGGCCCTCGGCCTGCACAACTGCCTGCCGCATAGCCACGGCTCGCAGGGCTGCTGCTCGTATCATCGCAGCACCCTCACCCGGCACTACAAAGAGCCGGTGATGGCCGCCACCAGTTCGTTCACCGAGGGCTCGTCGGTGTTCGGCGGCCAGGCAAACCTGATGCAGGCGATCACCAACATCTTCAGCATCTACAATCCCGACATCATCGCCGTGCACACGACGTGCCTGTCCGAAACCATCGGCGACGACCTGACGCAGATCATCGCCAAGGCCCAGGAGGAGGGAAAGATCCCCGCCGGCAAGCGGGTGATCCACGCCAACACGCCGAGCTACGTCGGCTCGCACGTGACCGGCTTCGCGGCCATGGTCAAGTCGATGGTGACCAGCTTCGCGGCGCCGGCCCGGGAGAAGACCCGTACGGTCAATCTGATCCCCGGCTGGGTCGAACCGTCCGACATGCGGGAGATCAAGTACCTGGCCGAGAGCATGGGCGTCGACGCGATCCTCTTTCCCGATACGTCCGACGTGCTCGATTCGCCGCTGACGGCCAAGCCGCTGTTCTATCCCAAGGGCGGAGTGACGGTGGATCGGCTGGCGATCACGCCAGCCAGCCGACTGACGATCGGTTTGGGCCCCTCGGCCTCGACCGTGGCCGGGCGCGAACTGGACACGAAGTTCAAGGTGCCGCTGGAACTGCTGGAACTGCCGATCGGCCTGAAGGCCACCGACCGGTTCGTCAACCTGCTCCGCCGGCAGAGCGGGGCGCCGGTGCCTGCCGAGGTCCTGGACCAGCGGGGCCGCCTGGTGGACCTGATCAGCGACATGCACCAGTACTTCTACCGCAAACGCGTCGCCCTGTGGGGCGACCCGGACCAACTTGTGTCGCTGACCGAGTTCCTGGCCGACCTGGACATGCGGCCGGTGTATGTCGTAACCGGTACGCCGGGCAAGAACTTCGAGCGGCGGATGGAAACGGCCCTGGCGGGACGCGTGCCGGAGGCCAAGTTCCGTCAGGGGGCTGGGGCCGACATGTTCCTGATGCACCAGTGGATCAAGAACGAGCCGGTCGACCTGCTGATCGGCAACACCTACGGCAAGTACATCGCGCGTGACGAGAACACCCCCTTCGTGCGGCATGGGTTCCCGATCCTGGACCGGGTGGGACACTCCTACTTCCCGACGGTCGGCTACCGGGGCGCGATGCGATTGGTGGAGATGATGCTCAACGCCCTGCTGGACCACAAGGACCGCCAGTCGCCCGAAGAGAGCTTCGAGTTGGTGATGTGACCACCTCCCTGGAATGGATGACGGAGCCATGATCGACATTCTCGCGGCAAGACAATCGCAGATTCATCAGAAGGGAGACCATCCCTTCGACATGGTCTGTGAACAGCCCAGCCTGGCCGGCGCGGTCAGCCAAAGGGCGTGCGTGTTCTGCGGATCGCGCGTCGTGCTGTACCCCATCGCCGACGCCCTGCACCTGATCCACGGACCGATCGGCTGCGCGGCTTACACCTGGGACATTCGCGGCGCGCTATCGTCGGGCCGCGAACTGCACCGGATGAGCTTCTCCACCGACCTGTCAGAGCGCGAGGTGATCTTCGGCGGGGAGAAGAAGCTGTATCAGGCCCTTTCAGAGTTGATCGATCATTACAAGCCCCAAGCGGCCTTCGTCTATTCCACGTGCATCGTGGGCGTGATCGGCGACGACGTGGACGCCGTGTGCCGACGTGTGTCGGCCGAAAGGGGTATCCCCGTGCTGCCGGTCCACTCCGAGGGCTTCAAAGGGACGAAGAAGGACGGCTATCGCGCGGCCTGCGACGCGCTGGCCACCCTGGTCGGCACCGGCCCTACCGCCGGCATCGCCCCGCAAAGCATCAACATCCTCGGCGAGTTCAACCTGGCCGGCGAGACGTGGATGATCCGCGGCTATTACGAGCGCATGGGCATCCAGGTGGTGTCGACCATGACCGGCGACGGACGCGTGGACGACATCCGCCGGGCACATGGGGCCAGGTTGAACGTGGTGCAGTGCTCGGGTTCGATGATCCACCTGGCGCGGCACATGGAGCAGCGATACGGCATCCCCTTTGTGCGCGTGTCGTATTTCGGAATCGAAGACACGTCGCGCGCCTTGTACGACGTGGCCGAGTTCTTCGGCGATGCGCAATTGACGGACCGCGCGCGGCAACTGGTGAGCGAGGAGGTTTCGGGCATCCTGCCGCGGCTGCGTGAATACCGGCAGGCCCTGCAGGGGCGGCGCGCGGCCGTGTACACGGGCGGGGCCTTCAAGGCCTTCTCCCTGGTCCGATCGCTGCGGACGCTGGGGATGACGACGGTTGTGGCCGGATCGCAGACGGGCAATCAGGAGGATTACCGGTTGCTGCGCGAATTGTGCGACGAGGGCACGATCCTGGTCGACGACACGAACCCCTTGGAGCTTTCACGATTCCTGCAGGAGCAGAAGGTCGATCTGCTGATCGGCGGCGTCAAGGAGCGGCCCATCGCCTACAAGCTGGGCATCGCCTTCTGCGACCACAACCACGAGCGCAAAGAAGCGTTGGCGGGATTCCAGGGAATGCTGAACTTCGCACGCGAAGTGCACTCCTCGGTCAAATCGCCCGTGTGGCGACTGGCTCGCGGCACGGCCTATCGCCGCAATCCGGGTGACGGCGAGCGGTCTTCGGATGACCTCCTCAGCGCCTCCCCAGCGAAAGAACCGGTGTCACGATGATCTCCGCTCTCAGCAATCCGACAAAAGGGCCGGCGTTTGCCGCCTCGCGCAACTCCTGCAAGCTGTGCGCACCGCTGGGCGCCTGCCTGGCCTTTCGCGGATTCGAGGGGGCGGTGCCCTTCCTGCACGGTTCGCAAGGCTGCGCGACCTACATCCGCCGCTACACGATCAGCCATTTCAAAGAGCCACTGGACATCGCTTCGTCCAGCTTCGGCGAGGCGGCAGCCGTGTTCGGCGGCCGAGAGAACCTGCGCGTAGGGCTGGAAAACGTCGTCCGCCAATACGCGCCGCAGATGATCGGCCTGGCCACCACCTGCCTGGCCGAGACCATCGGCGAAGACGTGCCCATGCTGGTGCGACAGGTCATGGGGGAGATGCGCGGCCGAGTGTGCCCGGTGGTTCACGTGGCAACGCCCAGTTTCTCGGGCACGCACGCCGAGGGTTTCCGGGCGGCTGTGCGTGCGACGGTCGACGTCCTGGCCCAGCCCGGGCCGCGCCACGCGGCCGTCAATCTGATGCCGGGCATCATCTCGCCGGCCGACCTGCGGTACCTCAAAGAGATTGTGGCCGACTTCGGACTGGAATCGATCCTCCTGCCCGACTACAGCGAGACGCTCGACGGCCAGGCGTGGGACGAATACCAGCGCATGCCGCCGGGCGGAACGCCGCTGGATGCCGTGCGCCGCAGCGGAGCGGCCCAGGCGAGCATCGAACTGGGAGCGTGGGGCGATCCCGAACGCTCCGCCGCCGGGTTGCTGTCCGCGCGATTCGGCGTGCAACATATTCCGCTGCCGGCCCCGATCGGGGTGACCCACAGCGACCGCTTCTTCGCCGCGCTGGAGCGGTTGAGCGGTCGCCGCACGCCGCAGAAACACCGCGACGAGCGCGGTCGCCTGATCGATTCCTACGTCGATGCGCACAAGTACGTGTTCGGCAAGAAGGCCGTGGTGTACGGTGAACCCGACCTGGTGTTGGGCCTGGTCGGTCTGCTGGTCGAAGTAGGGATGGCGCCGGCCGTATGCGCCACGGGGACACGCGGTGTCGGACTGCGGCAACAGATCGTCGCTATGGCGCCCGAACTGGACAGCGCCTGCATTCTGGAGGGCGTGGATTTCGTCGAGATCGAACAGCAGGCGCGCGCCGCGCATTGCGATTTGATCGTGGGCAGCAGTAAGGGGTACGGAATGGCGCGACGCCTGGGTGTGCCGTTGGTCCGCGTGGGTTTTCCAATCCACGACCGTATCGACGGCCCGCGTCTGCTGCACATCGGCTATCGGGGAGCCCAGCAGTTGTTCGACCGGATGGCCAACGCCCTGATCGAGCAATCGCAAGACAACTCTCCGATCGGATACTCCTACATGTGAGCGCGAGGTTGCCATGACCCTGGATCTGCACCGACATCCGTGTTTCAACGACGAGGCGCGGCACCGCTTCGCGCGGATTCACCTGCCCGTGGCTCCGGACTGCAACGTGCAGTGCAACTTCTGCCGGCGCGAGTACGATTGCGCCAACGAGAGCCGGCCCGGGGTGACCAGCCAGGTACTCACGCCCGCACAGGCCCTGAGCTACCTGGAGGCGGTCGTCCAGCGCGACCCGCGCATCAGCGTGGTGGGCATCGCGGGGCCGGGCGATCCCTTTGCCACGCCGGACCGCACCCTGGAGACTCTGCGCCTGGTGCGAAAGCGATTCCCAGAGATGCTGCTGTGCGTGGCCTCCAACGGGCTGGCCGTAGCGCCCCATGCCGCCGAACTGGCCGAATTGCAGGTGAGCCACGTCACGCTCACGGTCAATGCCGTGGGCCCGGCGATCGGGGCGCGGATCTACGCCTGGGTCCGCGACCGCAAACGCATGAGCCGCGGGCTGGAGGGAGCCGAGATCCTGTGGCAGCGCCAACAAGAGTCGCTGCACGCCCTGAAGCGCGCGGGACTGACCGTGAAGATCAACTTGATCCTCATCCCCGGCGTCAACGACCAACACGCACCCGAGGTGGCGCGCTGCATGGCCGAGATGGGCGCCGACCTGATCAACTGCGTGCCGTTGTACCCGGTGGCGGATACGCCTTTCGCCCATATCCCCACGCCCGACGCTTCGACCATGCACGTGGTGCGCGAACAATTGGGCCAATATCTGCCCCTGATGCGGCATTGCACGCGTTGCCGAGCCGACGCGGTAGGCTTGCTGGGTGAACCCGCGCGTGCGGAGATCATCGAGTGCCTGCGCCAGGCGGCTCAGACGCCCCGAGCGCAGCCGGCCAGGCCGTACGTGGCCGTGGCCAGCCTGGAAGGCATGTTGGTCAACCAGCACCTGGGCGAAGCGGAGCGCCTGCTGATCTTTCGGCAGACTGCCGAGGGCTATGAACTGGTGGAAACCAGGGCGGCGCCCTCGCCCGGCGGAGGCGCCCAGCGCTGGCGCGATCTGGCCGCGACGCTGCACGATTGCCGGGCGATCCTCACGTCCGGGGCAGGCCAGTCACCGGTGACCACCCTCGGCGGGCAAGGCATCGACGTCGTGCTCATGGAAGGCCTGATTGAAGAAGGCCTGGAAGCCGTGTTCCGCGGCCTTCCGATCCGCAGCCCGCTGCGGCGCGAGCACCGCTGCGGCGCCGGATGCTCCGGCAACGGGCAAGGATGTATGTAACCTCCCCCACAACCTCTCTTGAGATCACTGCCATCATGCACAAACCTCAGTATCACTTCCTGCTCTGCAATAGTTTTCGCGTCAACGGCGACCCGCAGGGCTCGTGCAACCGGAAGGGCTCGCGCGAGTTGCTCAATCATTTGCAGACGGAGGTAGCCGACCGCGGCATCGACGCCATCGTGTCGACCACCAGTTGCCTGAACGTGTGCGAAAAGGGGCCGATCCTGGTGATCTATCCGCAGGAGTGGTGGTATCACGAGCTGACCGTGGCGAAGCTCGACCAGATCCTCGACGCGATCGAGCAGGAGCAGTCGGTGCCCGAGTTGCTCATGACTTGAATCCATTCTCCGTTTGCGGCGAGCGTGTCCTATGTCTCAACTGCAAGGCAACCCGACGGTCTGGCTGGTCGATTCGACGCTGCGCGACGGCGAGCAGGCGCCCGGCGTTGCTTTTTCGCTATCCCACAAGCTGGCCATTTCGCGTTGCCTCGCCCAGGCTGGCGTGCCGGAGCTGGAGATCGGCACGCCGGCCATGGGCCGTGCGGAGATGGAAGCGATCCGGGCCGTGATCGGCTTGGGATTGAGATGCCGGCTGACGGCCTGGTGCCGCATGCGGACCGAGGACGTGGACCGGGCAGCGGAGTGCGGACTGCAGGCGGTGCATGTCTCGGTGCCAGTGTCGTCGATCCAGCTCCGGGCCCTGGGCAAGACCCCGGCCTGGGCCCTGGAGCGGATCGCAACCCTTGTGGCTTATGCCCGGTCGCGGTTTGCGTTCGTGTCCGTCGGTGCGCAAGACGCATCGCGCGCCGCGCCGGGCTTCTTGACACGCTGTGCTCGACTGGCGCGGCTGGCGCGCGCCGATCGCTTCCGGCTGGCCGACACGGTGGGCGTGTGGAATCCGTTCCAGGTGCAGAAGGTCATCTGCCGGCTGCGGAACGCGGAACCCGAATTGGCCTTGGGGTTCCACGCCCACAATGACCTGGGCATGGCTACGGCCAACAGCCTGGCCGCGGTCCTGGCCGGGGCGGACAGCGTCGATGTGACGGTCAACGGCCTGGGCGAAAGGGCTGGCAACGCACCGCTGGAGGAACTGGTCATGGCTTTGCGATTGACCACCCAGCGCTCGTGCGGCGTCGATCCCCAAGCCTTTCGCGGCCTGTCCGAGTTGGTGGCGGAGGCCGCATGCCGGCCACTGGGGCCGAGCAAGCCCATCACCGGACGCGACGCTTTCCGGCATGAATCGGGCATTCATGTGCACGCCCTGCTGGCCGATCGCCGGACCTACGAACCCTTTGCGCCCGAAAGCGTCGGACGCGGCCCAAGCGAAGTGGTGCTGGGCAAACACTCGGGCCGTGCGGCACGACAGTACCTGTCTTGCACCCAGGTTCAAACGCTGAGCTGAGCGGCCTGGAAGGCTGGCCTGGCGCACGCCAAGTGGCCGGCTTCGTAGTTGACACACGGGCGGCCATACCGTTCAATACGGCCCGAGACTGTCATCCCAAGGCCGTAACCGTCGAGGAGTGTCGGATGAACGTATTGGTGACCGGGGGAGCCGGCTACATTGGATCGCATGCCGTGCGGCAGTTGATCCAGGCGGGCCATCGGGTCGTGACGGTCGACAATCTCTACCGTGGCCACCGCCAGGCCGTGGACCGGCAGGCCACCTTCGTGCAGATGGACTTGGCCGATCAAGCCGGGCTGACCGACCTGTTGCGCAGGCATGCGGTGGATTGCGTGATGCACTTTGCCGCCCTGGCGTATGTGGGCGAGTCGGTCACCCGCCCCCTGGACTACTATCTCAACAATACGTCCGGCGCGTTGAGCCTGTTGCGCGCCATGGACGCGGCCGGGGTTCGTCGGTTCGTGTTCAGCTCCACCTGTGCCACCTACGGCGAACCTCAGGCCACGCCCATCGTGGAAACCATGCCTCAGCAACCGATCAACCCTTATGGCTGGTCGAAGTGGTGCGTGGAGCGGATGCTCAAGGACTATCTGGCGGCCAATGCGGAGTTTTCGTTTGTCGCCTTGCGGTACTTCAACGTGGCCGGCGCGGCGAGCGACGGCACGCTGGGCGAGGATCATCACCCGGAAACGCACCTGATTCCGGTCCTGCTGCAGGCCGCGCTGGGCCTGCGAGAAAAAGTGACGGTTTTCGGCACCGACTATCCCACGCCCGACGGGACGTGCATCCGCGACTACATCCACGTGGAAGACCTGTGTGCGGCGCACATCGCGGCCATGCAGGCCCTGCGCCCGGGCGATGGCCGATTCTATAACCTGGGCATTGGCCGGGGCTATTCGGTCAAGGAAGTGATCGATTCGGCCGAGCGCGTGTCGGGGCGCAAGCTCCGTCTGGAGTACGGGGCGCGCCGGCCGGGCGACCCGGCAATTTTGTTTGCCGATCCAGGCAAAATCCACCGCGAGTTGGAGTGGTCCACGCGCTGCACCGATCTGGACGAGATCGTCGCTACAGCCTGGCGTTGGTTCTCGCAGCATCCCGAGGGCTACGGCCGGGCCGAAGTCGATTGATCTCGGCGTTTCGGAGCGATGCGTTTCACCTGGGCCCGGTTTTCCAAGTACGCCCGCCAGAGGGGTCTACGCACCAGTTTTTGCCCTAACCAAAGGCTTACGATCTTGTCACGTGACCCGAAATGGGCACAATAGAGTTGGTGCGAATCGCTTTTCTTCCCGGCTGGCGACCGCGGTTTGCCGGCCGCTTTTCACAAGCGGTGGGTGGCGGTCCTGTCGGAGCGGGTTTTCCGAGCAGAAAGGCTGTGTTCCATGCCTCTCTGTTCGTAGCCGGATGGCTGGTGAACCGTTGCGGCCCTACCGACCAGAGCCCAAGGCTTTGGCAAGTTCCGGGAGAATCGCATGGTGCTGCGAAGGCGCGACAACGCACAGCTTTTCGACGAACTCACCCCCGGCGACCGCATTGAGGTCGAACGCGCGGTTACGGTCGGGGCTCGGAGTTGGAAAGCCAAGACCGCAGGCGTGGTGCTCCGCACCGAACGCCGGCGCCACGGCCTGCATTTCGAGCGGAACTTTGACGACAAGGTGTTCAGCGACGTGATCTTGCTGGAACTGGCTGACGGCGAATTGACCGCCGTCACGCTCGACGAGTTCACCGTAATTCGTCGCGCGTGAACCCCACGGTAAGCCGCCGGCGGTTCCCGGAGGGCTCCTGATGCACGATTCGGCTGCTTCCGGGTCTGCGCGCATGCTGTTCGAGGCCCATCAACGGACCTTCGAGGCCAACCGCTATGTCTACCCGGTGCTCAGCCGCCGGGCCGGGGGCCTCTCGATCGGCATCAATCTCAACCCGGACAAGATCTGCAACTTTGACTGTGTCTATTGCCAGGTCGACCGGCGCCAGGCCGCCCTCAAGCAACCCGTGGACATCGGTGTGCTGAGCGACGAACTGGAGCGAATGGTCAACCTGGTCGTCTCGGAACGGATCTACGAGGAGACTCGTTTCCGGGCCACTCCGGCCGAATTGCGGCGGCTGAACGACATTGCCTTCAGCGGCGATGGCGAGCCGACCACCTTTCCGAACTTCGACCAGGCGGTCGCGGCCTGCGCCGAGGTGCGCCGCCGCCACCGCCTGGACTCGGCGAAGCTGGTGTTGATCACCAATGCCACGATGTTCCACCGCGAACGAGTGCGCCGCGCGCTGGAATTGCTGGACGCCAACAACGGCGAGGTGTGGGCCAAGCTCGACGCGGGAACGGAGGCCTATTACCTCGAAATCGCGCGCACCGTGATCCCCTTCCGGCGAATCCTGGAGAACCTGCAGTCCGCCGCCCGACTGCGGCCGATCGTCGTGCAGTCGCTGTTCATGCGCATCCGCGGCCGAGGGCCCGACAAGGCCGAGTTGCAGGCCTACGGCGACCGCCTGCAGGAGATCCTTGCGGCCGGCGGCCAGATCAAATTGGTGCAGGTCCACACCGTGGTCCGCGGCCCGGCCGAGCGTTGGGTGACACCCTTGCCGAACGCCGAGGTGGACGCCATCGTGGACCAGATCCGCGAGCGAACGAGCCTGCCCGTAGCGGCCTACTACGCCACGTAGGCGGCCACCGCCAGCGGCTGCCGGAAATAGCCGCACGCAGGCGGCGCCGACGCGGAGCGATGAGCGTCGGCGAGCCTGCGTGACGGTTTTTCCACTCGGCTGTGGGTTATCCGACTTGGAACTGGCCGACCAGGTCGCGGAGGGCCGTGGCCTGCGCACCCAGCTCTTCGCTGCTGGAGGCCATTTCCTCGCTGCCCGCGGCCGACTGCTCGGTGACTTGGGCCACGCTCTGGATGGCTACGGAGACCTCGCGCGCATTGGCCGCCTGTTGCACGCTGGCGTTGGCGATGTCGGCGATCTTCCCGGCGGTGGCCTCGGCGGCGGTGATGATCCGTTTCAGGGCATCGCCGGTCTCGTCGCTGAGTTGCGCGCCTTCCTCCACGCGCTTGCTCGATTCCTTGATTAGCGACGAGATCTCGCGCGCCGCCTGATTGGACCGCTCGGCCAGCTTGCGGACCTCGTCGGCCACGACGGCAAAGCCCATGCCGTGCTCGCCGGCACGCGCGGCTTCGATGGCCGCGTTCAAGGCCAGCAGGTTCGTCTGGCTGGCGATCTCGGAAATCACCTGAATGATCTCGCTGATCTGCTGCGAGCTGGCGCGGATCTGCTCCATCGATTCGATCGACTTCTGCACAGCCCGGCCGCCCTGTTCGGCCAACGTGTTGGCCTCGCGAGCCACGGTAGTGGCCTCGTTGGCGTTCTCCGTGACAGCATCCACCGAGCGGGCCAGTTCCTCGATGGAAGCGGTCATCTGTTCCACGCTGGAACTCTGGGTCTGAGCCCCGCCGGCCAGGGTTTGCGAGCTTTCGGCGATCACGCGCGAGCCCTCGGCGAACTGCGATGCGCTTTCGCTGATCTGCCCCAAGGCTTCCCGCATGTTGTTCACGACCAGGTTCACGTTGTCCCGCAACTCGCCGTACGCGCCGGGATACTCCGTGGCGACCGGCCGGGAGAAATCCTTGCGCGCCATGCGATTGAGGGTTTCGCCGATCTCGCGAACCGGCCTCACGAACCCTTCGAGCATGCCGTTCATGCCCTGGATGATGTCCCGGAATTTGCCCTGGAAGCGGCCTTCATCGCCGCTGGCGTCGAGTTCACCGGTGGCGGCCGCATTGGCCAAGGAGGTGCCCTGCTCGATCAGGCCATTGACCGCCTCGATGCAGCGGTTGAGGCTGTTCTTGATTTCGTTGAAGTCGCCCTGGTAGGCATCGGTGATTTGCGGCGGGATGTCCCCCTGGGAGATGCGGTCCACGTAGTCGGCAGCGACTTTCAAGG
This sequence comes from uncultured Planctomycetales bacterium, assembly GCA_937889015.1. GTDB lineage: Bacteria > Planctomycetota > Planctomycetia > Pirellulales > Thermoguttaceae > CALARR01. Next base: position 49,661 of record CALARR010000214.1, on the reverse strand, counting down.
GATTAATCACCGCATCCAAGGTCTCGTTGACGCCCTGGACGATCTTGCGGAAATCGCCCTCGTGCTTGGAGGCGTCGGCACGCGTGGACAGTTTGCCTTCCACGGCGGCCTGCGCCAGGCGGTTGGCGTCGGCGGCCATCGCGTTGACGGCGCCGATGCAGCGGTTGAGGTTGTTCTTGATCTCGTTGAAGTCGCCCTGGTAGCTGTCGGTGATTTGCGACGGGATATCGCCCTTGGAGATGCGATCCACGTACTCGGCAGCCACATTGAGAGGTCCGATCACCGCGTCGAGCGTGGCATTCACGCCTTCGACGATGGGCCGGAACTCCGGGGTGACCAACTCGGGATTGCCACGGGTTTGCAGCCGGCCTTCGATGGCCGCCTGGCTCAACCGATCCGATTCGCCAATCAAGGTGCGCAGCACGCGCGAGATGCTCTTGGACAAGAACAGGCCCAAGGCGAGCATGGCGGCAGCACCCAGGATGATGGCCATGACCATCACCCAGGTGATCCTGTTCGCGGCCCGATTGGCGATCGCGGTCTCCTGCTCGCTCAGATCGGAGTTGTACTTGACAAGCTTGTCCAGGATGTTATTGGCCTTGAGTTGCTCTTCCCGGCAGACCACCATTGCCTGGTGCTCGGCCTTGTCGGCCAGATCCTTGGTCTTGGCCAAGACGCCTTCGCGCATCTTGCGGAATTGCCCGAACACGGCCTCAGCAGACGGCGTCATCACTTCCCGGTAGATCGTCAAGGCCTTCTGCTGATCCCCGGCGGCGATCGCCTGCTTGATGGTCTTGACCGCCTCGTGGAAGTTCTGGTGCGGCTCGTCCGTGGCGTCCATCGCGGCCTTGAATTCCGGGTTTTCGAATTGGGTCGTGATGCGGCATTTGCCGAAGGCGCACTCCTTGTGATCGTCGCCCCCTTCAAAGGTCTTCTTGTCGATGATCGCCTGAAGGGTTTGAGCCTCAAGCTTGTAGTGATCGCCGCGGAAGATCTGCATCTTCTCCAATAGACACAAGGGATCGCCGATCTTCATCTCGCCCAACTCGGTCGTCAGTTGCGAGAAGACGTTGTTGGTCTTGCGCCATTCTTCCCAGGCGGGCACGAACTCTTTCCACAACTGCTCTTCTTCCGCCGTCTTGGGCAACGCCTCGTACTGCTTCCAGGCGGCCTCGTACTCTTGGCGCGCCTGGGCGATGTTGTCCAATTGGCGCTGGCGGAGTTCTTTGCTTATGTCCAGATTGAGCATCGTCCGCTGGGCGTTCTTGACCTTCTCAGAGCCGATCTTGATGACCTGCAGCGACTCCACGCTCGGCAGGCGCACTGTGCCGATCTCCACGACATGTGTCTGGAGAGTCGACAGACCATAGTAGCCGACCACGCCCACCAGGACGCAGATTCCGATCGCCAGGACAAATCCCGACAGGACGCGCGTCCCCGTCTTCATCCGACCGAAAAATGCCAACATGAGATCAACTCCCCTTGAGCCAAGGATTCTTCAGTGTTTTCCGCTCCCGGTGGGGCACGAGCCTCCGCGGGCAGGTCGTGCAAATCTAGGGCACGAACGCCTTGGACGGGTGACGTTTTGACGACTCCTCGTGTGGCGACTTCCCGCCCCAATGAGCCTCGGCGATCCCCTGCCACTCCAACAGCAAAGGACCGATCCAAAGGGATCACCCTTTGTGGCAAGCATTTGCGTCAGCGGCGGGGTTCGGCTCGGAGGACGCTCGGAAGGGCCGTTGGCGGACGCACGCCGCGTGTTGTCGTTCTGCTGGCAGTAGAACTTACCGCCATGCCTGAAAGAAGAGGCGGCCAAGTTCCGACCGGTTGGCGCAATGAGACCGGGGCGGACCGAGAGTCCCCCTCACAGACGGCGCGCGGCTCAGCGGATAAACGTCCAGTAGCGCAGACTGCCCAGGTGCATGGATCGCAAGAACTTGCGCTGTTCAGGTGGCTTCCACTCGCGCAGCAGATCGTACAGGTCGGCCAGTACGGTGTGGTTGTTGCCGTAGTACGAATGTCCCAGCAGGCTCGTATCCACTTCGGAAACATCGATCGTGTCCATGCCGGGCACGACCACCAGGTACTCGCCCGAGTCACCTGCCCGGGCGTAGCCGTGGACCTTCTTGGAGAGCACCAGCGCTTCGTCATTGGACGAAGCGTAGAGGGTCACGCGGCGCGCCGTGCGGATCACCGCAGGCGCCAGATCGCGGCGAAAGGTCTCGGCGTCGATGTCCGGCGCCGTCAGCACCACATCGTGGAATCGGGGGCACTCGGCGTCCAATTCGTAGAACAGTTCTTTCAAGGCCGACGTCAAAGCGCGGTTGCCCATGCTGTGCGCCACCAGGTGTACCGCCTCGGCCCCGGACTGCCGCGCCACGTTGAGCAAGAATTCCTTCAAGTGCGGCACCGTCCAGACAACATTCGTCTCGTCGACGGTGTAGCCCAAGGGGTTGCCTTGCGAAGGCCAACTGAAGAAGATCGGCGCCCCCTCGAAACGGAGATCGTGGGCAATCTGCGCCGTGCGCCGCGCAGCGCTCTCGAAATCGACGTTGTAGCCGTGAATGAAGACGCAGGCTTCCTTGCGCTCCGAGTTGTCGACGCGCGCCTTCAGTTCGCGGTAGAATCGCTCCGTCGGCACCTGCTTGACGCTCTGCACGATCACGTGCTTCAGCGGGTTCTCGACCAGTTCCAGACGGAAGACCGAAGGCCGCTCCACGCGTCCCACTTCGTGCCGTCGCGGGAGGGTCACGTCGCAGAAGCCCAACTCCAGCGTTCCGCGCTGATTGCCATAGGCGCGTTTCTCGGCGGCCAAGGGGACTGCGTGCGAGCTCACATAGAGCGTCGTGCTTCCGAGCACGGCCGTCGCCGCCAGCCCCAAGGCGCTGGCGATGACGGTGGTCCGGCCCGGACGAAGAAAACACAGCCCCGCCAAGACCATCGTGATCGCCGCCGTCCAGGCCGTGCCGTGGAACCAGCGATCTGACGGGCGTCCCTGCGCCGCCTGATCGACCACGGCCCGATCGGTGCCGTAAAACACGCGAATCTTCGCCGTGGTCGCCTCCTCGTCGGTCACCAGGCACTGCAACCGGCCGTCGGGCGTCTCCATCACGCCCCCTTTCTTCTCCGCGGCCCGCTCGTCCAGCCGCGGCAACAACTCCTTCATCGAACTGGGCGATGACTCCGGGACGGGCGAGGGGCAGGCGGCGCGCGGTGCCGGCAGTGCCGATTTGCTGACGCCCGTAGCCGGCGATTCCTCGATATCCGGCTGCAACGACTCTGGGGCGGGCGTTGCCGCCGGCGCGGCCGCTGTCGCCTTGGCGATCTTGCGCGGCAGCGAGCGCGTCAAGGGCTCAGAGCCGGTCCCAGAACCTGTCGGCAACCCAGTCTTGCTGGGCCGCCCGGCGTGGCTGTGATCGCTCTGGGATAGGCTCGTAGGCTGCGATGCGGCCTCCGATGTGGAGGGCTCGGCCTCAAACGCCGGGGCCCTCTTCTCGCTGGCGGTAGGAACCGGCAACGATGCCGTGGCGGCGATGCGCTCTGCGGAACTGGCCGGCACACCTCGATCCTGCGAGGAGACGTTGCCGTCGCCTGCTTCGCGATCCGCCTTGGCGCAGCCTTGCAGGCACAGCGTTCCCGCGGCCAGGCACGCAATCAAGGACGCCCGTCCCCAACCGCTGCGCTGACGCGAACGGTTTTGGGCAGTGCAACGGTCACGCGCAGCAACGATTCGTCGAGCGTTCACCGGTATCCTCTCCATACTCGAGCCATCCCGGGCCCACAACAGGTGGCGGAAGGGTACCAAAAACGCCCCGGGCGCCCCAAGGGCAGTTCGCCAACGACACCCCACCCACTGCCGACATTGCGGGCGCCTAAGAATGGTCTGGCTGGCGGCCTCTGCACGCGACAGGCTCTCGCGGAAAGCGGAAACTTCTCAAGCCCTTGATCCGATGTATAATGGCCGGAAGGGGTTACAGCAGGCCTTTTCGCGCCCTACTCTTGTACAGGATCCTGGCGTCTCTGGGAGCATCGCCGCAGACCGTCGCCGCGCGGCGTGCAGAAGGACTCGAACCTGAGGGACACAGTCCGAGCGGGATCGGCGCGCCGAGCAGAGCAGTTTCGACTAAAGGCTCACGGGAACAAGGTGTTACAGCGATGGGCATCCGCTTCAATTGTCCCAATGGACACAAGCTCAACGTGAAGGCCTTCCAGGCCGGGCGAAAGGGGTTCTGCCCGTTCTGCGGGGCAAGAGTGCAAATCCCAACGGAGAGCACCCGCCCCGAGAAGAAGGAAGCCAAAGCTCCGCTCCAGCAGCCGGGCCATCCTGCTCACCCGGCAGGAGCCGGAGGGCCCGCAGCCCCCGGAGTTACCCCCGTAGCGGGAGGCGCCCCAAGTGCCGCCTCGCGCATCCCGTCCTCGAATACGCCGCAGAACGCTGCCCTCCCGGCGATGCCGCGCCCCGCTCCTGTGGGACCAACGACTCCTGTTTCCAACGCGCGTCTCGTGGAACCGACGGTGGTCATGGTCGGACCGACCGCGCAAGCCCCGCTCTCCCCCGCACCTGCCGCCGCTCCAATTCCCTCGCCCTTGCCCGTCGTGTTCGTAGCGCCGGTGGCAGACCAACCGGGTGCCTTGACATCTGCTCCACCGCCCGCCGCTCCGCGCATCTCCGACCCTTTGGCTGAAGCGCCGGATGCGGTGTGGTACGTGCGTCCACCATCGGGTGGCCAGTTCGGGCCGGCCGTGGCGAGCGTCATGCGCACCTGGATCAGCGAAGGCCGGGTGAGTGCCGACTCGCTCGTATGGCGCGAAGGCTGGCGCGATTGGCAAGAAGCCAAGGAAGTCCTTCCCCAGTTGTCGGGCAATCGACCTGCGGAGATCGGCATCCTATCACCCCAGGTGGCGGGCGCCACCACGCCCGTCCTTCCCGCAGCCATTCCCGCCAAGAGTTCCAAGGCGATGCAGCTCACCGTGATCGGCCTCCTGGTGTTGGCCGTGATCGTCTTAAGCGCGGTCTTTGTGTGGATCGTCGTGCTGCAATCCGACGAATCGGCTGAGCCGGCCGCGGCGCCATCTCCAGCAGCCGCCGTAGCACTCCCCCCTATCCTGCCGCAAACCCTCCCCTGCAAATACGCGTTCAACTGAGAACCGCCCCAGAACCGTCCCAGCCAAACTGGGCGGCGGGCAAGCATCGAGCCGACCGACCGTTCTGAAATCGGCTCTATTCAACTGGGCCTTGCCATGCGCATCCAACAGTTCCTGGAACATCACGGGATCGCTTCCAACCCGTTTGCCGACGAAGACGCCCAGACCGACCTGGTGTTCAAGGGGTTCTGCATCAAGAACACCTACCATCCCAGTTGGGACAAGATCTACGGCGATCCCTCGGAGCCGTCCACGGCCGTGGTCTTTGGCGAGAAGGGTTCGGGCAAGACGGCCCTGGGTTTGCAGATTGTGCGGCACCTGGCCGACTACAACCGGGCCCACCGCGGACACGAAGTCTTTGTCATCCCCTACGATGACTTCAACCCCTTCTTGGACCGCTTTCGCGAGCACTTCTCCGGCCGCAAACGACGGCCAGAACGTTTGCTGACCATGTGGCGACTGTGGGATCACGTGGACGCGGTCCTTTCGCTGGGCGTCACCCAATTGGTCGACCGCCTTCTGGAGAACAAACAGGCCCGACATCCGGCGGTGCAGGAGACGGGGCCTCTGCCAGTGGCTTCGCTCCAGCGCGATCAACTGCGCGACATCCTGCTGCTCGCCGCCTGCTATGACCACTCCACGGCCGAGAGTTTCGAGCAACGCTGGAAACGCCTGCGGCGAAAACTCCGCTACCACACCTGGTCGGTAAGTTGGGACCTGCTCTGCGGGTTGATCGTGACGCTGGCCGTGCTGGGAGTGACCGCGGGTCTTGGCCAGTGGACCTGGTTCAAACAAGCCTGGCCCTACCTGTTCATCGCGGCCGGTTGGCTGCCGCGGCTGGGACGCTGCCTGCGGTGGTCGTGGCAAGCCCTGCGTATCCGCCGCCATCTGCGCGTCTTGGATCGCCCCCTGTGCATGTTGCGACGCGTGCTCATGCGACTGCCGGGCCGTCAACTCGCCGGCCAACCCCTGCCCAACATGCAACGCACCGACGATCGCTACGAATTGCTCGGCAAGTTCCAAGGCGTGCTCCGCTCGCTGGGTTTTCCGGGCATCGTGGTCCTTGTCGATCGCATTGATGAGCCCTACCTCATCAACGGCTCGGCCGAGTTGATGCGTGCCCTGTTGTGGCCCATGCTCGACAACAAGTTCCTCAAACATCCGGGCCTGGGGCTGAAACTGCTGCTTCCGTCCGATCTGGCACGGTTCATCGATCGTGAGGACCGGGACTTCTACGAGCGTGCCCGACTGGACAAACAGAATATGGTCCGGTCACTGGACTGGACCGGCCAGGCCCTGTTCGACCTGGCCGACGACCGACTCAAGGCGTGCGCCGGCGAGGCGCAGTCGCCGAACATCGCCGGGCTGTTCGACGAGTCGATGCCGGCGGCCCGGCTTCAAGCCGCCTTTGCCTCGTTGCGCGTGCCCCGTCACCTGTTCAAGTTCATGTATCGCCTCTTGGCCGCGCACTGCAACGCGCACAGCGAGCAGCAGCCGGTGTGGGGTATCGGGGCCGCCACCTTCGAATCGACGCTGGCCGTCTATCTCCGAGAACTCGACGCATCCGACCGGGGGGTCGGGGCAATCTAGGTCGTGTAGCCAGCAGGTAATGATCTTCCGCCAGCCGGCGGGCAGATTCTACGCAATCACCCCAGACCGCGTCCATCGTCCCCCCTTCGTCGGACACAGCATCTCGCCTTGACTCACGGCAATGATCTTGCGACACTCTGCCGCCCAGCCGCAATGGCCAGACCCTGTTGGTCCGGCCGCATGGCATGACACGGCAGTCCCTCACCTTGGAAGGCGAATCCGCGGAGGATCGGTATGAAATCGGTTGCTCGTTTCGGGTGTCTGGTCGCGATGTGCTCACTGCTTGCTTCCGGCTGCGGCCAATCGTCCAGTCCACCTGTGGCCAGTTCGGACCAGGTCGCAGCGGTTCCCGGTCGGCCAGCGGGTGGCACTTGCGAGGCGGCCGTATTTGACTTCCTCGAAGCGGTGCGCACAGGCAACGACGAGGCGGCCAGCCGCATGCTGACGCCTTTGGCTCGGGAGAAGGTGGCCGAACAACACCTGGTCGTCGCCCCCCCCGGCACCGACACGGCGCGATTCACCCTCGGCAGTGTGGAGCGGTTGGCCGACGACGGGGCTCGAGTCACCGTCAATTGGACCGACCTGGATGAAGACGGCAAGCCCCGAACCGATCAGGTCACCTGGATGGTGCGCCGGGTCGACGAAGGCTGGCGGATCGCTGGCGTGGCGGCGCCAGTGTTCGATGGCGAACCGCCTTTGTTGCTGAACTTTGAAGACCCCGAGGACATGCTTCGCAAGCAGAAAATGGTCCGCGACGAGGTGCGTCGACGCACGGAGGAGGCCGCTGGCACTCCGGCACAGACTCCGCAAGCGGCAGCCCAGTCCGACCCGGCAGTGCGGCGATAGAGATATCGACGGACAGGTGGAACCGATCCCAGAACCACCTCGGGCGGCCCTGCAAGACCGAACTGCCGACAGGTTTCCGGACCGGCTCTTAAACTCAATCCAACAACCGACCCGCGGCATCACCGCGGGTCGGCTTGTTTCTTGGTGAAGCCATTCGCGTCCAGATAGGCCAGCCTCACCCGGCAGTTTGCCGCTGAAGACAATCGGTGGCACGCCGCACCACACGGGGACGGAATTGGCTTTGGTCCTCATTGTCTCGACGACCGGCTCGGCTGCCATCGAGGGCAAGGCCCCTCACACGCTCAACCCGTCGTCCTGTCGTGCTACCTTAGCGCGCCTCCCGTCCCCTAGCACAGGGCACAAGAGTCGCCAAGATCGTTGATTATTGCCAAGCTTATGCGAGTTAGAGAAACTTTGACGAATTTGTGTCTGACATCAACTGGGTAAGCTATGATGGTATCGCTGCAATACGATTGGAGGGAGTGTCGAGGATTGCCACCATAGCCGCAACTCGCTACTCATGCTGAAGTTGCGCGTGCGATACATGTACTCCTCGCGCGTCCGTTGGTTCTATTATTGTCGACTGTGCCGCGTGGGTGCAAACGTGACCTAAGTTTTCAAATAATTGTTCCACTATCCCTAGAATGCCGACCTACCCTAATGCATACATTTTGACTGCCCCCCGCTTGACAAGCGATCGTTGCCTGCTAGCTTATTCTCTTAACCTGCGTATCCGTTTCTGTTCCGCCAAGCCTCAAGCTTCAACAGGGCAGCGAGGAGGCACATAAAGGCGGTAGCGTAGTTTCTGCGTTTGGGCGCTCTCCAGTTAAGTGTGCCGCCAGGGCAGGAGAGCGAAATGGAACTGGTGGCAACAAAGCGAGTCCTTTACGCTACGGTACCTGTAAGTGGAGGTTTTTCGAATGAATCGCACCTTTGTTTGTGGCATCGCGATCCTGTTCGCGGTGCTGGGCATCGCCCTGCTGTGCGGCGACCAGGCGTCGGCTAGTCCGTGCGCCCCGGCCGCTTGCGCTCCGGCGACCTGCGCTCCGGCCCCCTGCGCTCCGGCTTGCGAGCCGGCGACCTGCGGCCCGAAGCACTCCTTCCGTCTGCGGACCTGCCGTCCGAAGACCTGCTGCCCCGAGCCCTGTGCGGCTCCGGCACCCTGCGCTCCGGCTTGTGAGCCGGCCACCTGTGGCCCGAAGCGCTGCCGTCTGCGGACCTGCCGTCCTGAGACCTGCGCTCCGAAGACCTGCGCCCCGGTAGCTTGCGCTCCCGCGGCCTGCGCTCCGGCCCCCTGTGCGGCTCCGGCCCCCTGCGCCCCGGCTTGCGAGCCGGCGACCTGCGGCCCGAAGCACTGCCGTCTGCGGACCTGCCGTCCGAAGACCTGCGCTCCGAAGACCTGCGCTCCGGCAGCTTGTGAGCCGGCGGCCTGCGCCCCGGCTTGCGAGCCGGCGACCTGCGGCCCGAAGAAGCGCTGCAGCCTGCGGACCTGCCGTCCGAAGACCTGCGCTCCGAAGACCTGCGCCCCGGTAGCTTGCGCTCCCGCGGCCTGCGATCCGGCTTGCGGCCCGGCTCCGGTTGCGGCTCCGCCCGCTCCGGCTGCTGCTCCCGCAGCCCCCAAGGCCCCTGCGGCTCCCGCGGCCCCCAAGGCCCCGAAGGCTGCCTAAGGTCAGCTTGTGAATTCATCGCCCGGCGGCTCGCCAGCGGGCCGCCGGGCAGTTTTCACCACGTCGGACAAGCCCTGTTGCTCCGACAATGTCAATCGACTGCCTAGGGCAAGCCGGACCCTGCGGGATCCGGCTTTTCGTTTGCGCCGGGGGCTTCTCGGGGCGATTCTTGCCCCCCGGTCCAGGTGCGATGAGCTCTCCCGGCAACGTGAGAGCAACCACTGGGCGGCGGTGCCTCCCGTACCGCCGGCGAGCCTCGCCATCAGGCCAGCAAGGCATCATCCAACGCCGCGTACTGGGATTGGTGGCCCTGGACCGTGTGTGGTATAAAAACGGCCTCTGGAATCGGCCCTGCGGCTTCGATGGCGGGAATAACGTCGCGCCGATGCGCGATTCCAGGACTGCTGCCAAGCGCTTTGCTTGGTCCTGTGCACTATCGGCGGAGGCTGAACCATGGAGGGTTGGCAGACGCAGACCCTGGTCGCGTCGAACACAAATGTCGCCGAGCCCTGGCGACTGACAGTTCTTCTGCCCACGTACAACGAGGAGCAGGCGATTGGCTTCGTCCTGGAGGAGATCGTTGCGGCGATCACCCCCATGGGGCTTCGATACGAGATCCTGATCGTCGATGACGCTTCGACCGATGGAACCGTCGAGCTTGTCGGGCAGTTTGCGCAGACCTGCTGGCAGTGCCCTGTGCGGATCGTTCGCAAGCCATTCCGCAGCGGGGCCGGCGCCGCGAGGAAAGTCGGCATCCGGCACGCGCGCGGCGAGTTGATCGTGATGCTGGACGCCGACGGGACCTACCCGGCCGATGCGGTGCCGGAGTTGCTGCGTCACTTCCCGGCCTACGACCAGGTTAATGGTGCGCGAACCAGCGAACAGGGCACCTTGCCCTGGCTGCGGCGGCCAGCCAAGTGGTTCATCCGCAAACTGGCCTGTTACCTGACCGGGCACGCCATTCCCGACCTGAATACCGGACTGAAGGCCTTCAAGCGGGACGCCATGCTCCCCTGGCTATGGGTTGTGCCCGATGGGTTCTCTTGCGTGACGACCATGACCTTGGCCTTCCTGACCAACGGCTATGCCGTGAAGTACGTGCCGACACCCTACCGGCCACGGATTGGTCGCAGCAAGTTCCATCCCCTGAAGGACACGGCCGCCTATCTGGCAACAGTCATCCGCATGGTCTTGTACTTCCGGCCCTTGAAGGTCTTCTTGCCGCTGGCGGGCCTGCTGATCGCCATGGGAATTTGCAAGACTGCAATCGACATCTGGCTCACGGGCAGCATGCAGGAGTCGGACATCGTCATCATGGTCGCCGGATTCATGACCTGCATGTTGGGAATGCTGGCGGAAGTGATCGTCGCCCATCACCGGCGCTGAAGACCGTTCATCCAGGGCCGCCTTTGGCACAAGCCACCCCCTGGTGGCTCCGGTCCGCACCAGGAAAGAGCGATGGGGCACGCCGAGACTTCGACGCCCAGAACCACTCGCGACCCCTCGCAGAGGCAACTCTATCTGCAAGCAGCCTGGGCAGATCTGCCGCGTCTGTTGGGAGCGATCGATCGCAATCCGTTGCGCGCCACCTACGGCTGCCTGGATCGCGAGTACTGGCACTACCGCACCAGCAGCTTTCCATCGGCCATGCACCAGGAAGGATGCCTGGCGTTGGCCCTGGCCTACAGCGAGTCGCTGCCGGGCAATCGCTGGCACGGCCAGGGGCGGGTGCGAGAACTGGCCGCCGCCGCAGTGGCCTTTGCCGCACGCAGTTCGCACGGCGACGGCTCGTGCGACGATTACTATCCCTTTGAACGCGCCCTGGGGGCGGCGGTATTCTCGCTGCAAGCCGCGGCGCGGACTTGCCGTATCCTGAAACTCCACGAGCCGGCGATCCTGGACTGGCTGGGGCGGCGAGCCGAGTGGGTGCTCAACCACGGGGAGTCGGGCCGCCTGTCGAACCACCATGCCTTGGCGGTTCTGGGCCTGTGGCATACGGGCCATTTGCCGGGCCTGGAGCGATACCGCGACGCCGCTCGAAGCCGCCTTCGCGCGTTCCTGGCCACGCAGCATGAAGAGGGTTGGTTTGAAGAATACGGCGGAGCTGATCCAGGCTACCAGACGCTGACCATCGATTGCCTGGCCAAGCTGCACCGCGAGATGGCCAACGAGCCGGGCACCTCCGCGCTGGACGAGGGGCTGCGCCGCGCCGTCGCCTTTGCGCGCTGGTTCCTGCATCCCGATGGCAGCTACGGCGGCTTGTATGGCAGTCGCGGCACCGGCCACTTCTTCCCGCACGGCATGGAGCTGCTGGCGGCACGCGATCCTCACGCGGCCGATCTGGCCGACGGCCACCTGGAAGCCCTCCGGCAGGGCCGACAGGCCCATTTCAGCGACGACCGCCTCTACGCCCACCGTACGGCAAACCTGCTGGAGGCCTATCGCGACTGGTCAGCCGACCGCCCTGGCACCTACCCCCCTCCCCCAATACCCGAAAGACGCTACTTCGGCGGCGCGAAATTGTTCGTCCACCGTCAGGCCGACCGCCAGACGATTGCTTCTGGAGCACGCGGAGGTGTTTTTTGCCATTTTCGCCAGTCGCATCAGACAGTCACCGACGCCGGCCTGGTGATTCAGACGGCCGATGGTCGAGTGGCAGCCTCCAACCTGCACGATCTACGGCGTCCTGTGCAGATGGCCCTGGATGCCAATGTCATGATCATTCAGGCCGATCTGCACTGGATCCGGTTCGAGACGGCCACCCCCTGGAAACAGGCCCTCCTGCACTTGGGCATGGTCAACTTGGGTCGCTTCTGCCGTACCCTGGTCCGAAGGCTGCTTCAGCGTCGCTTGATTACGGGCCGGCGTCCTGCCCCGGTACGTCTCATCCGCCGGTTGGAATTGCCGGCCGCAGCCCAGGGCGGACCAGCGACTACCTCCAACCCGTCACTTCGCGTGGGCGACGGGATTGAATTGACCGATCCTCGGGTGCAAATTGCAGCCATGTACTTCGCATCCGACCTGGAGCCGGTCTATATCGCGGCGAGCAACGTGTATCAGGACCGCGTGCTCGAACCTTGGACCGACCTGAGCTCTTACGTCGAAACCCTCAACCGCGACCGCCAGGTCACGATCGTGCGCGAGTTCTGATCGCCCCGCCTGCCCCTATGGCTCGACGCGATACAGCGAGTAGCTTTCCAGGACGGCGGAGCCGGCGGTGTAGGTCCTGACATTCGTGTGGAGAACCGACGTGAGGAACTTGACCTGTTCCAACTCGGTCGATGCACGTCCCACGAGTACAAGCCACCGAGCGCCGTTGCGCCGGCACTCGTCCAAGACTGCCGGCAGGTCCTTTGTGCCAGGATCGACGGCCCACCCCGGACGGTTGCAGTAGTAGAGCAGGTCGATGCAACTGCCGTGCATGGTGACTACGCGATCGTCGGGTCCGGCCATGCGCTGCAATTCATGGCCCGCCGCCACCACTTGGCGATCTTCGCCGGGCGTAACGAAGGCCGGTCGTGCGGAGTAACGCAGGGACCAGACCGCCAACAGTAGAACCAGCCCCAGAACGGCCATGCGCGACGGGCAAAAACGGCTGTGAATGGCCTCCCAGCCCACGCCCGCCAGCACGCACAACGGCGGCAGCACCGCCATCCAGTAGTAGTTCATCTCGTAGAACTTCAGCGGCAAGGCCAGAACCAGCAATGCGGCTGCGGCCAGCCAGGCCCCATAGGTACGCCAGCAGCCCGTGAGCAGCGACGCCAGCAGCAACGCGCAGCCGACCGGCGTCAGCACCGGGCCGCTCAGGTCGTCCAGCATGCGAACGTAGAACTCGGGCGAGCGCAGCAGAGGGCTGGGCAACGCATGAACCGCCGCGCTGTTGCGCACGGAGTAGTACACGCGATGGGCCAGCGGTGAGTCCGGCTGGCCCGTGGCATAGGCATGGGCATACCAAATTCCCGCCGGAATCATGGCCAGCACGCTCGCGGCGAAGAACATCCCTCGCGCACGCCAGACGGCCTGGCCGAATGCCGGACGCCAGGCGATCAGCAGCAGAGGCAGGAGGTAGACCAGGGCATAGATTTTGGTCAGAAGCAGCAGGGACAAGCATAGGCCATACACGACCAGCCAAGACCAGCGTCCCGAGCCTGCCCAACGGTCGGCCGCCCACCATGCGCCGACGACAAAGAAGACCAGCGAAGATTCGAGCATGAAGCTCTGGCCGTACAACACGCAGACCGGCGACAGAGCCAGCACCAGGCACGCCGCGCCCGCGGCCACGCGCCCGTGCCGCCGCACGACCAGTTGCCACAACACGGCCACAGACGCCACACTGAACAGCACTGAGACGCCGCGACCCCAGGCGTCCAGAGATCCCTTCCCGAGCTTCCACAGTCCGCCAGCCACATAGGCCGACACGGGGAATTCCAGCATGTGCAGGCCCCGTTGGTCCCCCACCAGGCAGTCCAGCGTGGGATGCCACAAATCGGCGCGACCTTCGGCCCAGTTTCGGGCGATCATCGCGTAGACCACGTTCTTGGTGGCGAAATTGCCCAACAACGGGCGATCGATGGCCACCAGCCGAATCAAGGCCGTCAGTGCTAGCAAGGCCCACAACAGCCGATCGTGTCTCGACAGCGCAGGCTGGGCAACTTGGTGAATCTGCACGATTCGACCGCTTATGCGGATACGGAAAAAGATTCGGGTCAGGCAAGCTGTTTGGCCGAATATACCGTTACATCCCCACCGTTCCCAGAGGGACTTGGCCATGCATCGCGCTATGATCTACGGTTTCAGTACCTTGCTGATCGCGCTATCGGTTGGCTGCTCCATGTGCGGCCATCCCCATGACTACTGCGGGCCGACCTGCTCGGGCGATGGAACGCTGGGGTGCCACATGTGTGGCCGAGCCGGGTCGGTGATTGAACCCTACGGCGAGCCAGTGGGCACTCCACCGGTCAACGACGACGGCCTCAAAGCCACGAGCCAAGGGTTGGATGTGATCCCAGAACCGCCCGCACAGCCCACGCCAGCCGTTCAGCCGCAACCCAAGCCGGCGGCAGCGACTCAGCCTGCACCGCGTTCCAGCACCCAGGTTCAGAAGCAGGCTCGGCGCTCGGTGCCGGTGCGCGCACCGACCGGGAGCGGCAGCCCCCAGCAGTAGAACGTCGCACGGTACGCAGGGCGTTTTGCGGCGAATTGTGCCGGTCGCCGTGGGCGGCGTTTCGGCATAACGCCAGTCCCCTCTTCGCTGCAAGCTCCACCTGCGACGAGACTTGCGGTCGCGCATCGCCCCCTTCGCGTCCCCCAACACGGACGCGGTCTCTGTGGTTGCCAATGCGTGTGGCGGCCCCCGGACTCTGGATACCGCTTGCCGCGTTCGGCTAGAATAGGGTCCTTGGTCCATGCCGGGCGTGGCGGAACGTGTTTCTCAAGGCGACCGCTGCGCCCACCCCAGCCCCCTGATTCCCGCCTACAAAGGACCCGTTATGTCGCTCTGGTCGCATCGCTTGATTGTCGTTTTGGCAGTGTTGGCGCTTGCCTCTCCGGCCCTGGCCAAGGAGACGAAGTCCTCGGGCAAGAAGGGGGAGAAGAAGAGCGAAAAGGCCGTGGCCGCCCCGGTCGCGTTTCCCCAAGAGCGTCCTGCAGGAGCCTGCTATTCGCGACCGTTGGAAGGCGAGGCCCTGGAGATCTCGCCGCCCGGCTTCTGCTGGTGGCCAGCCGGCAAACGCGGCCAGGTGCGATACCAGTTGGAGATCCGCGATGCCACGGGCAAGATGGCGTATCAGTCGCCGGTGATCGACGATCCGGCCCACTCGCCGCCCCAGGTCCTGCCAGCAGGACAGTATACATGGTCAGTCACAGCATTGGATTCCGCCGGCAAGGTCCTCGACACGCGACAGGCGCAGTCCTTCAGCATCGCGGCCAACGCGATCGCGCAGCCCTGGGTCCCGGCCAAGGAGTTGCTGGCACGCGTACCCCAGGAACATCCCCGACTGATCTTCACCAAGGCCCAGTTGCCCGAGATCAAGGCTAGCCTGAACACGACGCGCAAAGAGGCCTTCGAGGTCTTGAAGCGGCAGGCGCGCGCGGCCCTGAAACTCAAGCCACCAGTCGAACCCGACTACGACAAGCTTACCGACCCGGCCGAGCGGCGTATCGCCTACCAGGACTCATTCCGCGACATGCGCGATTACCACACCGACGGTATGGTTGCTCTGTCGTTGATGTACCTGCTCAGTGGTGAAGAGAAGTACGGCCTGGTAGCCAAGGACATCCTGCTGGGCGCGACCGACTGGGACCCGGAGGGCGTCTCGTCGGTGATGGGCAAGTACGGCGACGAGATCGGGTTGGGATTGGTCAAGTCGTGTGCTCATGCTTACGACTGGATCTACGACCTGCTCAGCGATGCCGAACGAGCGAAGGTCCGCAAGATGCTCGTGGCGCGCGCCGACCAGATGCTGCGGCGTTTGGAAAAACGAGACTACCTGGCGTTTCCCGAAGAGAGCCATGCCGGACGTCTGCCCGGCTATATGATCGAGCACGCCATCGCCGTGGCCGAAGAACCGCGCGCCGAGGTATGGCTGGACTACGCGATGCGCGTCTTTATGACTGTCTTTCCTCATTGGGCCGGCAAAGACGGGGGATGGGCGGAAGGAGTTCCTTACGGGCTGGCGTATAACACGATCTACCTGTTGCCGCTGGAGTCGTTGCGCGCCGCCACCGGTTTCGACATGTGGCAGCGGCCTTTCTACCGCAAGGTACGGTACTTCTTCCTGTACCAGATCGCGCCGCGCGCCGAGATCTCTCCGTTTGGCGACACGGAAGACGGCAGCGTGCCCGCCCGCGCCAGCGCCATCCGCGCGCTGCTGCAGTTCCACGCCCTGCGTTTCAACGATCCGGTGGTCCGCGGCTGGGTCGATCTGCTCCGAGATGAGCGCGGCCGGCCGGTTGCGCCGTCGCCTTTGCCGGGCCTGATCCTGCCCGACACGTTGCCGCCGGAATCGCCAGCCAAGCTGCCGTTGGACCGGGCCTTCTTCGGCGTGGGCTGGGCCGCACTGCACTCGCACCTGGCCGACCCCGATCGCGATTTGATGCTGGCCTTCAAGTCGTCGCCTTACGGCGGCGTGAGCCACAGCCATTGCGACCAGAACGGTTTCGCCCTGGTCAAGGGAGGGCACGCCTTGGCGATCACAGGCGGCCCGCGCTACCCGACGCACGGCGCACCGTTCCACACGAAATATGCCCAGCAGACCCTGGCCCACAACGCGATCCTTGTCGACGGCCAAGGCCAGGTGCGAAGCGGCGCCAACCACGGGGGGCGATTGACCGACTTCCAGAGCACGCCGCATTGGGGATACGTGTGCGGCGACGCCAAAGACGCGTACGGCGGGCGCCTCACACGCGCGCGGCGGCACGCGATCCTGGTCCGCCCATGCCTGGTGGCGATCGTCGACGATCTGGCCGCGCCACAGGCGGCCGATTTCCAGTGGCTGTTGCACACACGCCAACCGCTGGAATTGAACGAGGCGGCCCAGCAGTTCGTCTCGCTGCGAGGAGAGGCATCGATGAAGGTCCATCTGCTCACGCCCGGCGGGATGGCCTATGCGCAGACCGACCAGTGGCCCATGAATCCCAAGGAGGGATTTCCCAAGGTCAAGCGTCCCGATCCGCCCAACGAGTGGCACTTCACGGCTGTGCCGCGCGAGAAAGTCGCACAGCGCCGAATCGCGGCCGTGATGTTCGTCTCCGACAAACAGGATCAGGTTCAAGGCACGGTGCGCCAACCCACGCCCCAGACGGTCGAGGTCCAGGCCCAACTAGCCCAAGGCCGGGCCACGCTGCGAATCGACCTGTCTACGCCCCAGGCCGGCGCCGCACCAATCCTGGAAGTCACCTACCAGCCGGCCAGCGGCCCAAGCGAGTCGCTGAGCGTGAAGTAGCTTTTCGCAAAGCCGACGACAGGGAATCACCGCCAGGAGTCGCGCTGCGGCTTCACAAGGCCGTGACAGAGCATCAGGTGGAGGTGCCCGAAGATGCACGCAACGAGGCTCACCCCCGATCCCACGAATGCCACAGCCTGGCCGGCCCGCGCAGCGGCACTGAACTGGCGACAGGTCCTGCTGTCGGCTCTCCTCGTCGCAACGTGGATGGCCAGTGTCGTGTCCGCGGTGGAATCCACCAACCGGCCGAACATCGTGCTGGCCATTTCCGACGATCAGAGTTGGCTGCACACGGGCGTGTCGGGCTGCAAGGCCGTGAAGACGCCGCACTTCGACCAGGTGGTGGCCCAGGGCGTGCTGTTCACGCATGCCTTCGTGAGCAGCCCAGGCTGCGCACCTTCGCGCGGGGCAATTCTCTCCGGCCAGGCCTTCTGGCGATTGCGCGAAGGGGCCGTGCAACGATCGACGTTTCCTGGCGACATTCGAGTCTACCCCGACCTGCTGGCGGAGGCCGGTTACCACGTCGGCCTGCAGGGCAAAGGATGGGGGCCGGGCCTTGCGCGCCAGCGGCCGCACAATCCGGCGGGCAAGGCTTACCGGAGTTTCGAACAGTTTCTGGACGAGGTTCCCGCCGACAAGCCGTTTTGCTTCTGGTTCGGGAGCCTCAACCCGCATCGCCCCTATGCGCCCGGTTCGGGATTGAAAGCGGGCAAGAAACTGGAAGACGCCGTGGTGCCGCCGTTCCTGCCCGACGTCCCCGAGGTGCGCAGCGACCTGCTGGACTACTATGCCGAGATCGACGATTTCGATCGCGAGTTGGGACGCGTGCTCACGACGCTGGAGAAGTCGGGCCGCGCGGCCGACACGCTGGTCATCGTCGCGGGCGACAACGGCATGCCGTTTCCGCGCGGCAAGACGAATTTGTACGACTGCGGCGTGCGCGTGCCGCTGGCGGTCCGTTGGCCGGCGCGCGTCGCCGGCGGCCGCGTGGTGGACGACTTCGTCTCGCTAGCCGATTGCGCGCCGACGATCCTGCGTGCGGCGGGTCTGCAGCCACTGCCGGAGATGACCGCGCGCAGCTTCCTCGATGTGCTGCTCTCGGGCAAGTCCGGGCGAGTGGATCCGCTGCGCGACCACGTGCTGTTCGGCCGTGAGCGGCACGGCGCGAGCTGGCCCTGCCGCGCGCTGCGAAATGAACAGTTCTTGTATATCCGCAACTTCGCGCCCGAACGGCTGGATGGATTGGCCTGCGACACATCGCCCAGCAAGGACTTCCTCTTCGCGCACCAGGAAGACCCACGGTATGAGCGCTATTACAAGCTGTCGTACGGGCCCCGGGGCGACGAGGAACTGTACGACGTGCGCGTGGATCCCGGTCAGGTGACGAACCTCGCGTCCCAGCCTGCACATGCCACCACGCTCCAACGGATGCGCGCGGCGTTGGAGAGCGCGTTGAAGCAAGCCGGCGATCCGCGCATCCTGGGGCGCGGCTCTGAGTTTGACAACTATCCCGGCATCCCGTCGACAGCCAAGCCAGCCGCCAAAGCCCAAACGCGGCTTCCCTCCGAAGGCACCCCAGATGCGGCCGAGCGCACGTGCGACCTGGCGGTGATCGGCGGCGGCAGCGGCGGGTTCGGCGCGGCGTTGGCCGCGGCGCGCCTGGGCCTGGACGTGGTGTTGGTGGAAAAGGGGGACTGCCTGGGGGGCACCTCGGTGCGCGGCGGGGTGAATTGCTGGGAAATGGGCGCCGGCGGCACCGGTATTCCTTTCGAACTCTACAAACAGCTCAAGGACCGGCCTCAGGCGGTCGCCGTGTACTCGTTTGGTCGTCACGCCAGCACGTTCGATCCGCAGCGCGAGTCCTTCCGCTATCCGGGCGGCGAGACCGTGAGCGACCCCAAACGCCGCTACATCGACACCCTGCAGCGGCACGTCCCGCGAGGCGACCGCGTCAACGCGGCCTACCGGCACGAGCACTGGCACGGCATTCCCTTCGAACCCGCAGCGATGGCCGAGACCATGCTGGCCATGCTCACGCGCACGGGGCATTGCCGGGTCTTGCTGAACACCGCATTCGCGGATGCCACCGCGCGTGACGGGCGCGTGGCCGCGGTCCGATTGTCCGACGGCGGCCAGCTTCGCGCGCGGTACTTCGTGGACGCCACCGGCGACGGCCTGCTGTGCCTGGTGGCAGGTTGCTCGTCGATGGTCGGCCAGCAGTCGCGCGCCGAGTATAGCGAGCCCGACGCTCCGGAGGTCGCCTCCAGCCGCGTCAACGGCGTGACGCTCATCTACCGCGCGGCCCCGGTGGACGCGCCCGGCATCGAACCGCTGCCCGACGGCATTCCCACGGCATGCTGGTGGGAAAAGAAGTGGCCCTCGGCGCACGTCAACCACTATCCCAACGGCGATCTCAACATCAACATGCTGCCGACGATGGAGGGGGAAGAATTCGTGCGATTGGGGCACGACGCGGCCTATGCCGAGTGCCAACGCCGGGTGCGCGCCCACTGGCATGACTGGCAGACGCGCATCGAGGAGTTTCGCCGCTTCCGCCTTTCCTGGATCGCGCCGGTGTTGGGCGTGCGCGAGACGCGACGCATCGTGGGCGAATACGTGCTTACCGAGAACGACCTGCTGGCAGGCCTGAGCCAACAACCGCACCCAGACATCATCTGCCTGGCCGACCACATGATGGACACCCACGGTAGCCACTCGCGGCACCCCGGTGAGTTGAGCGAACCGTACGGGGTTCCCTATCGCTGCCTGATCCCCAAGGGATCGCGCAACCTGTTGATCGCTTGCCGGGGCGCCAGCTTCACCTCGTTGGCCGCCTCAAGCTGCCGTCTGTCGCGGACCATGATGCAACTGGGACAGGCGGCGGGCACGGCGGCCGCCTTGGCCAAGAAGCTCGGCGTCGACCTGCCCGACGTGCCAGCCGGACCATTGCGTGCCGCGCTGGTCGAACAGCACGTCCAGCTTGAGCATCCCATGCCCGAGGCGCTGCGCGCGTACCTGAGCCAGGAGTGATTCGACATCACTGACTAGCCGGCCAGCGGCCAGAGCGAGAGTCGCTGAGCGTGAAGTAGCTGCAGCCGGTTTACTCCTCCTTGACGACCACACTGGCACCGATCCGTGCCGAGTAGTGGGCCATGAGCCGAGCCTTCTTGCGCATGACGGTCTCATACCCTCACAGCACGGGCTTCGGTTCCAGCTTAACGGCCGGTTTCGGTTGCAGTTTGGGCTTCGGCTTGGAGCCCGGCTTCACCTTCGCCACCGGCTTGGCCGCGCCGCGCGACTGCACGGCCTCGCGGTCTTTCTGGGCGTCGTAGTCCGGATTGGCCGTGGGCATCTGGGCACCCACCGCCTTGCGCCAGGCGTGCAGCTTGGCACGCAGTTGGTTGGCCTTCTCGGGCATCTTGGCAGCCAGGTCCTGCTGCTCGCCGACGTCGTCCTTGAGGTTGTACAGTTCCACGTGGTTGTCCTCGTAGAACTCGATCAACTTCCACTCGCGCGCCCGGATCGCCCCATACGGCGTGGCCCCGCCCGGATGGTAGTGTGGATAGTGCCAGTAGATCGCCTCGCGATCGAGTTGCACGTCGGGGTTCTTCAACACGGGCACCAGGCTCGTGCCGTCCACCGTGGCATTGTGCTTGGCATCCCCCTTGGCTCCAGCAATCTCCAGCATGGTCGGATAGTAGTCGACGGTAATGACCGGTTCGTGGCACACGCTGCCGGCCTTGGCCACGCCAGGCCAACGCACGATCAAGGGCACGCGTACGCCCCCTTCGTAGGCCGAGCCCTTGCCGAGTCGCAGCGGCGAGTTGTCGGTCGGGCCGCGCTTGTTGCCATAGATGTGCGACAGTCCGCCGTTATCCCCGGTGAAGAAGACCACGGTCCGATCGGCCAGTTTCAGCTCGTCCAGCGTGCGTAAGACCTTGCCCACCAACTCGTCCATGCTCTGCACCATGGCCGCATACTCGGGATTGGTGTGCTTCAGGCCTGCCTTGAGCTTGGCCTCGTACTTGGGCACATACTCTTTCTTGGGCTGGATCGGCGTGTGGACCTGGTAGGTGGGGAGATTCAGGTAGAACGGTTTGTCAGCGTGGGCACGCAGGAGCTTCACCGCCTCGTCGCCCAGGCGATCGGTGAGATATTTCCCCTGGTTCTCGTCATTCATCTCGAGGTTGGGCATACCGCGGCCGCGCGATTCGTAGGGCCAGTAGTAGGTCGCCGGCGCGCCCCACTGGTTGCCGGCCACGTTCACGTCGAACCCTTGGTCGCAAGGCCAGCGCCCCTCGTCGCCCAGATGCCACTTGCCGATGTGGGCCGTGAAATAGCCGGACGGCTTGAGGGCCTCGGCCAGGGTCGTCTCCTCCAGCGCCAGGTACTGCGTCCATTCCGGAATCTTGAGCTTGGCGTACGCGCGCACATGGCCGGAAATCCAGTCCGTCACGTGCAGCCGTGCGGGGTACTTGCCGGTCATCGACGCCGCTCGCGTCGGCGAGCAGACCGTGCAAGCCGAGTAGGCATTGTCGAACTTCATGCCTTCGCGCGCCAGCCGGTCCACGTTGGGCGTCTCGTACAAGTCGCTGCCAAAGCAACTCGCGTCGGTCCATCCGTAGTCGTCGATGAGCAGAAAGACGAAATTCCAGGGCTTCTGGCCGGCGATATTCGGGTCGGCCTGAGCCGCGGAGACAGCAAGAACCAACAAGAGCAGCAGAACGCATGTACGGATCATGGGGCGCTCCTATGGTCGATGTGAGCCAAGGGGGAATCCTGCCCGAACCCTGCCAATGCTCAGGCAAGGGGGGACCGTTGCAGTATCCCGCCTCTTGCAGGGCGCGTCAACTTATTCGACGCCAAGAGCCTACCCACGGCCCACATCCGACGTTCGACCCCCGACACGCCCCCCTTCACGCACGTACCATGCGATCGACCACCAGTTGCCGAAACTCGGGCGAGAGCGTGGCGAAATAGGCCGTGAACCCGGTCACGCGCACCACCAGATCCGGAAATTGCGACGGATCCTTGTGGGCCGCCAGGACTTTCTCGGCATCGACGATGTTGATGTTGAACAAGGTGCCGCCCAGGTCGAAGTGGGTGGTGATCAGGCTCGCGACCATGTCCACGGCGTCGTCGCAGTTGGCCACGCCCGGATCGAGTTCAAGCTGGACCGGGGCCGTATTGCCGTAGCCCGGCTGGATGGCGGCAATGGCGCGGACCATGGCCGTAGCCGCCCCATCGGCCCGGAAGCCCGGCTGTGGGTTGGCCCCATGCGAGATCGGTTCTGCGGCGCGGCGTCCGTCGGGCGTGGCGCCGACCTGTTTGCCCAAGCGTAGCGTGTCGGCCCAGGAGAACCAGCCGGGGATCATACGCCTCCCGCCCGGAGTCGGACGTTCGGTGACCAGGCGCGTCAGGAGTCGCGAGATTTGCAGGGCCCAGTGGTCGCCCAGCGAATCGCCCGCGCCATAGCGCGGAGCGGTCCGCATCATCAGCCGCACGCGTTCGCCACCCGGTCCCTGGTAGTTGTTGCGGAGGTGCTCAGCAATCTCCGACCAGGTGAGTTGCTGCTGCTCTTCCACGCGCCGGGCCAGCGCGGCGAACGAATCGGCGACCGTGGCCAGCCCCGCGCCGTCAACACACATGTTGTACAAGTCCACGCCGCCGTTGGTCACGTTCAGGCCGCGCTCGATGGGCCCGTGACTCAGCAGGTTGAGGATCAACTCCGGCTCGTTGAGGTGCTGGTGGTCCAACTGGAAGTCGATGCCGCGCGCCGTGCACAGTACGGCGCGGCGAAGGTGCTCCTCAAATCGCCGCCACAGCGGCTCGATGCCCGGCGTGGCGTCTTCGCGCATCATTTCCTCGAAAGCCACGGTGAAGACCTTGGCCACGTTGATCTTCACGGTGTCGTTCATCGTGTATTCCAGCCCCGGCAAGGCCATCCAGTTGCAGCCCACGGCGATTCGCTGGCGCGCCAGTTCGGCCGAGTAGCCGTTGCGCATGAAGCCCTCCACGAGGGCCTTGTCGCCCGAGAACCGCGGCCAGGCCTTGCGGTCTTCCAGCAGGTATTGCACGCCCTTGCGCAGCAGGCGGCGATCCAGGCCGTCGTGTACGCGGATCGTGAGGTTGCAGGTCGCCTTCAGGCGGTGCGCGGCCTCCAGGATCAAGAAGGAGATCGGGCTGGTCTGGTCGCGACCTTGGGCGTCGGGCCCCCCGAGCTGATAGTATTGCGTGTCGTTCAGCAGCAGGCAGGCCAGGATGAAGATCGCCTCCTCGTCGTCAATGCGGCCTTCGGCTCGATCGCGTTCGTAGTAGGGGCGCAACAGCTCATCGAGTTGCCCGCCTGCCCCGTCGCGATTGTAGGTCCGCGAGGCCATATTGAACCAGGCGATCCATTGGCAGGCCTCGCGGAAGGTGCGCGGGGCGCCGTCGATCAGCCAGCGGTTGACTTCGGCCATCTCGCGCAGGTTTTCGCGTAACACCGGGTCGGTCTGGCTGGCCTCCGCCTCCTCGATCGCTGCGGCCGTGCGTGCGATCCAGCCCTGGATGGCCACAATGACATCTTCTTCGGCCTGGAAGAAGGCCGCTTTGTCCGGTCCATGCTGGCTGCGGCAGCGGCGGACCTTCTCCAGCAGCCCGCCCCAGCCCAGTTCCAGGCCGATGCGGAAGTCCGGGGCGAAGTGGGCATCGTTGCCGATCCCGGAAATGATGCCGTACTTCTCCTGTTCCGGTTTCAGTTCGGCATAGTCGAACTCCGGCGGCCAGTTGCACTTGCGGATCCGGTTCAGCAGGAACATGTAGCGTCCAGCCAAGGCGTCCATCGGGTCCACGTAGACCGGGTGGCACTGCATCAGACTGCAAAAGGCCTTGGACCAGCCGTCCAGCCCGTAAAACGAGCCGTTGGGATGGTTTGCCGGCGGCTGCCAGGGGAAACCCTCCGGCGGCAGCACCTGGCCGTAGTCGTCTTCGTTCATCGAGCCCGCCAGTCGCAGCTTGGCCTGGGTCTGGGCTTCCTTCTTCGCACGCAGGTGCCGCAAACGGGTTTCGTAGTCGATTCCGTCTTGTACCAGGGACGCCATCGCAAATGCCTTGTATTCAGGAAGAGGTGTTTTGATCGGAAATCGGGGCGCCAGCGACGGCGCCGCCATCGGTCGCACAGGCGCCAGATGCGCCCGCCACCTTGACCACCAGGTTCGGCCGCGTGGCCAGCGCGGCCAGGCGCGTCAGGTGCTCCGCCGAGGGGGCACGGTAGTCGGCCGGCCCGGTGAGCCCCAGGGCCTCGTACTTGCCCGTGCCCAAGGGATGGTAAGGCAGCAAATCGTATTGCCGCACGTTCGACAATTCGGCCAGCCAATCGGCGATCGCCGCGATCTGCTCGGGCCGGTCGTTCACTCCGGCAATCACCGGGGTCCGCACGACCAGCGGTTTGCCCATCGCATCCAGTTGACACAAGTTGCGCAGCGTTTGCCGATTGGAGACGCCGGTCAGGTCTTGATGCTCCCACTCGTCCATGATCTTGATGTCCACCATGAACAGATCGACCAGGTCGACCAGCGGCGCGACGATCAACCAAGGCCAGGCCAGGTTGCTCTCGATCGCCGTATGCACGCCCTCGCGGCGGCACAGTTCCAGGATAGCGCGAGTGAAGTCGGGCTGGGCCAACGGCTCTCCGCCGGAAAGCGTCACGCCGCCGGCCGGCTGGTAGAAGGGCCGATCCATCAGCACCTCTTTGAGCACTTCCTCTGCGGTGCGTGTCTCGCCTACGCGGACCAGCGATTGGGCGAAACACACCTCGGCACAGCGGCCGCAGCCTACGCACCGCTCGCGGTGGAATACATGCTGACCAGCAGCGAACTCGTGCCCCCCGCGCGCGCACCGATCTGCGCAGGCCGCGCAGTCGATGCAACGGCTCGCAAAGACCTGCAACTCCGGACGCGGACTGCGCGTCTCAGGGTTGTGACACCAGGGGCAGTGCATCTGGCAGCCCTTGAGGAACACCGTGGTGCGAATCCCCGGGCCGTCGTGTACGGAAAATCGCTGGATATGCGTAATGATCCCGCTTGTCACAAAGCCACTCCTCACCGATCACCCCTGACACCCACCCGAACAGCCGCAGGCGCTGCCCTTGACGCCCAACGGAAGCGCAACGGACGTGCCCTGCTGCGCGGCGAGCTTGGCCGCCTCCAAAACCTCTTGCGTGTCGCGGCAGGTCGTGGGCTGGCAGAGTGGATGGAATTCACTGCCGGTGGCCAAGGCCCAGAGAAAATGCACGGCCCCGCTGCTCATGTGTGGTTCGGGCTGAGGCGGCGTGATTTCGACGTTCTCCTGGCCTTCGCTGGTGGTCCAAATCCGGCCACCGCGGCCCGGACCAAAGGTGACCGATCCGCGCGTGCCCCAAATCGTGGCCAGGTAGCCGGCCACGGGGTGCCCGATCTGCCCCCACGAACCCTCGGCCGTGGCCATCGCATGTGGATACGACATGACCACGACGGCATTGTCTTCGACGACTAGATCGGTACGCTGCAACTGGCCCACCACGGCCGTCACGCGATCTGGCTTGCCCAGCAGCACCTGGGCCATGTTGATCCCATAGCAGCACAGGTCCACCAGGGCCCCGGCCCCGTTGCGGCGAGGATCGATGATCCACTCGCGGAAGTAGGGCGTGCACTCGACCTCCGGGCCGCCGTGCGCGGCGCGATGCGTGAGTTGCCAGACCTTGCCAAACTCGGGCCGGCTGGCGAAGGCCAAGGCCGCCTGCACCTGCGGGCGCCACACGACCGGCCAATTGACCATCATCCGCACGCCCGCCTTCTGGACCGCGGCCATCATCCGCTCTGCTCCGTCCAGGGTGGCGGCCATGGGCTTCTCGACCATCACCTGCAGCCCGCGCTGGGCCGCCCAAATGCTGACTTCCGCCCCCTGGGCGTTGTCGCAGAACACAAAGGCGGCGTCCAGTGGTTCCTTGGCGGCCATCTCCTTGTAGTCCAGGTAGCAGGCACAGGCATGCTTCTGTTGGACCTTGTCCAGCAGCGGCTGATGCGGATCGGCCACCGCAGCCAGGATGCCGTTCTCGGAAGCCACCAGGTTCTCCAACACGCCCCACACATGGTCGTGCGTCAGGCCCACCACGCCGATTCGATATTTCTTGCTCATGGATGCCTCTTGGATGCTTGAGTTAGGTCTCACGTGATCGAATAGTGCTCATCGAGCGAACGCTGATAGTCGCGAAGGCGGCCGGAAAGGACTTCTTCCACCTCCACGCGCCGGCCGGCCTGGGCCGACTCCAACACTGTGAAGGCACAGGCCAGGTTGCTCAGCGCGTCGCGCCCGCTGGTCTCCGGCGGCCGGCGCTGGCGCACGGCCTGCAGCCATTCGTATTGGGCCAGGGCGAAGGTATCGGTCAGGCCCAGCGGAAAGTCCTTGGCCTTGCGCTCCGCGGGGCACGACTGTTCGTAGATCGCGGCCAGGCGCGCGGCCGAGCCATCGTCGAAGAAGACATCCTCGCCCGACACGCGGCCGGCCGACCCGTAATAGACGTCGCCGGCCCCCAGCAGCGTGCCGCCGCCATGCCCGGCCCAACTGGCCGTCATCTCACCGGTGATGCCGCTGACCGTCTCAAACGAGCTATAGACGGTGTCTTCCGCATCGCACTCCACGCGATCGGTGATCTGCCCCTGGCTGTTGCGCGAATAACGCACCGGCTCGAGGATGGCCGTTCGGGCCAGGATGTTCTTGACTTCCCCGGCCAGGTAGCGAATCAGATCGAAGCGGTGTACGCCCATGTCCAACGCCAGTCCGCCGGCCTCCACGCGGCGATGCCGCCAGGAGGTGTCGGCCACGATCCAATCGGGAGCCCAACGCGCGGCAATCGCCCCGATCAGCAGCATCTGCAACCGTCCGCACCGGCCCGACTCGAACAGCCACCGCAAGTGCCGCGTGCGCGGCATGTAGCGTCCGCTCTGGAATACACCCAGGACCAGATCGCGCGCCTCGGCCTGTTGGCACATGCGCTGCGCGGCGCGTACGGTTACGGCCATGGGCTTTTCGGTCAACAGGTCCTTGCCGGCCTCCAACGCCGCGGCGGCCACCTGGTGGTGCAGGGCGTGGCTGGTGTAGTCGTTGACGGCCGTGATCGGCGCCTGGGCCATCATTTGCCGGTAATCGGTGTAGACCTGCACCTCCACGTCGTCCTGGAAATCGGAGAGGTACTCGTCGGCGATGGCCAGCGGGTCGCCGGCGAAGTTGCTCACCGCCGGTCGCTGAGCAGGGCCCTGGCCGCGACGCACGTACATGCGAGCTTCGTCTTCATACAGGGAACACAGGGCCGTAATGCGAAAGTCGTCCACGCCCGCCTCGCGCAACAGGCGATACCCGCGTAAATGCGCGGCCATGATCCGCCCGCAGCCGACAATCCCGATGTTGATCATTTGCCGATCCTTCCAGACATTCGATCCGCGTCACTCTTCGAAGAAGACCACAAAGGCAATCGCACACACCACCAGCACCGCACAGGGAATGGCGAAGATCGCACGCCAGCGATGCCCCTCCTCCGATCGCAGCCAATCCAGGACCCGTCCCGTACACTGCGTGCCTACAAACAGCCCCAAGCCCAAGGTAACAACCGCATACAGCGACTGGGCCGAGCCGCGTAGTTCCTGGGGAGCGATGCGGTTCACATAGATGCTCGCCGCGTCCAGGAAAAAGGCAAAGGCAAAGCCGTGCAAGGCCATGCAGGCCACCACCAGCCAGCGCGGCCGCCCCAGCAGGTAGATCAGGTACAGCAGCGCCCAGAGCACGACCCCCATCATCAGGGTCCACTCGTATCCCAACCACGGCAAGATATGGGGCATGGCCAGCGCTTCGGCCACAATTTCCGCCAGTTGCGCCACAGTCATGATGGCGGGGATTGAGGCCGTGCGAAAGCCGATCTCCTCCAAGAACCGCGACGTGCCCATGTAGTAATACTGCAGTTGGGCCGTGACCACAAACGAGATCACCAGGAACACCACGATCTTCACGTCGCAGAGGATGGCCAGGGCCGCGGTCCAGGGCGGCCGCCCGGTCGAAGGCGGTGTGTGCGGCAGGCAGAATGCGCAAAAGGCCGCCGTCACGAAGGAAAGCAGCGCAGCCAACAGCAGTGCGTCGCTGCCCAGCACGAGCGTCTTTCCCGAACGCCGCCAGACCGCCAAAGCCCAACCGGCCAACACCCACGAGATCGATCCCCAAACGCGCACCCAGTAGAACTCGCTCTCGGCGTTGGTCATGTGCGCAAAGGCCAACGAATTCACCAATCCCACCGTGGGTGCGAAGCACAGGGCATGCACGGCAATCAGCGCCAGCAGACCCGGGAATCGACGCTGCCACGTGGCCAGCAACAGGGCAACACCGCTGCCCAGGTGCGCGGCGGCCAACACCCACTGCGTAGGCAGCCAGCGATCGACGATCACGCCGGCGGCCAGCGGGGCGACGATGAACGCCAGCGGAACCGCCCCGTAAATCCATCCCACCTGTTTGCCCGTCATCCCCAGCGGCCCCAGCAACCGCGCCGAAAGGACGGGGGCCCATGCGCCGCGCACGGCGTACTCCAGGAACATGACGGTGCTCAAGGCGAGGTAGATTTGCCAGCTCACGCCGGGCCCCCTTTCGCTCCGCCGGTCCTTTCGCCCAGACCAAACACCGAGCGCACGAACTTGACATTGTCGCGATAGCAGTCCACGACGGTTCGCCCCTTCACCGTGGCTTCCTCGATCACCAGCCAGTCACGGTAGCCGATCGCCTCGATCGCCTTGCGTACGCGTACGAAGTCCACGTCCCCCTGCCCCAGCAGGCACCCCTTCTCCTTGAGGTGGATGCGCGCAATGCGATCGCCCAGTTGGGGAATCTCGCGATAGATATCGCTGCCGCGGCGGAGCATGTTCGACACGTCATAATACACTTTCACCGCCGGCGAGCCGACCGCATCCAGGATGCGCATGTGTTCCTCGGCGTTCAGGGCGGTTTCCAGGGCGAGCGTCACGCCCGCCTTTTCCGCCTGCGGGGCCACTTTCTTCAGCTTCTGGATCACGGCCGCCTGCCGGGCATCGTCCCCTTTGATCTCGCCTCGCATGAAGAAGGGAACCAGGACCACGCGTACGCCGAGCTTGACCATCACGTCGATTGACTCGGCGACCCAGGCTTCGGCCTGGGGATCGGAGGCATACGGAACCTGGTTCAGGCCGCCCATGGCCAGCGAGCAGATTTCCAGATTGCGCTGCTTGGCCTCGGCCAAGTACTGCTGCCGAACCTCCGCGTTCCGCAGGTCGTTGTCCGGCCCGACGCCCAAGGTGACCTCCACCCCATCCAAGCCGATCTCCTGGGCGACGGCGAAGGCCTCGAGCTTCTGCCGCTTGCCCAGCGACCAGTCGCAGGCGCCGAGGCGAAAGGGGCGGCTGTCGCGCGCCGCCAAGAGCGTGCGCAGTGCCGGCGAGAGCACCAGCCCAGTCGCAGTTCCAGCCAACAGGCTTCGTCGTGATATCGTTCTCGTCATGATCCGCAAGCCCTCCCCTTCGCGCTACAGTGCGTTGTGTATCTCTGCCGGCTGTCACCGCGTGGTGGGCAATGTGATCCTGATATTGCGGAAGGCCACGGGGCCGTGGTCGCCCTGGAACATCAGCGGGCCGGTGGACACTTCCTTCCCGGTCAGTCCTCCGGGCGTCACGTTGGTCAACTCCACATTCTCATGGATCACCTGACCGTTGAGCAGGACCTTGACGAACCGGGCGTTGGCCACCTTCTTCTCCCCTTCAAACCGCGGGGCAACAAACTCGATACGCAGCGATTGCCATTGACCGGCTTTGCGCGCGGCGTTCACCCGAGCCGGCGCAACCTTGTAGATCGCCCCCAGGTCCTGGAAGGTCAGACTCTCCACTCCAAAAGAGTCCTTGATCTGAATCTCGTATTCCCCCATCACGTACACGCCCGAGTTCGCCCCCTCGGGGATCATGAACTCCAGCTCGATTGTGCAGTCGCCGAAAGTCTGCACGGTATAGAGGTCGACATCACGTTTCTCTTTGGAGCCGCGCCGCCACGTCGTGGCGTTCACCAGTTCCCCCTTGCCGTCGCTTGCGGCAGAGACCGCCAGTCCGGTGGGGTCCTGCGGATCAAGCCGCGCCACGGCCACCACCCACCGATTGCGCTCACGCGGCTCGCGCACCGCCCAGCCGTCAAGAGTCTTGCCGTTGAAGGGGGCAATCACCTCGCCCACACCGACGCTGGGCAGTACAACCGATGCCACAACAGCCACGCACCCCAGGGGCGCAACACCCCGCCACAAAATACATGCCATGGCAACTACACCTCTCGAAACGGGAAACCAATATCGAACCGGCGCGTCATGGCCACGCGCGGATGGCCATGACGCAACTCTTGCACACCTGCCGGACATGCCCACAAAGATCGCAAGCACTCCCCCCGCGCAGGATGGCGGCCGTGGCCGCGCGCCCGGGAATCAGACGAACTTGGTCACGCCGGGCGTGGCAATGGGATATTTGCCCTCAGCGTCAGGCAAGGTCGGCGGCGTGCCGTCGAAGGCATAGCGCTGCGGCGACAAATCCAGCTTCGATTGCAGCATCTGTTCCCAGGAGAGCAACTGGCCCGTATAGCCGGCCATGCGTCCACTGATCCCCAGAAGCGTACTCTGGCACATGTAGTCGCCGTTGTTGATGACCTTTCCGGCGCGGATCGCGGCGAACATTTCGTCCTGCTCGACCTGGTGCATGGGCCGCAGGCCTTCTTTGCGCGGCTTGCGCGGCGCGTAGCCCGACAGATCGCCGGCCGTCGCGCCGTGGCTCCAATTCACTTCCCCCTCGATCCGGCCTTTTTGCAGATCGCAGCGCCCCTTGGTGCCCAGCAGCACTTCGGAGTAATCGTTGAAGCAGCCGGGCTGCTGGCGCGCGAGGGCATACATCCGGGCGCCGTTGTCATATTCATAGACCACGGCATGGTGGTCGTAGATGTCGCCCCACTTCGGGTCGACGCGCACCTGGCGCCCGCTGGTGGCCCAGACCCGCGCCGGTGGCTTGTCGCGCATGGCCCACGAGCATTTGTCGATCCCGTGCACCTGCTGCTCAACGTTGTGGTCGCCCGACAACCAGGCGAAGTAATACCAGTTGCGCATCTGGAATTCCATTTCGGTCCATTCCGGCTGGCGCGGGCGGTGCCAGAGCCAGCCCAGGTTGCGCGTCGTCTGCAAGGCCAAGATGTCGCCGATCGCTCCATCGTGAATCCTCTTCATCGTTTCTCGAATCACCGTGTCATAGCGCCAGCAGAGGCCGGAAACCACGTTCAGCTTCTTTTTCTTGGCCAACTCGCAGGTGGCGGCCACGCTCCGCACGCCGGTCGCATCGACCCCCACCGGCTTCTCGGCGAAGACGTGCTTGCCGGCCTCGATCGCGGCGGCCAGGTGCAGGGGGCGAAAATGGGGCGGCGCCGCCAGCAACACCACATCGACTCCACTGGCGATCACCCCCTTGTAACAATCGAAGCCCACAAAGCAGCGATCGGGCGAGACGTCGACTTGTTCGGGGTAGAGCTTCTTGAGGTTTTTGAGTGAGGTTTCCATGCGGTCGGCGAAGGCGTCGCCCAGAGCCACGATCCGCACGCCGGGATCGGCATTGATGGCATTCATGGCCGCGCCCGAACCGCGGCTGCCGCAGCCGATCAGGCCGACCTTGAGGATGTCGCTGCCGGCCGCATGCGCCGCGCGAGGGATGGCGAGGACCGCGCTGCTGACGGCGGCCGAAGTCTGTAGAAAACGACGTCGCGAAACTGTCATGGTGCCCTCCGGTAGGTGCTTGGTGCCGAGCGCAGCGCTGCGGTCGGCGGTAGGTGTGCCAGGCCTGCTTCCTTGCAGCGAGCGAATCCCGCGCGCGACCCCGGCCGGCGCGAGCTTCTTGCCCGCCGCGGCACGGTCCACGCGCTGCGCCGATTCTCCCACCACGGGCTGGTTCGCGTCAATGTGCGACTGCGCAAAAAAGGTAAGGAATTGCGACATCCGGCCAGCCATGCTAGAATCGGGACGTCCGATCTGCCGCCGAGCACTGCGCAAATTCGCACGATGGGCCAGAACCGATCCCCAAGCCGCTCCCACCAATCCGGCCACGTGCGCGGCGCGAAGTCGGCAAAGCGACTTGGGGCCACCTCACTATCCAAGCACCATTCTTCCACCCTGCCCAATCGCACCACAAGACGGACGGCCTGCGCCGACCGTCTGGAGGCGGTCGCCGGCTCCGAAAAACCCCACGTGGCCGTGCTGGTCGACACGGCCACCGGCTGGGGACGCCGCCTGATCCGCGGGATCGTCAATTTCGGCCGCCAGCGCGGGCCGTGGTACCTGTGGATCCGGCCCGGCGCACAGGACACGCCTGTCTGGCTGCCGCCCGGCTGGCGGGGCGACGGGATCATCGCGCGCGTCGGCACCCTCGCCGCGGCCCGGCATGTGGCGGCCGCCGGCGTGCCGGTGGTCAACATCTCGGCGATCGAGTTGCCGGGCGTGGACTTTGCACGCGTGGCCACCGATTTGCCGGCGGCCGGGCACATGGCCGCCGAACACCTCTTGGACCGCGGGTTCCGCCACTTCGCCTATTACGGATTGTCGCACCGCTCCTACGTCGACCGGCACTACCACGGTTTTGCCGAGGCGGTCTCGGCAGTCTGCGCCGAGTGTCCTTTCTACGGCACGCCCTTCGCCTCGGGCGCAGGGGCGCGCACGGCTTGGGTCACACGGCAACGCGGTCTGTCACGCTGGTTGAAGACGCTCCCCAAGCCTGTGGCGATCGTCGCCTGGACCACCGAGCAGGGCCGCGAACTGATCCACGCCTGCCGGCGCGAAGGCTTCCTGGTGCCCGAACAGGTCGCCGTGCTGGCGGCGGACAATGATGAACTGCTCTGCGAGGCTTGCGTGCCTTCGCTTTCCGGCATCGCACTGACCTCCGAGCGGATCGGTTTCGAGGCGGCGCGTCTGCTCGATCGCATGATGCACGGCAGCCCCGCGCCCAAGCACTCGATCCTCATTGCTCCGACCGGCGTGCTCACACGCCAGTCGACCGACACGCTGGCCGTCGACGATCCCGACCTGGCGCGCGCCGTGGCTTTCATCCGCAGCCACGCCACGGATCCCATCCAGGTGCAGGACGTCCTCCGCGAGATCTCCGTTTCCCGGCGTTGGCTGGAGCGGCGTTTTCACGAAGTGTTGGGCCGCGGCCCGGCGGCCGAGATCCGCCGTGTGCGCCTGGCCAAGGCCAAGATGCTCTTGGCCGAGACAGACCTGCCCGTGCCTGACGTGGCGCGCCATTCCGGCTTCGGCTCGCGCGAGTACCTGGCCTGCGCGTTCAAGGCCGAAACGGGCCTCAGCCCGCGCCAGTATCGCCAACGCACCCAGGCTCGCGTGTAGTGTACACTCTTCCTGCACCTCCTGCGGTGTGAGGACGCACTTCGCAGCGTTGCAGATATCCTCTCGCCTCCGGTACACTGGTGATATCGTCGCCGACACAACCCTGGTCCGCGGATCACCCCGTATTCGAAAAAGGACACGATGAATAGCCCCTATCGTTCGCTTGCCGTTTTGCTTCTCGTACTGCTGCGCGCTGAAATGACCGGGGCCGAAACCGTCTGGGTCGAAAGCGGCTCGCTTGCAGCCCCGGAGGCGCATCAGGCCGCGGCCGCCGACGACCGCTTCGTCTATGCCATCGCCAGCGCCCAGATCGCCAAGTACGATCGCGCGACCGGACAGCGCGTGGCCGTCAGCACCGGCGAGGCCAAGCACCTCAACAGCGGATTCTTCTGGGAAGGTCGCCTGTACTGCGCCCATTCCAACTTCCCCAAGCTTCCTGAGCGAAGCGAGATCAAGGTGCTGGATCCGGTGACGATGCAGCTTACGACCGGCAAGGAATTCGGCAACTACGGCGGCAGCCTGACGTGGGTGGTGCGCGAAGGCGCGCACTGGTGGTGCAACTTTGCGCGCTATAAGGACGACAATGCCCAGACCTTCCTGGTCAAATTCGACGCCCAGTGGCAGGAGTTGGCCCGCTGGACCTATCCGCCGGAAGTGATTCGCGAAATCGGCCGGGCCAGTCTGTCGGGCGGCGTGTGGCGCGATGGCTCGCTGTTGGTCACCGATCACGACCACCTGGTTCTCTACCGACTGCGTGTGCCCGCGCAGGGCAAGGTCCTGGACTTCGTCGAGAAGCAGGCCGCTCCCTTTGCCGGACAGGGCATTGCCCACGACCCCGTGACCGGCGGCCTGCTGGGCATCCAGCGCGCCAAACGCTTGGTGATCTTTGCCGTCCCCAAGACGGCTGCGAGTTCCAGGGCAAGCTGCGGGACTTTCAGAAGCGAACACGCGATCCATGGGTCTCCAAGTGGACCCACGAGTAACCGGGCTCAGGCCGTGGCGACGCGCCGAATCCGCGTGCTGTTGAACCGTGTCATGATGTCCGGCGTGATGGTGTTGGCCAGCCGCGCCAGGTTCTCGATGCTGTTGGGGGCCTCGGCGTCGGGGCTGACAATCTCCACCTCATCGCCCGCTTTGGCGTTGGGCACCCCGGTCAGGTCGATGATCGTCTGGTCCATGCACACTCGGCCGCGAACGGGCACGAACTGCCCGCCGACGCGCATCACGGCGCGATTGGAGAACGCACGCCAGTATCCGTCCGTGTAGCCGATCGGCACCAGGCCGATCCTCGCCGGCTGTTCGAAATGGTAGTGCCGGCCGTAGCCGACATGCGATCCGGCGGGCACCTCCTTGACCTGCGTCAACCGGCCCACCAGGCGCATCACGCCGCGCAGCGGCATCTGGCGGAGCATCTCGTCGGAAGGCTGATGCCCGTACAACGCCGTTCCCACGCGGACCATGTCCAGGTGGGACTCGGGCAAATCGATCGTACCGGCCGAGGCGGCGATGTGGCGGATCAAGCCCTCGGCATCCTTGCCGCAGGCTTCGACCGCGCCCAGAAATCGCGCCAGTTGTCCGCGTGCCGCGGTCTTATCCTTCTCGTCGGCCGTGGCAAAATGGCTGTACACGCCCGTCAAGGCGATCCCCGATTGACGACACGCCTGGCGCACCAGCGCCGGTGCCGCGTCGGGCAGCACGCCGGAGCGGGTCATGCCGCTGTCGATCTTGACGTGAACCTGCGCCGCACGCCCCACCTCGGCCGCCGCCGCCGCGATGATGGCCAGATCGGCCGGGGCAGCCAGGGTCAAGGTCACGTCCTGCGCGATCAACTGCCGCAGTCTCTCCCGGGCCGTCTCGCCCGCAAGACCGCTGCCCATGAGCAGCAACAACGGCCGCCGCCAGCCGGACTGCCGCACGGCGAGGGCTTCCTGGGGAGTGGCCACGGTCACCCAGTCCACATGGGGCGAGACCGCATTCATGCACTGCAGCCACCCATGAGCATAGCAGTTCGACTTGGCGACGAAGCACAGTCTTGTTGTCGGCTTCAACTCGCGGCGGATCACGGCGATGTTCGCTTTCAGGGCGGACGCCGAAATCTCTGCGACGAGATAGTCGTTCAGCGCGCGATCGCGCGCCGCGGGCTTAGCCGCTGCTGCAGCTTCCGCGCCCCAACCGAGTCGCGTCATACCCATCGCCGCAGTAGCCGTTGACATCGCCAGGAATCGGCGACGGCCCATGGATTCGCTCATGACGACACTCTCCTTTTCAAGAGCTTGCACCACGATACATCAAGGTTCGCCAAACAGCGCACAGACACGCATTCCTCTCGGCGTACGATCGGCAGCCAAGTATGGTGACGGCGGGATCGGCCTGTGAGGAGACCTGAAACGCGATCCCTTCCCCACCGCCTTGCGTGGTGGGCGATACCCCCAGAGACTAATCCGCCCGACTTCGCGCGTCAACAAGCGTCCTCAAAACAGCCACCCGCGACGTGCCAGCGGCCGTTTTCTCGAAAAGGGGCGGTGCCAACACGATTCCCGCTCAGCTCACCCCCAGCCCCAGGGCCTCCCACGCGGTTGTCAGCGGCGCTTCGACTGCAACCGGTTCACGCGTCATGGGATGGGCGAAGGCCAGACGCCGGCAGTGCAAGGCGATCGCGCGCAGCCGCACGTCGGCAAACGGCTCGCCGAACGGTCGATCACAGCCGTAGAAGGCATCGCCCAGCAAGGGATGGCCGCGCGAAGCCAACTGCACGCGCACTTGATGCGTACGGCCGGTGAACAGGTCGACTTCGAGCCAGGCCCCCCAATCGAAGCTGCCCAAGGTGCGATAACGCAGGATGGCCTGCCGGCCTTCGGGATGCGTTTCCGGCACCACCTCGGCACGCGGCTGTTCGGGAATCTTGCGCAAGAAGTCGCGCAGCTCGCCTTCCGCCGGATCGGGATGCCCGACCACGCAGGCCCAATAGGTCTTGTCGACCAGGCGGCCCTCGAACTGCTCGGCCAGGCGACGTGCGGCCCGAACGTGACGAGCGAAGAGCATGGCCCCGGATGCCGGCCGATCCAGCCGGTGGGGGATGCCCAGATAGATATTGCCCGTCTTCCCCTCGCGCTGCTTGAGATACTCCGTGATCCGCACTTCCAGGCTGTCGATGCCCGGCGGCGCCTGCGTCAACACCCCGGCGGGCTTGCACACGGCCAGGCAGGGGCCAGATTCGTACAGGAGTTGGAAGCCGGGATCGGGCATGGGTTGGTTATCAGCGGTCAGCTTTCAGCGGTCAGCGGTCAGATTTCAGCGAGCGGCGAGGCGTTGCTTGCAGGCCGCAGAGGCGTTGTTTAGACTGCTCCAGGATATCTTTCCTGGCTCTTTTCGACAACGGCGCGAGGTTTTCTCATGTTTTTCACAATCACAGACTGCCGCTGCTGGATTCGACGCGCAATGCTGGCCCTGGCTGCCTCTGGATTCGTCATCCTGCCCGCCGCGGCGCAGACTCGGCCGCAGAAGATGCTCACGGTCCAAGACGCTTCGGGCGAGTTCCCCGGCTGGAAATCGTTCCACGAACAGCCCGGCACAAAGACACGCGACGTGTGGCAACTGGGACCGGACGGGGTCCTGACCTGCCGCGGCACGCCCAAAGGCTATCTGTACACGGAGAAGAACTACGACAACTTCGTGCTCCGCTTGGAATGGCGTTGGCCGGCCGACAAGGGGCCAGGCAAGGGAGGCGTGCTGATGCGGATTGTGGGCGAGGACCGCATCTGGCCCAAGAGCCTGGAAGCCCAGATCAACGTGGGCGACGCCGGCGATTTCTGGGGGCTGGCCGGCTATCCCCTGAGCGGCCCTGCCGAGCGCATGAAGGTCGTAGAACATCCCCAGTTCGGAAAGCTCACCAACCTCAAAAAGACGGTTGCCCTGGAAAAGCCGGCCGGCCAATGGAACCAGTACGAAATCGCCGCCGATGGCGAAACGGTCGTGCTGCGGATCAATGGTCAGGAAGTGAACCGGGCCACGGGCTGCACGCTGCTCAGCGGACGTATCTGCCTCACCGCCGAGGGCAACGAGATCCAGTTCCGCAACGTGGAACTGAAGTGATGCCACTGGCGATCGGGTTTGGTCTGGTCGCCGGTCGGGCCTGTACTTTCCCCGCCCCACACAGTGACTCACCCAGGAGAACCCCATGCGTCTCCACCGCAGCCCGCAACGGGAATCCGCCATCGCCGTCTTAGAGCCCGTCCGCAAACCTGTCGGCAGCTCAGAGCGGCTGGGCCGCCTAGCCCGGCTGTGGCCGTTCTGGGATGGGCTCTTGGTCATCGTCACGGTCTGCTGCGTCAGCGTTGTGGCCGCGCCTGCGACCAGCGGCGAGTTCCAGCCGGATGTGCATACGCTCTTCCTTGCGCACTTCAACGACGACGCGCAGCGCGCCGACTATGCCTTGGGTGTCAGTGGCTTCTGCGGCAATGGGGCGCGGCGCGTGGCCGGCTACTTCGGCAGCGCGCTGGATCTGCAGCCCCGCGGCCTGCATCCCGACTTCATGAACACCTGCCAGGACTATACGCCGCGCTTCGACGGCTGGGGTTTTCGGGCCCGGGGCAACGTCGACCCGGCCCAGGGCACTTTCGAGTGCTGGTTCCAGGTGGCCGACCCCAAGCGCAAGTCGACCTGGGTGGGCGGCACGTTCCTCAACGCCGACCTGCAGCGCTGCGTGCCCCATCCCGAGCATCCCGACAAGTCCTATGCCAGCTTCAGCATCGCGCTGAGCACCTACAACCTTCGCTACTCGCTGCCGACCGTAGCCGGCCACTGCTTCCTGGGCGAGGTGGTTTTCAAGAAGGTGCCGGGCTTCGCACGCGCACTGCAGCCGGGCGACTGGCACCACTTCGCCTTGACCTGGTCCCAAGGCGAGATGGTCCTGTGGCTCGATGGCCGGGCCGTGGCCAGCTTCGACATGACCGGGCAACTCGGCCTGGTGCTGTTGGACAATC
Source organism: uncultured Planctomycetales bacterium (assembly GCA_937889015.1). Taxonomy (GTDB): domain Bacteria; phylum Planctomycetota; class Planctomycetia; order Pirellulales; family Thermoguttaceae; genus CALARR01. The sequence goes on along the minus strand of CALARR010000214.1, from coordinate 11,056 downwards.
CCACGCGCTACCTGAGCATGGGTAATTGCCTGCTGGACGAGTTGCGGATTTCCAACGTGGTCCGCTACGGCGCGCCCTTCGAGCCCGCCTGGCGCGACGGCCAGCGCCCGGATTGCGCGTTCTCCGGCGTGCCGGACATCAAACGCTACAAGCCGAAGCTAATGCCGGCGCCGGTGGCACAGTTGTATCCGCTGCCAGCTCTTGCAGACGAAACTTGCGGTGATAGTTCGCCAATCCAGCTAAGTTTTGATCGCCGGACCGGCACGTTGCTCCAACTGAACCTGGCACGTTCCACATCGGCCGAAGGTCTGCACCTTTACGTGGGGCTTGATCGCCGCCGGATGAAAATCGCGAAGGTGCTGGACTATCGCCACCAGCGACCTGGGAGCGACGGAACAGCCGTGCGATTCACACAACAGTTCGAAGGCAATGTCGAGGCGGTGCACGAGATAGCGCGACTGAGCAATGGGTACCGGTGGCAGGTAACGCTTGTCAACCGCGGCGAACAAGAAGTGTGGCTTGAGGCGCTTCTGGGTGTGCCGTTCGACGAGAAAGTCAGCCACGTTTTTGACGGTTGCGAAATCCGAAGTGCCGTCGCCTTGCCGCGGCATCGTGATGAATACTGCCTGACGCTTCCCTTTGTGGCTGCAGCCAGTGGTCCCATCTGCTCCCTTGGTGTAGGCATTGATCCGCGAGTGGACCTGAGCGATATCGTGACCGAGTGGGTGCCAACCGAGAAGAGCGGGGTCATTCGTGTCGGCACCAAGCTGGCGTTGGCTCCGCGCGAGTCCTTCACGCTTCCGTTCCTCGTGGTGGACGATCTTTCGGAATCGCCACATTTCTTCGGCACGTTGGACGCCATCGCCGCCTTTCACGATTGCTTCCCCGACCTCTACAAGCGGCGGCCGGATGTGCCGGTGTACAGCTACATGCCGGCCACCCAGGATGCCAGCTCGGACAATGCCTGGGACATGAAACGCCTGGGCTACGCCGGCGGCATTTGGGGACACGGGCCGGGGCACGACAAGGGGGACGAGTTCGGCCGGGCCGAGTGGTGGGACAATCCCGAACTCTACTCCCGCCCCGAATACCAGGGCTACACGCGGAAGATCGAACGCCTGTGGGGCACCCTGGCCGGCCTGCGCGAGATCATCCCCTACTACTACCGCCAGTCGTACGACAACGGCTATCCGGTGCGGCGGTTCCACACCTGCCCCGACCTCACCCCGGAGTACATCGTCAACAGCCTCTGGCCGGGCCACCAGCCCAACGAGGACCCGCTGTGCTTTGGCCAGTACTACAAGCCGATCACCAACTGGTTCATCGTCAACGAGTGCCGCACGCCGATCGGGGCCTTCTTCTGCCAGACCACGCGGGACTATTTCCGCGCCACGGCCGGCTACTGTCCCGGCTACATCAACGACATGAGCCACGCCGGGGCCCTGTACCGCCACAACGACCCGATCGCCCAAAAGACGCCCGGCCGCTCCTTCTCGCGCGACCTGGGGCCTTTTGTGCGCAAGGCCCTGGGCCGCAAGCAGCGCTATGAGGTGCTCAACCAGTTCGTCGACGACGGGCACCGGGCCTCGATGTGGTCCGACGGCGGGGCCTTTTCCTACACGCTTTGCGCCTACTCCGCGGCCATTGCCATCGAGGGTGGGGCCATGTACAAGGACCTGACCGGCTCGGCCACGTATGTCATCCCGGCACGCAACCTGCTAGGCGAAAAGCCGCTGACGGCCATGACCCACATCAACGACGACTGGACCGGCCGCTTCCTCAGCCCAGAGGAGTTCACGCCTCAGAACGCACCCCAAAATCACCACGGCCAGGCCGCGAAGCCCGGCACGACTGAACTGCCGACAGGTTCGGGAACCGGTCCCAAGAGCGTAACTCAGAACGACCACAGCCACCTCGAACGGCCCAACGAAACTGGACTGCCGACAGGGCTTGGGGCCGGCCCCAAGAAGCTGCGAGACTACTACCGCTACTGCGACAGCCAATTGACCCTCTTCTGCCTGCGCTATGGCGTGACGCTCGACCCTTCGTCCTACATGTGGGGCCGGCAGGTGTCCATCGAGCGCGCGCCGCTGATGGTGGAAAGCACGGTGCTGGGCCGCAAGATCGTGCCTGCGGCCCGGGTCAGCGAGCCGCTGTGGGTGGTCCGCGCCGGCGAGGGTCTTTCGACGCTGCTGGTAATCGGCAACACAAAGCCGGCCGCACAGGTCACAGAGTTGAAGATCATTAACGCGTATTTTCAGGGCGCGCCGATCGTCGCGCCGTACTATGGCGGCGAAGCGCGCCACGATGTGACGGAAGCCACCACGACCCTCTCCGACATCCAGGTACCGACGCGCGACGTGGCCGCGTTCAAGGCCGTGGCTTTGCTGCAAAGCTCTCAGCCAGCCAAAGTCATCAGCCGCCTCGAGGGCGACGGACTAACACTACATGTTGCGCTGGACATCGAGACACCGGCGGAGGCGAACATCCGGCTCTCGGACTTCGGCCCCCTGTATGAGATTACCGAGTTGAAACGCAACGGCAGGCCGGTTACGTGGCTTCCTGGTGAGCCGCTGGCGATTCCGGCCGGCAAGACGCGGATCGAATACACCTGCCTCAACCGCGAGTTGGCCTTCACCGCCGCCGCCTGGAACACGGTAGACCTGATCCAGAACGGTACGACCAACTTCTGCCTGGTGGCCGATCCGGGCACGGACTACACCGTGCCGCGCGGCAGCACGACGCGCACCTTCCAGATCGGCTACGAACGTGGCACGGCGGCCATGCTCAATCAGTTCATCGAGCAATACGACGCCGAAGACGGCGTGCCGGGCAATCTGCGGCCCGCCCCCTTCGTGCCGCAGCGGCCCGAAGGCTTTACCGGCTGGGTGGTGCGACTGGCGGAAACACCGGGTCTGGAGGCCGGCCGAGTGCGGATCGATCCGGAAGCCAAGGAGATCGTGATCGAAGGCCGCACCCAGGGCGAGATCCGCCGGGCGATGGTGGTCTTCATGCGCCTGGTGGACCGCAAATATCCCCACGTGGGCCGCTTCTTCCCCCTGGCCAAGGGTGGGGCCCGTTACGAGTCCGGCAAGCCGCTGCCGCTGGCCAAGTGGGTCGAGCGGCAATACACGCGCGAGTTTTTCGAGAAGTTCCCCGACCCGCTGTTCCTGGTCAAGCCAATCCTGGCCGCGGAGTACGAGCCGCTGTACGAGGCCGACAACATGGACTTCGCCGGCCGCTACTCGCTGCGTGCAAGCCCGTACATCTTTGAGCCGACCTACGGCGACGATTTCGTGTACGGCTATAGCGGTCCGGCCAAGGCCACCCCGCGTGCCGAACTCCATCGCGAATTGCGGCCGCAATAGGGAGGAGCTGCCGCGCGTCCGTGCGTGCTTCGGGGTCTGTCAGGGCCTCTTCGCCCCGTTCACTCAATCACCGCCTCGTACCAGACCGTCTTGGCGCTGGGGCGCAGCGGCAGTTGCGACTTGTTCCCGCTGGCTGCCACCGGGATCTCCTGCATCCGCTTGCCCGACTCGTCCAGGCTGTACAGCTTGACCCGACTCGATCGGACCGGGAGCAACACATCGGCCGTGATGCCCTCGCACAGGACCGGTTCGCTGCCCCACCGATTGGAGAGCGTCACCTGGTCGCCCTTGAGGGTTTCTAGTTGGGTGCCCTGGTTCTCGACCTGCCCGGTGGCGGTAATCAGAACGCGTCCGGGCTGATCGAAGCCGGCGCCATCGATGCAGACCATGCTCACGGTGCACCAGTCGAGCCGTGTGGCGCCGATAGCCAGGTCCACCAGCCCCAGGTCAAAGCGGCGCCCGTCCACAAAACCGGTGAACAGCTTGCTCCGCGCGCTGTCGACCGTAAACGTACCCTTGCCCGCTCGCGAGACGTCCCAGCGGATCTGGCCGGTGTCGGAAACGAAGACCGTGGCCTCCGGATCCGCGCCCGCCGGCTTGGCCGGGGCCTTGCCCGTCACGTCCAGCCCCACGGCATGCAGCAGCGCGGTCTTGGGCTCCAGTCCGAAGGTCCCGACGTGCAGGGTTCGGGCATTGACCGATTGGCGCAACTCGGTTCGCTCCGCCTCGGGCGACATGCCAACCAGGCGCAGTTCCTTGGCCGGGGCCACGTCCCCGCGGAGGAACATGGCCGCGCAAGCCGGCATGTGCGCGATCTTGGCCGTATGCGATTTGATGTCGAAATAGCTGCCGATCTTGCGCGGTTCGAAGTCGTCGTTGTGGCAGTAGGCGAAACTGAAAATCCCACTCCAACGCTGAAACGCGCCGAACGCCGCGATCATCGGAAACCCCTCTCCGACAAACTGGTTCGGCGCGGGGTGATTGTACTCGCTGACCGTATAGGCCATGCCGGCCACGCGGCGGTTGGCCAGAGAGCCCAGCGTCCCACCGGGCGAATTGACCAGCGCCACGTTGCGCACGTACCAGTTCTTCGAGTCCCAGGGCTTGCCCGGGAAGTGCGGATGCTCCCAGTACGAGTGGACGTCGATGTAGTCCAACTCGGCCTGAATGGTGGTCGGACCGTAACCCATCTGCGTGCCGCTGACGATAGGGCGAACCTTGAGTTCGTCCTTCAAGAACCGGTACATGCCCAGCCAATAGGTGCGCTCGGTGTCGTACATGAAGTCGGCCCAGTCGGCCCGGGCCGCGGACGTGAGGCTCGATCCGCGACGCAGATAGACGGGCACCGAGTCGTCTTCCAGACGTTGCTCGGCGGCCAGGCCGACGATTCCGCCGCTGCGGAAGGAGACGCCGGCGATCTCCACCGTGCCCTGTCCCAACTGGCTGATGGTGACGCGCGCATTGTCGTCGTCGTGGCTTGCCGAGAACGTGAAGCGAAAGGGCTTCCACTCGGACGTGGCCTGGATCGTGGCCGACAATCCCAGCCGGTTCCAGGGCTCATGGTTCATCATGCAGTTGAGGCTCACGGATCGGGGTTTGTCGACCTTGATCCAGCCGCTGAAGGTGTAGGGTTCCTCGGCCTTGACCTTGATGCCGCCGTGCGAGAGTTGGGGGATGTAGTTCACGCGTCCGCCCTGCTCGACGCGAATCGCCAAGGCCTTAGAGCCGGCCCCAGAACCTGTCGGCAGCGCAGTCTCGCTGGGCCGCCCGACCTGGCTGTGGCGGTTCTGGGATAGCTTCTCAATCCCTTCAGGCCCGGACGGCACAATCTTCGTCTCAGCCTTGGTTTGCTCGTCACGTTGCAGGCTCCAGGGCTTCCCCAGCGGCTGGGCAAAGTCGCCGTTGACGATCTGCTCGCTGCCCAAGGGGTATTCGCCTACCTTCCACGTCTGCCGCAGCTTGCTCGTGTCGGAGTACTTCGTCCGCAGCCAGGCGTTCCACAGCTTGCGGTAGGTCGTGGCGTAGGGCTCGGGCAGTTCGTCCAGATCTCCCTTGTTCCAGATCGAATAGAGCGAGTTCTCGTTGTTGATTTCGACCATGGCCACGGCCGGTTCCTGGGCGTAGGCGGTCTTGGTGTAGGGACTGACGTGCAACAGCAGGTCGCGCGCGTACTTCTTCTGCAACTCGATCATGCGCGGCTCGAAGTTGTCCAGTCCCTTGTCGTACTTGGGGCGTTCGGTCTCACCCGAGAAGCCCTCCTTCTTCCCCAAGGTGCGCGACACGTGCAGGTTGATGTTCACGTACACGCCATGGAGCTTGAGCTGATAGATCAGGTAGTCCAGCCGCTCCAACTTCTCCGGGTCGATGGTCAGCTTGTCGGGCGAATTGCCCCAGATGGAGCGGCTGTCCATGTGATGCAGCCGCACGCAGTTGATGCCCAAGGCAGCCAACCGGGCCGCGACGCGTTCCGCCTGCTCGTGGCTGGGGAAGCAGGCCTCGAAGCAGAAATTGGTGGCCCACAGCCGCACCGGGCCACGATCGTCCACCAGTTGTCCCTCCTCGGCCCGCACAAAGCCCTGCTTGCCGGCCGGGCGCGGCAGCCAGGCCGACACATTGGTCACGTTTTCCGCCGCGTCGTAGCCGATGACGAAGGGGAACATGGGCTCTTCGGACCAGGCACCGGACACAAGCCATCCGAGATTCAACAACAGGGCCAGGGCAACGTGACGCATAGCAGACCTCCGGGGCGGGGTAAGAGCAATGGCGGGCTCAACACCGTGAGCCTCCAGTGTAGCCGCTGCGCAAGGCAGTTTCCACCCTTGCAAAGGCGGTCAGCGGCAAACCAGCCATGCATCCAGGGCAATTCCCACGGCCGCGTGCTGGATCAGGCCTGCCCACAGCGACCGGGTGCGCAGCACCAGGATGCCCCACAGGATTCCCGCGCCTAGGGCGCCAAACACCTCGGCGGCCGGGTGGCCGATGTGCAGCAGCGTTGAGGCCAGCACCTGGACCAGCAAGGCATTCGGCCGGCCCATGGTCTCGCCCAGTCCCAGTTGTAGAAAGCCGCGGAAATGAAACTCCCACCCCGCATAGAACAGCATATAGAAGGCCGTGTGCAGCGCGAATGCGCCCGGCGAGCGGCCGGCGCTGGGGTTGAGCGGATAGTAGCTCGCCACGCTCGCACTGTACGACGAGGACCACGTGATCAGCAGCAGAACCGGCAGCACCACCAGCGTGGAACGGAAGGTGAGCAGCAGGTCGCCTTGCCGCACGCCGTAGTCGGCCAACGGTTGGCCGAAGCCCAGGCGCACGATCAGGGCCGGCACAAGCCCCAGCAGCAGAAAAGCGCTCCCAAAGCGGTAACCGGCGGCGGCCATGCCCAGGTCGGCCGACGCGGGCAGCAGGCCGGCCCATTGCTGATGAAAGAACTCCATCGAACCAAAGTGCTTCCAGACGGCCATCAGGAACACCGAAGCGCAGAGGATCACCGTCGCCCGGCGCTGCGGCTTGCGCCACGCCTCCTTCACCACAGCCCACAGCGGCTCATGACTCATTTCGATTCGCCTCGCACGCGAAGCAGCCAGTCATAGGTGATCCGCAACCCTTCCACCAAAGGCATCCAGCGATAACCCAGTTCGCGCTCGGCCTTGGCGCAGCCATAGGCCCGATCTTCGAGAAAGGTCCGCACCCAGCCGGGCGTGATCTGTGGATAGATCCCGAACCACTCGGCACGCTGCTTCTGGAACCAACTGAACAGCAGCGCCCCGGGCCGGAACACGGGCAACTGCCAATGCCGCTTGCCGCTGACCTGGTCAATCGTGCGGAAGAACTGTCGCAGCGAGACATTCTCGCCGCCCAGGATGTACTTCTCGCCCGTCCGGCCGCGCTGCATGGCCAGGAGGAATCCCTGCACCAGGTCGTCGACGAACACATAGTTGCCCACATTGCGCCCCGCGTTCAGCAGAAACGGCACCTGCCCTCGATCGTACATGTCGACGATCAGCGACAGCGAGTTGCCCTCGGTCAGATGGCCCGGGCCGTAGACCCGCGTCGGGCAGACAATGACCACATCCAAACCTTCGCGCACGTAGCGGGCCGCGACCTCCTCGGCCTGGACCTTGCTGGCCTCGTATTCGGTAAAGCACACGCGGCTCCGCGCGTGCGTTTCGTCGCCAACCTCGCCGGGGCCGGTGGCCCCCAAGGCTTGAATGGTCGAGGTCCACACGATGCGCTGCACGCCGGCCCGGCGCGCCGCGTCGAAGACGTTCTTCGTTCCCTCCACGTTGACGCGGAAGAACGTATTGGGATCGGGGGCCCAATTCTTGGCGTATCCGGCTATGTGGAACACCCGGTCACACCCCTGCATGGCCCGAGCCAACGACTCCGGATCGAGAATATCGCCGCGCACGATTTCGACCTGGGGATGGCGCAGCGGGGCGCCGTCCTTGAAGCCCAGCCCGGGCGGCGACCTGAAGTCGTCGCGGCGTGCCAAGGCGCGGACCGACGATCCCTGCTCGACCAGGGCTTGCACCAATCGCGTGCCGATGAAACCCATGGCCCCGGTGACCAATACCTTTGCGCCTGCCTGGTCAGACATGATTGCTCGTCGAATTGTGCCTCGGTACGGTACTCTTCACACTTTGCGTCAGGTTACGTCGCTCACATCCTCTGGCCTCACAGCACTTTGGCGTGGCACTGTTTCAGGTATTGGCAGGCGCGCGCCAGGGCCGGGGCCATTTCGTCCGGCGGCGGCTCGTGGTGCATGAAGGGATTCACATAATGCGCATAGCCGGCCTTGGCCAGGGCCGCCAGCCACGGCGCGAAATCGCTCGGTCCATGGCCCGGCAGTTGCTCCACGCCCGCACCCCGCTGCCAAGCGTAGAAGAAAAACAGTTGCCGTCCAGAAATCCCGATCACTTCTTCCACCGACGCGTTGATGCCCTGCAGATGATAGGGGGCGATGGCCAGCCCCAGGCGCGGATTGCGGTTCAGGTCCACAAAGGCCTTGAACGAATCGACCGAGTCCAACAAGGCGTTGCCGTGGTTCTCGATGGCCAGGTAACCGTTGTACTGTTCGGCCCGCTCTAATTCCGGCTTGAGCGTTTCGAGGAACTTCTGCATCGCGGCCGTCAGTTCCTGGGGATCGACCTTGCGCGCACTGCCGCGTACCGCCACTCCCCCGCCCACCTTGCCCAACAACTCGGCATACTTCGCATAGCCGCCGGCATAGACCGAAAAGGCGAACAGCTTCAGGCGATGCTTGGCCAGAAGTTCCGTCAGCCCGGCCGGCCCCAATCGGTTCTGCACATCGTCCAGGTGCGGACACTTGGCGTGCGGCGACCAGATGTCGATCGCCTCGAAGCCCAGGCCGGCAATCCGGGCACAGGCCTCCTCGATCGGCAGCGAGGCGAAGGCAATCGAGGAACAGGACAGGCGCATCGGCCAGGGTTCGGCGGCGCGCGCCCAACGCGCGGCGCCCCAGGCGGCGCCGGCCGCCAGACCGGTCAAAAAGGTGCGACGATGCATGCGATGGCTCCCGGATATTGTTGTCTTATCGGAACCAAGACAGGAGCGAGGCTAGCATCCCTCGGCGCGGGGTTCAAGCGGGGCAGGACGGGACCATCCCCCTCAAAGGTGGACCTGCATGCCCCAAGCCCGCAAGCTATACTGGATGGATCATCAGGAGAATCTACAGAGGCTTTTATGGCACGGATTCGTGTGGAAGATGTGGCCGAGGCGGGGGTGGTTGGCGCCGGTGGCGCCGGATTTCCCACGCATGTCAAACTTGCCGGCCGAGCCGATACCGTCCTGATCAACGCGGCGGAGTGCGAACCGCTCCTCCACAAGGATAAGGAGGTCCTTCGCGACTATGCCGACGAGGTGCTCGACGGCCTGCGCAATGCCATGGACTTGGTGGGGGCCAAACAGGGGCGCATCGGCATCAAAGAGAAATATCACGACGTCATCGATCTGTTGCAGGGCAAGGTCTCGACTGGGATCGAGGTCGCACCGCTGCGGGACGCCTATCCGGCCGGCGATGAATTCATCCTCGTCTATGACGTTCTCGGACGAGTAATCCCCCCCGGAGGAATCCCCCTGGCGGTCGGCGCCGTGGTGATGAACGTCGAAACGGCGATGAACGTCTCGCTCGCCGGCCAGCAACCGGTGACAGACAAGTTTTTGAGCGTCGCCGGGGCGGTGGCCGAGCCGATCACCTTGCGCGTGCCGCTGGGGGTGACCCTGGCCCAGTGTGTGGCCGCGGCCGGCGGACCCACGATCCCCGATCCGCACTACATCGTGGGCGGAGTGATGATGGGGCGATTGGAGGACAACCACGAGGCCTTGGTCGAGAAGACCACGGGGGGCGTGATCGTGTTGCCCGGCGACCATGTCGTCGTACGCCGCCGCCGTCAGGACTGGCAGCAGATCGCGCGCATCGGCCGTTCGGCCTGCGACCAGTGCAGCTTCTGCACCGAGTTGTGCCCGCGCTGGCTCTTGGGACATCCCATCGAGCCGCACAAGGCCATGCGCAGCCTGGGATTCAACCTCGTGGGCGAGGCCAACGTGATCGGCACCTCGTTCTGCTGCGAGTGCAACCTCTGCAGCCTGTACTCCTGTCCAGAAGACCTGGACCCCAAGAACGTCTGCACGCAGAACAAGCGCCGCCTGGCCGCGGAGAAGCGTCGCTGGGAGAATCCGCCTTTCAACCCCCAGCGGCCCGAACTGCACATGAACAACCGCAAGGCGCCCATGACGCGCCTCATGCGCAAGCTGGGCCTGACCGGGTTCCGCAACGTCGGCCCGCTGGTCGAGCGGAGCCTGGACGTGCAGCGCGTGGGCATTCCTCTGAAACAACACCTCGGCGCGCCCTGCCAGCCGGTGGTCAAGGTCGGCGAATCCGTGCGCCGTGGCCAGGTCCTCGGTCGGCCGCCGGTCTCCAACGGCAAGCCGGCCCTCGGCGCCCCGGTGCACGCCTCGATCGACGGCCAGGTGAAGGCCATCGACGCCGGCGTGATCTGGATCGAAAAGAGTTGACTTCACCGACCGAATCCATGAGAGATCGAGCAATATGCCCAAGTTCACCTCTGTCGGCGCCGTAGAACTGTCCAGCATCGGCATCGGCTATCTCGTGCAGGACGAGATGCTCAAGGCAGCCAATGTGGAACTGATGATCGCACGCACCATTTGCTCGGGCAAGTACCTGATCGTGGTCGCCGGCTCGGTGAGCGATGTGGAGGCCGCGGTCCGCTCCGGCGTGGAGCGCGCCGGCGAGGCGGTCATCGATACCCTGGTGCTGCCCAACGTGCACGAAACGGTCTTTCCGGCCTTGGGACAGTCGGTGGTCCTCAACGGTCAGCAGACCGGGGCCCTCGGTGTATTGGAAACCTTCAGCGGCACGGCCGTGCTGGCCGCCGCCGACGCCGCGGCCAAGGCGGCCAATGTGACCATCTTCCGCATCCACGTGGCTATGGCCCTGGGCGGCAAAGGACTGTGCCTGATGACCGGCACCGTGGCCGACGTGCGTGCCGGCATGCAAGCCGCCGCCGCCGAGGCGCGCAAACGCGGCCTGCTGGTCTCCGAGACCGTCATCCCCGGCCCGCGCAAAGAACTCTTCGCCGAATATCTCTAGGATCTTCCGGCTCTGAGTGTCTATCGTGCAACCGCTGGGTGCCATGCAACGCCAATAA
>CALARR010000213.1 GCA_937889015.1 uncultured Planctomycetales bacterium | reverse complement strand
CTTCGACATTCGACATTCCGCACATCCCCCATTCGACATTCGTCCTTCGACATTCCTCACATCCCACATCCCCCATCCCCCTGAACAGATGCAACAACCCCGCCACACGAGCTGCTTTGCGAGGCCAACCGTTGCACGACATAACGCGAAACCGCTCAACCGCTTATGTCGATGCAACGCCAAGCAACGCGCAGCGCATTTTCGTGGGGCGTTGCATAGCGCGCCCCAACCGCCGCGTAGCAAGCGTTGCCGCTGCTCAGAAGCCGACCGCCGCGCCGGTGCCCCTGCCCCGGCCTCGCTGCCGGCCGAGGCCCTATCTTGCCCCTTCTGCGCGCGCAATCGCCGCCGCTTCGCGCGCGATCATCAGTTCTTCGCGCGTGTGGATCACCAGGAATCGCACCGCGGAGTCCTTGGCCGCGACATCCATGTCCGGCCGACAGGTCTGGTTGCGATCGGCGTCCAGCCTGACGCCCAGGCACTGCAGGCCGTCGCACACGGCGGCGCGCACCGCCGGCGAGCCGCAACCCACCCGATCCGTGAAGATCAGCACGTCCAGTCCGCCCATAGTCACAGCCAGAGCGCCGATCGCGGCGCGCACCCGATCGGCGAACAACTCCACGGCCAGCCGCGCGCGCGTGTTTCCGGCCTCGGCCGCCTCTTCCACCCGAGCCATGTCGGGCGACACGCCCGACACGCCCCACAGGCCCGATTCCAGGTTCAGCGCGTCGTCGATCTGCTGCACGCTCAAGCCGTGTTGCCGCTGGACGTGCAGCAGGATGCCCGGGTCCACCGTGCCCGAGCGCGTGCCCATCATCAGGCCTTCCATGGGCGTGAATCCCATGCTCGTGGCCACCGGCTGGCCGTCGCGGATGGCCGCCGCCGAGCAGCCGCCGCCCAAATGGCAGCTCACGATCCGCAGTCCGGCCAGGTCGCGGCCCAACAGCTCCGCAGCGCGCTGCACGCAATACGCCTGGCTGATTCCGTGGAACCCATAGCGGCGGATGCCCCAGCCCTCGTACCACGAGTAGGGAAGCGGATAGACGCACGCACGCGGCGGCATGGCGGCATAGAAGGCCGTATCGAAGACGGCCACCTGCACCGCGTCGGGCAGGGCCGCTTGCGCAGCGCGGATCGCCTCCAGCGACGGCGGATTGTGCAACGGAGCCAGGTCGGCCAGGCGCTCGATGGCCTGCGCCACGCGGTCATCGATCCGCGTGTGGCGCGCCATCTCGGTGCCCCCATGTACCACGCGGTGCCCGACCACGGCGATCCGATCCCAAGACTTCCTCTCCGCACGTTCCAGCGCGGCGATGGCGGCTCGGGCCGCGTCGCCATCGCCAGGCACGTCCACCTCGCCGCGCAAGGGCGTGCCGGCAGCCAAATCCAGCGTGAGCTTGGCGCGCCGCCGGTCGCCCGACGCCCAGTCGATCTGGCCGCTGGCCAGGGCCGCGGTCGCGTGCGCATCGAACAGGCCGAACTTCAGACTGCTGGAACCGGCATTGAAGACCAGGATGCTCATGAGATGTGTTGTTCTCCGTACGCGCCGCCGTATTCGACCGGCCGCGTCTCAACGGTTGCGCCAGATCCGCGCAGCGTCGATGCCCAACTCCTGCTGCAAAGGCGCGATGGCCTGCATGAAGCGCCGCGCATCCTGCGGGTATCCGGCCGTGGGTTGCAACCCTTCGATCCGCGCGCACCAAAACTGGTTCCAGGCCTGCATGGCCAGTTCGCGCAAATACTTCGAAGCCATCGAGGCCAGGGCGGCCGGCACGTGGCTCTCGGCCTGCATCTGGAAGCGGAACTCGATGCGCCGCTGCGGCGGACCAAAACGATAGACGCTGGCCGCACGCCCCTCGCCATGAATCTCGATGAACGGCTCGGGAAAATGCTCGGCCAAGAGCGGCTGATAGCGGTCGCGCCCGCCGTGCTTGTCGCAGACCACGCTGATCGGCGCGTCGCCCAGGGGGGCGATCAACTCCGCGGCCAGGGCCAAGGTGGTGTGCGACAAGACGCTCCCCTTGGAGTCGGCCTGCGCAACTTGCTGATTGAAGGCCGCCGGAAAGAGCGCTCGGCTGCGCATGGCCAGCAGTCGGGCGCCGGCCTGCCGCAGCCCCTGGGACAAGGCGCTCGCGGCCTGCTCGATGCGCGCCGGGGCCGCATCGCAGGGCAGGGGGCAGTCGTACTCGCCGTACCAGGGCGAGTCCGCCTCGGTCGCCAACGCTTCGGCAGCCAGCCGCTGCCAGACCTCGCGCCAGGTCGTCGGCCCTTGCCCCAGCGACTGCCAGGCCGCCCACAGCCCGCTCTCCAAATACCCCAAACCGCGGCCGGGGTTGTAGAGCGACTTGGAGTCGCCGATGACCACGCACGGCTGACCGGCCGGCATCTGGCCGGGCGAGGCCACCACGTGCGGCGCCAGACGCCGGCCCAACTCCAGGCTGTCGACGCCGTCGGGCACTTCCCACAGGGTGGCCGAAACGACCAGCGGGCCGAGGTTGGGCCCGTAGCCGGCCTCATCGGTCCCCAACAGGTAGGCCATACTCAGTTCTTTTCGGCCAAGGAAAGGTCGGTCTGGCTCTCTTGCGGCGGGTCTTCGGCTGCGTGGATCGATTCGACCACTTCGCGCCGACCTGCCAGGAAGTAGAACACGCCCACCACCGCAATCAACACCGTCACCAACCGATAGCCCAGGGCCACGATCAGTCCCTGGTGCGGCGGCATCCCCGCATGCACGTACAAGAACTCCAGCACCAATTCAAAGGGACCGAAAGGCAATGGCACCACGCCCATCGAGGAACTCAGCGGCACCACCACGAAGTGCGCGTCCAAGGAGGGCACATGCTCGAACAGTCCCATGGCGATGAAGTAGGCGCCAAACACGAATAGCGACTGCACCGCGAAACTCATGAGCGTGGCCAGCAAGAGCGTCCGCGGACGATGCTTGTAGATCCGCACGGCCAGCAGCGCCTGCTCGCTGTAGTGGCCGATTCGGCCGGCGCGGCGCAACTGGTGTGTCAGCCAGCCGCCGGTGAAACCGGGCACAAACAAGAGCATCAACCCCATGGCCCCCACCACGGTCAGCAGGAGCGTGGCCATGCAGATCGAGTGGATTTGTGGATCGAGTCGCCAGAACCGGGTGGTGAGAATCGCGACCGAGGCCATCACGAACAGCACATACAAGCCCAGCAGCCGATCCACCAGGACCGAGGCCAGGACCTTGGCTCGGCTGCCCCGGTGGTGGCGTCCCAACATCACGCCCTTGAGCACATCGCCGCCCACAATGCCCGTGGGCGCCAGATTGAACAGATAGCCCAGGAACCCTAGCCGAAAAGCCTCACTCAAGCGGAAAGGCAGATCCAGGGCCCGGACCAGATAGCACCAGCGGATATGGGTCAAGACCACAGCCAATCCACAGATCGCCGCCGCCAGGACCAACAGCGGCCAGTTCTTGGGCCGCTCGGCCAATTCGGCAAAGGCTCGATCTTGCTTGGCCTGCACGATCAGATAGACCACGATCGCCAGCGAGAGCCCAACCTTCAGCAGTCCGACAAGCAGTTTTCGCAACGCAATACCTGCAGCCAGCCCAGCGATCCAACACCCACCTTAACACGATTATTGCGGCTCAGGTAAGTAATGCCGTGAGGCCGACCATCGGGAGGCCGGTTTTCCCGGGCAACGGCCGGCACAGCCACGACATTCCTTTTCTGACACCCAATAGGCCCCACCCGGCAACCGTCGGGCAGACCTCCGCAGCGGCCAAGAGGTCCGTGGGCGCAGACCGGAACAGAAAACACCACGGCCCAGGACCGGCCGTCGCAGACGACCGTCACCCAGGCCCATCCGAGCTACTGCCCCGAAAGCGGGCACAGTCTCATTGCCAATATGCGCCTCACTCGATTCTGCCATGAAACGGGCACAAATGCTAGGCACATAGACGCACCAATTCAGGGGGTTTCAAAAAACCCGCCCCGTTCAACCGTGATTGACCCCTACGCACGACCAACCCACAATGGGAACGCCCCAGGCGACCCGTGTCTCCATCCATGGCCAGGCGGCGCACCGAACCGTCCCGGGGCGCCGCCCACCAGACCGCGTTTTCCCATAGGCTGCTACCGTAAACACTTCTGCCGCATTCCTATGGAGCGAGCTGCGAGCAACGTGACGCGCGTACCGGAAGGCTCCCCAGTCTCGTCGCGATCAGACGCGTCGGAACAAGGTCGTATTGGAGGCCAGGCCCCTGGCTCGGCGCGAGCGGCGATCGAATGGGCCGTGCTCGGGGTGAGCCTGGTCCTGGCGGCTCGCACCTGGCTGATGCAGGGACTGCTCGTGCCGCTGGTCGTCAGCAGTGGCTCCATGGCCCCCGCGCTGCTGGGCCCCCACTGGAGCCTGACCTGTGCCGACTGCGGCATTCCGTTTGCCTGCGAGCTCGTGGATCGGCCCGGGCCGGTCGTGTGCCCCAATTGTGGCTATCCGGGCAATGACTTGCGAGCGGCGCGCGAGTTGAACGGCGATCGCGTGCTCCTGGCCCGTCAGGCTTTGCTGCCACGATCACCACGGCGTTGGGAGTCAATCGTTCTGCGCCATCCGCGGCGATCCGACCTCCTGGTGGTGAAACGCTTGGTAGGGTTGCCCGGCGAGGAGGTGGAGATTCGCCGTGGCGACATCTACGTCGACGGACAGATCCAGCGCAAGAGCCTGACGCAGCAACAAGCCATGGCGATCCTGGTTCACGACGCCGATCATCCACCTCAACACACGGCGGCGCCGCCGCGCTGGCGTCCGGCTCAAACGCCCAGCCGCTGGACCACCGTGGCAGGCATCACCGGCCGTTTCGGCTGCTCCGCCCCCAACACCGATGCGGAGCCGGATTGGCTTGTGTACCAACATTGGCAGCGTGTGCCCGGCGATGTGGCGCGCGTCAGGCCCCAGCCTGTGTCCGACGACTTGGTCTACAACCGGGCCGCTCCGCAGCGCGCCGACGACTTGCAGGCCGTAACCGACTTGATGCTCGCGCTGCGAATCGTGCGGCTGGAGGGCGCGGGCCGGGTCCGTCTACGTGCGCGCACCGGGGAGGCCGCCCTGTCGCTGACGCTCGACACCGCCGATCAGCGCTACGAATTGTCGTGCCAGGGACCGCTGGCCGCCGGGCGTCTTCCGGCCCACTGTCTCCCCATCGCCGCCGATTCGCGCGCGACCCGGCCCGTGTCGCTGCTCA
Organism: uncultured Planctomycetales bacterium; assembly: GCA_937889015.1. Taxonomy (GTDB): domain Bacteria; phylum Planctomycetota; class Planctomycetia; order Pirellulales; family Thermoguttaceae; genus CALARR01. The sequence continues at coordinate 64,958 of CALARR010000213.1, read as the reverse complement.
TGACGCTGTTCGACCAGCAGGTGATCGTAGCCCTCGACGGCCAGGTGCTCGTGTGCGAGCCTGTGCCACACGGATCGTCCTCCGCAGCAGATGCGACCTGCCCCTTCGCCATCGCGGCCCAGGGGATGGCGATCGAGATCGATCGGCTGCGCGTCTACCGGGATGTCTACTACCGCCAGCCTGAGCAGCGCACACGGGGCGGGGGGGGGCACGCGCGACGCAAGTTGCGTGACCATGAGTACTTGGTGCTGGGCGACAACTCGGCCGTTTCCGAGGATAGCCGCAATTGGGGGCCAGGCGGCGGCTTGCCGCGGCAACAGATCCTTGGGCCGGTGCTGTTGGATTGGCCACCTCTGTGGTAGGGGGGGCGGCCGTCGGGTAGGCTCAATCTGGCCACGATCCGGCTGATCCGCTAACATTGACGGGTTGGCCAACGTGGCCTCAAGATCGCTCTTGAACTGGAAGAAGGCATGCACAAGCGTAGAACCTCGCCGTCCAACGTAGCCGCCGGCAATCCGGCCCGAGCCCTCTCGGGCGGCAAGGGCCGAGGCGTGGACCCGCACCAAACGTCACAGGGATACCCGGCCCTCTTCCGTGAGACCATCGAATCGGTGGCCATCGCCTTTGTGTTGGCCTTCCTGTTTCGGACCTTCGAGGCCGAGGCCTTTGTGATTCCCACCGGATCGATGGCCCCCACGTTGATGGGGCGGCACAAGGACCTCACCTGTCCCAAGTGCGGATGTCCATACCAGGTCAACGCCAGCGACGAGGTGGATTCGGAGACGGGGGCCCCGCGTCCACGAGCGAACCCTGTGGCGTACAGCACCTGTCCGATGTGTCGCTACACGACCTTCATCGGGGCGTCGAACCCGCAGGATGAAGTCTATCCATCGTACAACGGCGACCGGATCCTGGTGGGCAAGTTTGCCTATCAGATCGCCGACCCGCAGCGCTGGGACGTGGCCGTGTTCAAGTATCCCGGCGGCGCCAAGATGAACTTCATCAAGCGGATCGTAGGTCTGCCCCAGGAGACGGTGCGCATCCAGCACGGCGATCTGTTCATCCAACCCGATGGACAGAAGGAGTTTCACATCGCGCGCAAACCCCCGGCCAAGATTCTCGCCGTGTCCCGGCCGGTGTACGACAATGACTATGTCTTTCAGGAGTTGCTGGATCGCGGTTGGCCCTTGCGCTGGCAACCGGTGGAGGCTGGCGCCGGCGGTTCCTGGCAGGCATCGGCCGATCATCGCAGCCTGGCGACCGACGGCACCGCGTCGAACGAAGTCTGGGTTCGCTATCACAACTTCGTGCCCACGCCGGCCCAATGGGACAGGATGCAACGCCGCGAGTCGCTGGACCAAGATCCGCCGCAGAGGCAGTTGGTGTCCGATTTTGTGGCCTACAATGCCGGGGGCGTGGTAGGGCATCGCCTTGGCGAGTACGAAGACAGTCTGGGCATGCACTGGGTGGGCGATCTGTCCCTGGAATGCAGCGTCGAGGTCAAGCCGACCGAAGGCTCGAAGAACGACGGCCAGCAGGCCTCGCGCCAGTTGATCCTGGAGTTGGTGGAAGGCGGCCGGCGGTTCCGCTGCACCCTGGACCTGGCCACCGGCCAGGCACTTCTGGCGATCGATGGCCTGCCGCAATATGCGCCCCGCGCGAGCACTTCGGTTCAAGGCCCGGGCACCTACAACCTGCGATTCTCCAACTTCGACGACGAGTTGCTGCTCTGGGTCAATAACCGGGTGGTGGCCTTTGACGCGCCGACCGCCTATCTGCCGCTGAACAACACGCGTCCGCAACCGCTGGATCTCGCGCCCGTGGCGATCGGCGCCCGAGGCGCAGCCCTCGAAGTCCGGCATCTGCGCGTGCATCGCGATCTGTATTACATTGCTCAGGGGCCAGTCGGATCGCGTGTGATCACCGACTACCGGGTCGGAATTTCCGGTCAGCACGACGTGCAGCGACTGCTCTCGGACCCGCGCCAGTGGTCGGCCTTTGACAACCGGGTGACGTCGGAATACAAGTTGGACGCGGACCAGTTCCTGGTGTTGGGGGACAATAGCCCCAAGAGCAAGGACAGCCGCCTCTGGTCGCGCGACTGTTTCGAGCACTACGTGCGCCGCGACCTGCTGATCGGCAAGGCCCTCTACATCTACTGGCCGCATTCCTGGGGCACCTGGCAGAACCCCATCCCCGGCTTTCCTAACTTCGCGCGGATGAACTTCATCCGCTGAGCCGCGCGACACACCACGCGGCTCCCTGCGCGTTTCACCCACCGAATACGATCCGCCAACCAAGGACCTATCCCACAACCGCCCCAGCCACCTCCGCGCGGCCCAGCAGGACTGAGCTGCCGACTGGTTTTGGGACCGGCTCGAACATCGTTCGTCACACCTTCGTCTGAAAAGGGACTGTCATGCCGAGAATCGCTGTAACCGTAAGCGCGTTGCTGGTCTTGGGAATCGCTTCCGTCGTGTCGGCCGCAGGCTGGACCGACCTGTTCGACGGCCGCTCGCTGGATGGCTGGGAAGTCCGCAGCGGCGTGGCCACCTATCACGTGGAAGATGGCTGCATCGTGGGCACCACGGTCGAAAAGAGCCCCAACACGTTCCTCTGCACCAAGCGGGAGTACAGCGACTTCATCCTCGAATTCGAGGTCAAGAACGATCCGGCCCTGAACTCCGGCGTGCAGGTCCGCAGCCACGTCTACGAGACCGAGAACACGCAGACCATCGAGCGCAACGGCAAACAGGTCAAGGTCACCAATCCGGCCGGCCGGGTCTACGGCGACCAGGTCGAGATCTCCAACGAGACCACCGGCACGTCGGGCGGCATCTACGGCGAAGGTCGCGAACGCTGCTGGCTGGCCAATGTGGCCGAAGATCCGGTCGCGCGCGCCGCGTTCCGCGACAACCAGTGGAACAAGTTCCGCGTGGAGTGCGTGGGGCGGACCATCAAGACCTTCGTCAACGGCGTGCCTTGCGCCACCTACACCGAGGCCAAGGACACGCGGGGCTTCATCGGCTTGCAGGTCCACGCCGTCAAGGGCGACCCCAAGCTGCAGGTCCGGTGGCGGAACGTCCGCATCCAGGAGTTGCAGCGTCCCCAGGACGAAGTCAGGCGGCATTCGGCAAGTGGATCGAGAAGCGGCTTCCGTGGCCGGGCGTACTCTCGACGCTGGTCCATCCGCCATGGGCGATAGCGATGTGCTTGACGATCGCCAGGCCTAGCCCCGTACCGCCCGTCTTGCGGCTCCGCGAGGCGTCCACGCGGTAGAATCGCTCGAAGAGGCGGTGCAGGTGACGGGCCTCGATCCCGCAGCCCTGGTCCAAGACGCTTAGCCGAACGCCTTCGGCCGTTCCCGCGGCTTCGATCCAGATTTCCTTGTTCGGTTCGGAATACTTGATCGCGTTGTCGATCAAGTTCACCAGGGCCTGTTCGAGCAGGCCGGGGTGGATGCGCGCGCTGAGGTCTTCGGGGCAATCGCAGTGCAGGCGGATGCCGCGTCCCTCGGCCTGCGGGGTGCAGGCGGCCACGGCCGACTGCACAACGCCGTGCAACGCCGTGGGCTCCAGTTGCACCTGGCGTTCTTCGGTTTCCTTCTCGATCCGGGCCAGGCTGAGCACGTCGTCCAGGATCGCCGTCAGGCGATCGGTTTGGGTGACGATGATCTTGAAGAACCGCTCGGTGAGCTCCTTGTCGGCCAGCCCGCCGTCCAGCAAAGTCTCCAGGTAACCTTTGATCGCCGTCAGCGGCGTGCGCAATTCGTGGCTCACGTTGGCCACGAAATCCCGTCGCATGGTCTCCAGTTGCTGTAGGCGCGTCACTTCGCGGAGCACGATCAGGATGCCGGTCGGCTCGTGCTTGGCGTTGCGCAGCGTGTTGCCATAGGCGGCCAGCACGCGGCGGCCTTCGTCGTAGATCACGATTTCTTCCTGTCGGGGCACGAAGCTGGCGAGCAGGGCCTCGACGAAATTCAGCAGGCGCGGCCGGCGGAGGACCTCCTGAATGTAACGGCCGTGGACCTGGCTGGCGTCCAATCCGAACATCCGCTGGCCGGCGGCGTTGAGATCCAGGATCCGACCTTGGGTGTCAAGCGTGAGCACCCCGTCCTCCATGCTCTGCAGCACAGCCTCCTGCTCGTTGCCCTGGCGGACCACGGTCTGAATCTGTTCCTCCAGTTGGGAGGCCATGTCGTTGAGCGACTCGGCCAGGGTGGCCAACTCCCGCGAGCCCGTGATCGGCAACCGGTGCTCAAGATCGCCGCCGCCGAACCGCTGCACCCCGTCGGTCATCACTTCCAGAGGCAGACTGATGCGCCGGGCCAGGGCCCAACTGGCGGCCACGCTGAGCACGACCGCCGCCAGAGCGGCCGCCAGGATTCGCCGCAACAGACCGTCCAGTCCCTGCTGGATGGCCGCAGTCGAACGCGCCGCACGGACCACGGCCTTGGTCTTGCCGTCTTCGTTCCAGGCATAGGCCACGTAGAGGAAGGCTTCGTCCAACGTGGGACTGCGGCGCACGGACTGGCCGAACTCTCCGCTGCGGAGCGCTGTGGCGATCTCCGGACGATCGTGGTGGTCGTCCATGTGCAGCGGGTTTTGGTTCGACTCGGCCAGGACCCTGCCCGACGGTAGAACCACAGTCAAACGGACGCCGCTGTCGCGTCCCATTTGCTTGACCAAGGCATCCAGTCCAGCACGGTCGTCGCGTTTCAGCAAGACGGCCGCCGCCTGAGACACAAAGCGGACCTGCGTCTTCAGCGAGTCGGTCACCTCCTGCCAGTAGAATTCCTCCAGGCTGCGCCGACCGGTCAGATAGAGGACCAACAACAGTCCGATGCTGATGCCCACGCAGGCCGGGAAGATCTGCCAGAAGAGACGTACGCGTTTCATGTTCGCAGGATTCCGCGCAGGGTCTGAACGAGGCGTTCGGCGGCGGCGCCGCCCTATTTCTTCGCCGCCTGGCGCGCTTCGCGCAGTTTCTCCATGTACAAGCCCGCCTGTCGATTGAACTTGGCCTTCAGGGATTCCTGGGCCAGGCGGACCAGTTGGTTCGCCACGACGTAGTCCACGGCGTCGGCGCCCAGCGGCTGGTCGCTAACGAGGCAAGTGGTCAGCGGATAGGTGGCCTTCTGCTTCTTGATCACCGCCTCGTTGAGCAGTTCGAAGTAGTCGGCCGGTTCTGCTTCGAGCTTGATCCGGCAGTCTTCGCTGCACAGGCGGAAGAGCCGGTTGCGGAAGACGTGGTTGAAGCCGACCCCTTCCCCCAGCTTCGTGTCGTCGACCACGCAGGTCGTCAGCGGATAGAAGGGCAACTGCTGCTCGATAATCCGCTTCTCGATGGTCCGCACCAGGTCGCCCATGTTCTGTCGTGCCGAATCGGCGCAATCCTTGGAGCAGACCGGTATATCGATCGGCCCTTGGACGACGATGGTCTTCGCTTCCAGGGGCGTGCCACAGACCGGACACTCGGACAAGGGAAAGGGATCTTTGGCATCGGCATCCTGCAGCACGGCGGCACCGGCCGGCAGGCAGCGGGCCAGCAGGGGCAGCGTCAGGCAAGCCAGCCAGGAACGGCGATCCAGCAGCCAAGGGGCGTTCATGGCAGTCCTCGGTTGGTTCCAAGAGAAGGGCGATACGTGGGTGGCATCGAAATCGATCCCTGCACGGCCAATGGCCTCGGGCGACCCTGGGGGAGGGCGGAAAACGCCCTCCCGCTTCCGCGCCCTCGGCTCATTGGCAAAGCAGGATCCCATCGACGGGTCAATATTCGCGCTTGGTGAGCACGCCTGGTTGCGGCACCGGGTACTTGCCCTCCTTGTCCAGCAGGATCGGGGCAGGCCCGTCGGCTGTCAGCTTATCGACATCCGGGGCGAACTCGTGGTCGCTGTTGAGGATTTGCTCGAAGGTCACGATCTGACCGGTATGGGCCGCCATGCGTCCCATGGAGGTGACCAGGCTGGCCTCGGCTCCGCGGCGTGCCTCGTTGTAGGGCTTGTTGCCGCGAATGGCGTCGATCAGGTCGTCCCACTCCAACTGATAGGGGCTGGTTTCCGGCTGGGGGAAGGCCCACAGCAGTTCTTCCGGGGTCATGTTATGGCCCTTGAACGTGCGGACCTTGCCCGGCGTGTGTGCCGATGTGGAAATCACCGCCGCGCCCTTGGTGCCGTGGGCGTAGCTGGCAAACTCGGCATAGCAGCCGGGCATTTGCCGGCCGTAGTAGAAGAGCTTGGTGCCATCGGGGAAGGTATACTCGATCGAGTACGTGTCCAGGTTTTGGTCGATCTTGTCACCGCGGTAGTGCCGGCCTCCGAGGGCCTGGGCCTTGACCGGCCAGGCGTCCTTCATCCAAGAGCACTCGTCGATCTGGTGGATGTAGAAATCGCTGTACACGCCGCCGCTGGCCCACAGGAAGCCGTGGAACCGCTGGATCTGGTACATCACCTCCGTGAGGTTCTCCGGCTTGGGGCCGGCGAACCCGCCACCATTGCCCATGCGATACGCGCGGAGCGAGACCAGATCCCCGATCTCGCCGGAGCGGATGCGGTCGAACAGCTCGCGACGGCCGCGGCAGTGGCGAACCATCAGGCCCACGCCGACCTTGAGATTCTTCTGCTGGGCCTTGTCGGCCAGGGCGAACATCTTGCGCGTGGTCGGCCCGTCGACCGTGACCGGCTTCTCCATGAAGACGTTCAGACTCTTGTCGATGGCGTAGCCGAAGTGCACCCAGCGGAACGCGGGCGGAGTGGCGAAAATGGCCACGTCGCCCGGCTTCAGGCAATCCATGGCCTTGCGATAACCATCGAAACCCAGGAACCGGCGGTCCTCAGGCACATCGACCTGCTGGGGAAACTTCTTGGAAAGGTTGGTGTAGCTGCCGGCCAGCTTCTTCTCGAACACGTCGGCCATTGCCACCAGCTTGATCGGGCCATTCTGGACCGACAGGGCGTTGGCCGCCGCGCCGGTGCCGCGCCCGCCACAGCCAATCAACGCCACCTGGATCAGACTGCTCTCCGCGGCATGTACATGCGGAATGCTCACTCCGGCCAAGGCCGAAACGGCCGCTAGTTGTCCGCTGTGTTTGAGAAACTCCCGACGCGACGCTCCGATCTGGGTGGGCTGACTCACAGTGGTCCTCCGACGGTTGGCTACAAGGGGGATACGAAGTTAGCAGAGGTCTTCATGATACCATTGTCCAGCAGGGACACGCTATCACGTCGAGGTGCGCTGGAATGGCACACCCCTCCTGCGGACTATACCCACAGTCTTAGCCGGCCTTCGAGCTGATCGGGCAGGCCCTTGGCGATCCAATGCTGGATCTGTCGCTGGTGGTATCGCGTGCTGAAGTGCGAGGCGATCACCAACTCATTCTTGAACCGCTGGCGGCGTTCCACGACGTCGTCCAGGTGCATGTGCCCGAACTTGTGGATCTTGTCCTTGCGATGGCTGGGGGCGACAAAGGTGATCTCCATGATCAACACCTCGGCCTCGTACATGGCAGGGCAGGCGTCGAGCCCTTCCGGCGCGCTGTCGCCCAGATAGGCCAACCGGGGCAGGCGGACCTCGCGAGTCACGTCGGTTCCGGCCAGACGCAGGTCGCGGATCTTGTCGCCGGGCAGTCCCTGGAACTCGGGCCGCAGCTTGCGCCGCCGTTCCCAGACGACGAAGCCCAACGAGGGCACCGTATGCTTGGTGGCCGATACGGTCACCACCTGCTCGCGCGAGATTTCGATCTCCTGGCCAGGCTCGACTTCGATCAACGTGCAGGGCAACCGGCCCCGATCCAGGCGGCTGAATAGTCGCAACAGGCGGTGCAGCGGATCGGCCGTGCCTTGCGGCAAATAGATCGTGGGCGGCTCCATCTTCATCATCCGCCGGCGGGAAACATAGACCGGCAGAGACACCAGATGATCCAGATGCGCATGGGAGACGAACCAGGTGGGCGTGCCCATGAACGACCAGGGCTGGCCCCCCAAATCAAACCCCAGCTTCCACTCCGGAATGCGCCAGTAGGTCTGCACGGCGGCCCGAGAATAGCCCTCGACCGTGATGTCTTTGTAGACCAGGGTTTGAACGGGCAGATTCTCGACCATGCATTGATTCCGGAGGGGCTGGAGCTACTCGCCATCCGGCGCCGGATGCTCGTAGTCGTCGACGGCCGAGAGATCTAGCGGTTCGTGGCAGTTGGGGTCGGGCTGGAGCCAGATCTCGCCGAACACCTGGTTCTGTTCCACGCGGACATTGTGGTGACGGACCAACTCCAGCACGGCCAGGAAGATGCCTACCAGCGTCGACTTGTGCATGCCCGGCTGAAACAAGCTGCTGAAGGCCACTTGCCGCTCCTCCAGCAATCGCGCATGGATCCGCCCCATGTACACGTGGATCGGCGTGTCGTCGTAGACGATGTTCGAGGGCTGCGCCGCGACCGTCTCGCGCATGATCCGCCCAAACGCGCTGACCAGATCCCACAACTCGACCTCCTGGATCGGTTCTTCGTTGGGGTCTTGCCGGGCTGCGGGCAGGTCGTCGATGAGTCGCGGATAGTGCTGTTGCCAAGTCCGTCCGCGTTCTTCCAGAATCGTGGCCGCATCGCGGTACTTCTTGTAGTCCAGCAGTCGGCGGACCAACTCGTGCCGCGAATCCTCGATTTCTTCCTCCACCTCTTCGCTATGCGGCAGGACGGTCTGCGACTTGACTTCAATCAACGTGGCGGCCATAGCCACGAAGTCCCCCACCGCTCCCACGTCGATCTGCTCCAGCACGCCCAGGTGTTCCAGGAACTGGTCCGTGATGGAGGCGATCGGCAGATCGAGGATCTCCACCTCGTGCTTGCGCACCAGGTACAGCAGCAGATCCATCGGACCGCGAAACAGATCGAGATCGACGCGAAACTCAGCGATCACAAGCCACTCGATATAGGGGACGGAAAACGCACAACTGGGCCATTCGACCGAATTCAGTTTAGTAGTCAAGGACCGATTGGGCGAGGGCGGCAATCTGCCCATACTTGGCGGAGACAAACTCCGCCCCGATTCTGGCGCCGGAATCGTTGGCCATTGCAGCGCAAGTCCTTCTCCGGACGCCTCTTCTCCGCGTTTTTGCGGCTGGATGCTGACAAAGGCACAACCGAAGGTCCTTGGTCTTGTTCATCGGCAAAGTCAGCCTATTCGCTACAATTGACTTGCCTCGGCCGTCGCGATCGGGCGCGATGGACGTGCGGTTCCCCCCCTCAGTCCATTTCGCGACGCCCAACCACCTCGGAGTCGAAATCGGCCCACTTGTTCTAACACCCTTTACGTCTTAGACTTGGCAACACGAAGTGATCGGGCTGCGTGTATTCCACAGTTTGGTGAGGGTATCGTGACCAGTGAGCGGATTTGGGCCCCTTGGCGGCTCAGTTACGTGCAGCATGACAAGTCGGTGTCCGAGCCGGATGCGAGCCAGGTCGACCTGCTTCCCGGAGCCGATCCGGGCTGTTTCCTGTGCCGTGCCGCGGCCTGCGAGGACCACCAACAAGTGCTGGTCGTGCTGCGCGGAACGCACTGCGTCACGCTGCTGAATCGCTACCCTTACAACAATGGGCATCTGCTGGTGGCTCCGCGCCGCCATGTCGGCCAGTTAAGCCGCCTTGATCCGGAGACGCACCTGGAACTGTCGCTCACCGTGGCGCGGATGACCGAGGTGCTCCGCAAGTTGCTCAATGCCCAGGGTTTCAACGTGGGTTTGAACTTGGGCCGGGCAGCAGGGGCGGGCGTACCCGATCACCTACACTGGCATATCGTGCCGCGATGGACTGGCGATACGAACTTCATGCCCACGCTGGCGGGGATCAACGTGATTCCCCAATCGTTGGAAGCCCTTTGGGAGTCGTTGCGCGCGGAGGTGCAGACTTGCCCCGCGAGTCAGGCTGCGAGACCGGCCCGGCTCGGTTGAGTCGTTTTGGTGAGTATTCAAGAACGATCGTGCACGATGGCGTGAGGGATCCACGCGGGGCTTTGGGCCGCCGTGGCTTGCTCAGGGCGTCTAGCACGGCTGAGCGTCCGTAGTGAGGATCGTCGTCATGGCCCTGCTGGTGTTGCGGTGTGCCCTGTTGATGGTCGCCAGTGGAATGGGGATCTTCTTCATTCGTATGGGGCTGATTCCGCCCGACGTTCCCTGGGCCGGTTGGCTGGTGTTTGGCGGCGCGATGGGTGTAGCCGGGGCGATCATCGCCGCCGACATGCTCGCTCGCCGGAAGAATTTGGACACGATCTCGGCCGTGTATTTTGGTCTGGTGGTGGGGTTGTTGCTGGCCTATGCCGTCAGCCTGGCTCTGATTCCGGTGCCGATGACACCCCGGTTTCGCGATGCCACGCAGATCGTGCTGGCCGTGGTTTTGAGCTACCTGTGCATCAGCCTCCTGCTGCAGACCAAGAATGACTTCCGCTTCCTCATCCCCTACGTGGAATTCGTCAAGGAAGTCAAAGGCCGCAAGCCCTGCGTGCTGGACACCAGTGCGATCATCGACGGCCGGATTGCCGACGTGGTGGATACAGAGATCATCGACACCCAATTGGTGATCCCCGGTTTCGTGATCGCGGAACTGCAGTCGATTGCGGACAGTTCGGACCGTCTGCGCCGCACGCGAGGCCGCCGCGGGTTGGACATCCTCCAGCGGCTCCGCGGCAATCCGCGTGTGGACCTGACGATCTACGACCGCGAGTTGCCGGAACAGGCCGGACAACCGGTCGACATGAAGCTCGTGCTGCTGGCCAAACACCTCGAAGGTCGGTTGATCACCCACGACTACAACTTGAACAAAGTCGCGCGGCTGCAAGGGGTGGCCGTCATCAACTTGAACGACCTGGCCAACGCCTTGAAACCCAGCTTCCTGCCCGGCGAACAAGTCGAGGTCCGGCTGGTGAAGACGGGCGAAGCGCCGGGGCAGGGCGTGGGATATCTGGACGATGGCACCATGGTCGTCGTCGAGGGGGGCCGCGAGCATCTCAACGAACTCGTGGCGATTTCCGTGACCAGCGTCCTGCAGACCAGCGCTGGCCGCATGGTGTTTGGCCGCTACGAGTCCACACGGCCAGCAGATCACCCTTCCTGACAGGAAGCCCTCATGGCCCCGCTGTTTGCCGCCACGTTGTTGGTCAGTGCAACCCTGCTGTTTCTGATTCAGCCCATGTTCGCCAAGATGGTGTTGCCCTTGCTGGGCGGCACGCCGTCCGTCTGGAACACGTGCATGGTCTTCTACCAGGCCGTGCTGTTGGGCGGGTATCTGTACGCGCATTTCTCGGTCCGATGGTTGGGGCCTCGCCGCCAGGCCCTGCTGCACTTGGCTCTGCTCACGACCCCCTGGATGGTCTTGCCGCTAGCGCTGGCCTCCGGTTGGACGCCGCCCGCACAATCCAACCCGATCGGCTGGTTGCTGCTGTTGCTCGCGGTGTCCATCGGCCTGCCTTTCTTTGTGGTCTCGAGCACCGCTCCGCTGTTGCAAGCGTGGTTTGCCGATACGGCCCATGCGTCGGCCAAGGATCCCTACTATCTCTATTCCGCCAGCAACCTGGGGAGCATGCTGGCCTTGCTGGGCTACCCGACCCTGGTCGAGCCCTGGTTGCCGCTGGCCAGCCAAACCATGGCCTGGACGATCGGTTATGGGCTGCTGGCGGGGATGGTGCTGCTGTGTGCGTTGGCCCTGTGGCGATCGCCGCGTAGAGCACACACCCCCGCAGCCCAAGCCAAGGAGCCATGCGCAGTGCCTAGCGCACTAGAACGTCTGCGGTGGGTGGCGTTGGCCTTTGTGCCCTCCAGCCTGTTGCTGGGCGTCACCAGCTACATCTCCACGGACATCGCGGCCGTGCCCTTGATGTGGGTCGTACCGTTGGCCCTCTATCTTCTGACGTTCGTGCTGGTGTTTGCCCAGCGCCCGCCGCTGCCGCACCGCTGGATGCTCCGCGTCCAACCCTTCTTCCTGATCCTACTGGCCGCCTGCCTCTTCGCCAATATGGCCAGCCTGATCGTGCCGCTGGTGATCCTGCATCTGTCGGCGTTCTTCGTCGTAGCCATGGTCTGCCATGGGGAACTGGCCGCCACGCGTCCCGCAGCCCAATGGCTTACCGAGTTCTACTTGTGGATGTCGGTCGGCGGCGTGTTGGGCGGGTTGTTCAACGCAATCCTCGCTCCCCTGCTCTTCTCGCGCCTGATCGAGTATCCGGCGGTTCTGGTCGCAGCGTGCCTGCTTCGTCCGACAATCGCGCCGGCCCACTCCCGCAAACAGGTGCTCCTGGACGTGGTTCTGCCCGGCGTGCTGGCCGCGGGGATGTTCGCCGGACTGGAGCTGCTGCGTTGTATGGGCGACCTACCTAACGCCTACACGATCACCCTCCAGGGTCTCGGCTGCGTTCTTTGCCTGGCCCTGGTGACTCGACCGCTGCGATTCGCCCTGGGACTGCTCGCGCTTCTGGTCCTGGCGGGCATGCAGAGCACGGGCTACGGACAGGAACTCGTGCGGCACCGGAGTTTCTTCGGGATCGTGAAAGTCAAGCGATATGAGAAGGGCTCTCCGCCCGCACCGTCGCACGTCATGGTCCACGGATCCACCAACCACGGCACGCAAGTCTTCTCGCCCCAACTGCAGACCGAGCCACTCACTTACTACCATCGCCGCGGACCGCTGGGGCAGATCTTCCACACGCTGGGCCAGCGGTTCACCGAGGTGGGCGTCATCGGCCTAGGCACCGGCTCGATCGCCGCCTATGGCCGGCCCGGCATGCGCCAAAGCTACTACGAGATCGATCCGGTCGTACTCGATATTGCCCGAGATCCGCAGTGGTTCACGTACCTCCGGGACAGTCGAGCCAAGATTGACGTGGTCTTGGGGGACGCGCGTCTTACGCTGACCGCGGCGAAGCCGGGGCAGTTCGACCTTCTGGTCCTCGACGCCTTCAGTTCCGACGCCATCCCCATGCACCTGATAACGCGTGAAGCCCTGCAGCTCTATCTGAGCAAGCTGGCGGACGACGGCGTGCTGGCCCTGCACATCTCCAACCGTTACCTTGACCTGGCCCCCATCTGGGCTCGTCTGGCGGAGGAAGAGGGAGTGATTTGCCGGGAGCAGTATGACTCGGCCGACGAAGAGGAGGACTCGGGCAAGTCGGCATCGCACTGGGTGCTGATGGCGCGACAGGCAGCGGCCCTGGCCGCCCTGCAGGACGATCCTCGCTGGAAGCCCATCCAGATTCCACGCAGCACCCCGCTCTGGACCGACGACTTCTCCAACATCCTGAGCGTGATGAAGTGGTGGTAGCCGGCAGTGTCAGCGGTAGGGCGACCAGGTGGGACGTTCTGCGTGCCGCTCCGGCTTGGGTGGAGCCGGCCTGACTGGCGTGCTGCTGGGCCGTACCTCGCGCTGCGATGGCTCGACCGTGGGCGGAGTCAAGACCGGGGGCAGGATTTCCGGATCCGGCGGTTTGGCCGGAGTCCACTGCTTGGCCACCTGACCGCGCCGGTTGATCTCCAGCGGCATTTCCGCTTCCAGCTTGCGCCCATCCTCCGTCGTGTAGCGTACGAACATCTGCAGTCGGTCATGGGCGGGCGGCTTGTCAGGCCAGTTCATCTCCAAGTAGATCCCGTCTTGGGCCGAACCGCGCTGGAAGACCTCGGCCAGTTGCTGCGGGGAGAAATCCCAGCGCGCCACGCGCGCGGCCTCGCCCTCAGCTTCCCGATCCAGCACGACCACCGAGACCTCGCCCGGCGCCTGGACCAGCCGGCCCTTGGCATCCCAAGTCTGAATCATGACCGAGACGCCATCATCTCCTTTCCGGCTGTCGAGATCCAAACCGCGCGTGGCCTCCGGCAGGAGTGAGATCCGATGCACATGGCTGCTGTCGGTCTTGATCGCTGCGTCGGCCGGTGGCTTAGCTCGCGGGCTGGAGTCACGTGTGGGAGGTACGAAGGGGGGGGCTACATCGCGCGGACCTGAGTCGCGCGCGGGCGAACGCGGAATGAGCGTCTTGGGTGGTGCCTCTTGGGCCTCGCCCGGCACCTCGATCCGCAGCGGATCGACATAAGACTCTCCGGTCGGCGCGGGAGCCCCACCCTTCTCGCGAGGCACGGAACCCGCGGGCGCAGCCAAGCCCAGGGGCAATGAAGGTCGCTTGGACTGCGTCGGAGCTCCTTGACGCAACGCACTGTTGTCGCGACGGCAAGCGCCCAGATCGGCCTGCGCGTCTTCGAGTTCCGCTTGCAGCCGGTCAATCTCGAAACTTTGCCGGCGGAGCTCCTGCTCCAGCAGGACCGTGTTGGGATCGACGCGGCACCCGCTGGCAAGCAGCGTTGCTGCGTACAAGATCGCGTAGCGCCAAGTCTTCATGGCTGGCCTCGCGAGGCGGCCCGGCAAACGGGACGAGCATCCTGCTCTGGCTTGCCGGGCGATAGGGTTGTGAACGAATCGTGTGACCGGAAAAGGTCGAAGCGAAAAGGAACGTATCGACTCAGCCCCCGGCGCTTGGCGGCCTCCGCCTTGCGCCGTTGCGGGACAAGCGGGACCGGGCCGGGGGCGGTTCTCAGGTTTCGGGTTTCGGTGTGGCGGGCACGCGATCGATCACATGATCGATCAGCCCGTATTCGCGTGCCTCTTCCGCCGTCATGAAGCGATCGCGGTCGGTATCGCGCTCGATCTTGTCGAGGGGATGGCCGGTGTGCTTCAGGAGGATGCGGTTGAGACGCTCTTTGATTTTGGCGAACTCCTTGGCATGGATCATGATTTCCTCGGCCGTGCCTTCCATGCCGGCCAAGGGCTGATGGATGAGGATTCGCGAGTTGGGCAGCGCATGGCGTTTACCCGGCCGACCCGCCGTGAGCAGCACGGCGCCCATCGAAGCGGCCTGGCCTACGCAGTAGGTGGCCACCTCGCAGGTGATGAACTGCATCGTGTCGTAGATCGCCAGGCCGGCAGTGACGCTGCCGCCGGGCGAATTGATGTACAGGTGCACGGGCGCCTTGGGGTCGTCCGATTGGAGGAAGAGCAACTGCGCGACCACGGCATTGGCCACCTCGTCATTGATGGCCGATCCGAGGAAGATGATGCGGTCCTTGAGCAGGCGACTGTAAATGTCCATCGCCCGCTCTTCGCGGCCACTCTTCTCGATGACGTATGGGATCAAGGGCATGCTGTTGTTCGCTCCGCGTGTCGACCGATGAATCTAAGAGTCGGTCCCAAAACCTGTCGGCAGCTCAGTCTTGCCGGGCCGCCCGACGTGGCTGGGATGGTTCTGGGATAGGTTCTAAGGGAACCGGACGTCGGGCCTCGTTGAGACTTCTATCGGGTCTTGCCGCCCAGACTGGCGGTGGCGGCTCTGCACAAAGTTCTCACTCTTCGGTCTGCTCGGATGGCTGTTTGGTCAGGATATCGTCGACGAGGCCGTAGCTCTTGGCCTCTTCGGCGGACATGTAGAAATCGCGATCGGTGTCCTTGGCGATCCGCTCCATGGGTTGGCCGGTGTGGCTGGAGAGGATGCGGTTGAGCGATTCGCGAGTCTTGAGGATCTCCTGGGCCTGGATCTCAATATCGGAGACCTGGCCGCCCACCTGGCCGTAGGGTTGGTGGATCATGACCTTGGCGTTGGGCAGGGCAAAACGCTTGCCCTTGGTGCCGCCGGCCAGGAGCACGGCCCCACCGCTGGCCGCAAGGCCCACGCAATAGGTGCCCACGGGGCAGCTCAGGATCTGCATCGTATCGTAGATCGCCAGGGTGGCGCTGACGCTGCCGCCGGGCGAGTTGATGTAGAAGTGAATGTCCTTCCTGCGGTTTTCACTCTGCAGGTAGAGGAGCTTCATCACCAATTCGTTGGCGTTGCCGTCGTGGATCTCGCCCTGCAGGAAGACGATGCGGTTTTCCAGCAGAAGGTCGCCGAGCGTCAACTGCCGCTGCCGTTGATACTCGCGATACGCCGTTTGATTGACCGGAAACGGTCCAGGGAGAATGCTCATGATTGTCGCGACGAGAAGACCAAAAGCGCTGAGGGCCGGGCGCCGGCGGCACCGCAAGAAGCCCTATCGTCTCAGGCACGTGATCAGGCGTTGCCGGGAGGCGTCGACTCGCCGAGGCCGCTTTCAGGCTTGGCCGCGGGAATATCCGACTCCGGCTCTTCTCCGCCGGCCACGGTCTGGTCCAGCGCCTCGGCGTCAATGCCTTCAGGTTTGTACGCTACTTCCTTGAATTGGGCGTGGCTCAGGATCAGCTCGATGACCTTCCGCTCCACAATCTGATTGCGGAGGACGTCCATCGCACCACTCTTCTCCAGTCGTGCGCGGGCCCGCCGCGGCGACTCGTTGTTCTGCGCGGCGAGCAACGCGATTTCATCGTCGTAATCCGACTCCGCGACGTCGATCTTCTCTTCCTCGGCGATTCGCTCCAGGATGAAGTGCTCCTTCAAAGCCCGCGCAGTACCGGCCATAATGTTCTGCCGCAGCTCGTTTTCCCGAGCGCGAATCTCGTCGTCGCCGAACCCGCTGCGCTGTAGTTCCAAGACCGCGCGCTGCAACTCGCGGTGACTCTGGTTCCGCAGCATCTCCGGCGGCAAATCCCAGTCCGCGGCCACGGTCAAGGCGGCCGTGATCTGCTGGCGGGCCTCGCGGTGCTGCAGGTAGTCCAACCGCCGACTGAGGCTGTCGCGAACCGCGTCGCGCAGATCCGCCTCCAGTTCAAAGTCGCCCAACTCACGCAGAAACTCGGGCGTCAGTTCGGGAAGCTCCAGCTTCTTGACTTCCAGCACCTCGAAGACGGCCTCGACTTCTTTGCCGCGCAATTCGGCGTTGGGCGCATCGGCGCTGATCGCCGCTTTGCCGCGCCGCGTCTCCCCAGCCTTGACCCCCTTCATCAACTCGTCGAACTTCTCGATCTTTCCGTCGCGGAAGCTCAATGTGGGACGAATGCAAAGGACCTCCTCGGTCCCCTTGGAAAGCTCCTTGCCGTCGGCCAGGAACGTCAGGTTCGTGCTGACGTAGTCTCCCTTCTCGGCCGGACCGTCAAAAGGCACCAGCCGTCCGCGCCGCGCGAGCATCGCCTTCAACGCCTGATCCACCTCCACCTCGGTGAATTCGTGCGTCGGCTTGTTGATCGATAACCCCTTCCACTTGGGTAGGTCAAATTCCGGCCGGACTTCCAAGTCGAACTCGAATGTCATGGGGCCCTCGTCCGGCAGACGCACCGCCTCGACGTCCAAGTCGGGCTCGCTGATCGCCGAAAGGGTCTTGTCCTCGCTGACCTGCGCGATGCTGTCCATCAACAGGCCGCTCTTCACGCGCTCGGCGACGTCCTTGCGGAACCGGTGCTCGACCAGTTTGCGCGGTGCGCGGCCGGGACGGAAACCGGGGACTTGGGCATTGCCCATCAGTTCAGAGAATTCGCGGTCGAAATAGCGCTCGATATCTTCCCGGGGCACCGAGACGCGGATATGCCGCTGGCAGGCGCCCCGTTTGTCGATCGCAACCTCCAAGGCGAGCTTCTGCGCCTCGGCCGCCTCGCCCGTGGTGCTGTCGAGGGTCGTCTGGTCCGCGCGTTCGCTGTCGTTCTTCTGGCTGTCGACCATGTCTGCTCCGTACCGATCAAATCGTCGTGAATTTGGTGAACCGACCCGGGCGCTTTCCCCCGCGTCAATCCGCCGCGGAGCTTCACCCTCGCAAATTCATCCGCTCCCCCAACGCACGGGAGAAAAAAGAGCCGTCAAGGCCGGCCCGTCGGTCCAGTTGAGAGATGCTCGAAGTACCGGTTCCCGAAGGGTTTACCGACTCCGTATCTCCTGGCCGCCCAGACTGACCGGGGCGGCTCGAGGATGAACTCTAAGAGCGGGTGATGGGATTCGAACCCACGACAGCCACCTTGGCAAGGTGGTGCTCTTCCAACTGAGCTACACCCGCGTCTCTTTCAAGCACAACGACAAGCCTTCCGCTGGCAGGGCCGCGAAGCGTCCTGAATCTCGGCATTATAGAGTCACTACCCTGGCTTTCAAGGGCAATTAGCCACGCACTCCGCTCCACGCAGGAAGTCTAGGTGCCAGCAAGGCTTCCGGTGCTGCAACGACAACGGCGATGAGCATGGATAGCTCGTGTGGGTTGCGACCAAGCCACCCTTAATAGCGGTCTCGTCGTGGCCAGTCGCTCGCCACTCTCCGGCGCGACAGCACCGCAACCAGCCGTGGTAGCCGCGCCCACCAGTGGGGCCGTAGGCCGCAGCGCAAACTCTCCAATAGTCCTTCTTACTACATTTTCCCCAGTTTCGTCGTCTGGGGAAGATGCAATTCGCCACAACCTCTCCTACAGGAGAGTGTTGCGTCGCATTCGTCGTGACGGGAATTACGGAGAACGCACGGCGGCTGGGAGAGGCCCGGCGTTCGGCAACCCCGAGCGAGCCCGGCAACCGCAGAGGGCCATGCGATGGCGTCACGAATTGGTGGAGAACGGCCGTGCTGCGTGGCGAAAGATAGTGCAAGCGTGTCTCGCATCGTTGGCCCGCGCACGCCTCGCTTGATTTTCTGCGCGCGACTACTTGAATTGCGATGCGGTGCGAGTATAATGCGAGACTAAGCGGAGGTGTATTGCATCGCCGCGGACAATATGAAGCTCGCTGGCATCCGTAGCGGCACTGTCAGCATCAAGAGCACTCCGACTGGGTCGGTTCCCCGAAATACCGGGGTCCGGTCTGGGCCGGGGTGTTTGTGTTTCTTGGCCCACCTACCGAGCTTCAGTCAAGCAATGTGCTAACGGCGATCAATGGACATCGTCGCATGACGGTGCATCTTGTCGTCCCATCGCATTGTCGGTCTGAACACCCACGATTTCGTCATTGCGAGTTCGTCTGGGAGGTAATCTAACCCGGATGGGGATGAGTTGGGCCTGTCGCGGCCAAGCGATTTCGGCCTCTCTGGTCCCCCTTCGGCCTGTGCGTGTTGCTCTCGCTGCACCCGTGGTGGCACTACAGCATTTGTTCGAGCGACGAAACGGCCTTTGCCGCCTGACCCACCGGGCCGGCATTCTCCGTTTCATGAAGGCGTAATCGCTATGTCGACTCCTGCCTTGACCCCGCGTCGCGTTCCCCGCGTCCAGACCAAGTACCGACGAATCGTGACCGATATTCCGGTTCCCGAGTCGCTGCCGGTCCTGGAGAAGCTGCACCGTTTTGAACCCCGCTCGATGAGTGGCCAGCCACCCGTGGTCTGGGACCGCGCCGAAGGCATCCAGGTCTACGATCGCTGGGGGAACTGCTGGTTGGATTGGTCATCGGGCGTGTTGGTGACTAACGCAGGGCATTCCCACCCGCGCATCAAGAAAGCCATTGCGGACCAGGTTCAGCACGGCCTGTTGCACAACTACTGCTTCCCCTCGGAACTCCGTGCCGATCTGGCCGAAGCCCTGGCTGCGGCTTCGCCCGAAGGGCTCAAGAAGGTCTTCCTGCTCACCACCGGGGCCGAAACCACCGAGTGCGCCATCAAGCTCGCACGCACGCACGGCAGGCGCGTCGGTGGTCCGAAAAAAATCACCTTCGTGAGCTTTCAAAACGCTTTTCACGGGCGCACGCTGGGCGCGCAGATGGCCGGCGGGATTCCGGCCCTGAAGGAATGGATCGGTAACCTGGACAAGGATATGGTCCAGGTGCCTTTTCCCGACGGTTTCCGCTGCCCGGACACCAGCTTCGATCTGTTCGAGAAGTCGCTGGCCGATCAGGGAGTGACGCCGGAGAACGTGTGCGGCGTGATGACCGAGACCTACCAAGGCGGCAACGCCAGCTTCGGTCCGCCGGAGTACATGCAGAAGCTGCGCGCGTGGTGCGATCGGCACAACGCTTTGTTGGTCTTCGATGAGGTGCAGGCGGGCTTCGGCCGCTGCGGCACCTTCTGGGGGTTTGAGTACTACGGGGTCAATCCGGATTTGTTCTGCTGTGGTAAGGGTATTTCCAGCGGGTTGCCGATCTCGGCCGTGATCGGCCGCAACGACGTGATGGACCTGTATCCGCCGGGCGCGATGACCTCGACGCACACCGGCAACCCGATCTGCGCGGTGGCTGCGCTGGAGAACCTGCGCGTGATCCAGGACGAAGACCTGGTGACCAACACCAAGCGCATGGGCGAGATTCTTCAGCCCGAGTTGCGCAGAATCGGCGCTCGCTGGCCGAAGCAGATCGGCGCGGTGCACGGCCGGGGCCTGGTGGCCGCATTGCACATGATCAAGCCAGGCGGGATCGAACCCAACGCTCCTCTAGCCGGTGACGTGATTCGCCGCTGCGTGGAGAAGGGCTTGCTGTTCTTCGCGCCGGTGGGCTACGGCGGGGCGTCGGTCAAGATCTCGCCCCCGCTGATTGTGACGGAAGAGCCGCTGCGCGAAGGGATCGCCGTGCTGGAAGAAGCCCTGCAGGAGGTCCTGCAATGAACGCCCACGATGCGATCCAGGTCCTGATCGTCGGCGGAGGAATGATCACCCACGATCAGATTCTGCCTTCGATTTATCACCTGCAACGGCTGTCGAAGGTCGGCGCCATCCAAATCTGCGCGCTGAACTCGGCCCCCTTGCGCGCCCTGGCCGAAGCCAAGCAGTTGGCCCTGGCGTTTCCGGGCCAGTCGTTCCAGGCCGTGCCGGCCCTGAGCGAGCCGCCCGAGCGGTTGTTTCCTAACACGTTCAAGGAACTGATTGCGGCCCTGCCTCCACGAAACCTGGTGGTCGTGGCCGTGCCGGACCAGTTCCATTATGCCGTGATCAAAGAGGCCCTGGCTCACGATCAGCACGTGCTGACGGTCAAGCCGCTGGTATTGAAGTACAGCCAGGCCCTGGAAATCGAGAAGTTGGCCTACGAGCGCGGCCTGTTGGTGGGCGTAGAGTATCACAAGCGATTCGATCGGCGCGCACTGGACGCGCGCGGCCAGTACCGCCGTGGGCGCTTCGGCGAGTTCCGCTGCGGCGAGGCCAAGCTGATCGAGCCCTACTACTACCGCCACTCGAACTTCCAGAACTGGTTCACTAAGGAGAACAGCGACCCGTTCACCTACATCGGCTGCCACTATGTGGACCTGGTGTACTTCATCACCGGTCTGCGTCCGGTGGAGGTTTCGGTGCGCGGGGTGGAAGGCAAGTTCCCCAACGGCAACCTGGGTTACCTCTGGTCCAGCGGCCAGGTGGTGTGGGAGAACGGAGCCATCCTCAGCGTGGTCAACGGTCTGGGCTATCCGGACGAAGGCGCCGGGACCAACGACCAGGCCCTGTGCATGTTCTGTGAAGGGGACGATGTGGGCGCCATCGTGCGCCACGACGATCAGTTCCGCGGCGTGAGCCACGGCTACGTGGATCACCTCTCGGGCGCAGCTTTCCGCTTCGTGAGCCCGGACTACTTTCGACTGGTCCCCTGGACGGGTGAAGGGCTCAAGCCGGTGGGCTATGGCTACGATTCGGTCGAGGCCATCACCGAGTCGGCGATTCACGTGAATCAGGCCGGCGCGGGGTTGTCCGCCGCCGAAGCCTTGGCCCGGCGGCAGGTTGCGTTGAAGGAGATTGACGAGCGGGGCATCCTGGCCACGCCCGGCAACAGCTACATCAACGAGTTGGTCGTCGAAGCGGCTCGGATGTCGATTGCCCAGGACGGACGACACGTGGCCATCGACTACGAGCCGGCTCCCGGAGTTCGGCTGCGCGGCTAGGCACAGGGCCCCGAGAGCTTAGCCGCGGCATCGCAAAACCGTAGGGTGGGGAACCTGGCGGGGGCGCAGTCTCGTTGTATGCGGGACTGCGTCCCACCCTACGGGTTTTTTTCATCTGAACTGTCTGTTCCCCGCCGCATCTCCCCCGCACGCGCGATTGGTCTGCGCGCATGGTTGGTGTTCGCGTCGGTGTCCCAAAACGCACATCTCCTGCTTCCCGGAGTATCCAGGGGGCGGGGTTTTCGCGAGGCCCGGCCCCACGGCCAGGTCACGCAACAAGAAGGAGCTCATTCATGTCGGCCAATAACTGTTCGGTGTTCGATCGAGCCAGGCAACTCTTCCTGCACTATGCCGAGCCGCTGAAGCTCGATGCCAAGCATCCCAACCTCTCGGTCATGCAGCGTCTGACCACGGCGGACAAGTCGATCAGCTATCGTCTGTCCTTGCAGATGGACGACGGCGCGATCCGGGTCTTCAATGCCTATCGCGTGCAGTTCAACGACGACCTGGGCCCCTACAAGGGCGGGCT
Source organism: uncultured Planctomycetales bacterium (assembly GCA_937889015.1). GTDB lineage: Bacteria > Planctomycetota > Planctomycetia > Pirellulales > Thermoguttaceae > CALARR01. The sequence continues at coordinate 42,756 of CALARR010000213.1, read as the reverse complement.
GCGATTCCATCCGGCCGTGACCCTGGACGAGGTCACGGCACTGGCCTTCTGGATGTACCTGAAGACGGCCGTGGTGAACATTCCCTTTGGCGGCGCCAAGGGCGGAATCGCCGTCGATTATCCAGCCCTGTCGCTGGCCGAGCGCGAGCGATTGACCAAGAAGTTCGCCATCATGCTCGCGCGGGACATCGGCAGCGATACCGACATCCCCGCGCCCGACGTGAACACCGGCGCCCGTGAAATGGCCTGGATGCTGCACGCCTGGCGTATGACCAGCGGGCAGTACGAGCGGAGCATGATCACCGGCAAGCCGCTGGATTTGGGCGGAAGCCAGGGCCGAGTCGAAGCGACGGGACGCGGCGTGGTCACGGTGCTCATGGAAAAGGCGCGCGAGGAAGGCATCGACCCGCAGGGCGCCACGGCTTCCGTGCAAGGCTTCGGCAACGTGGGTCAGCATGTGGCCCTAGAACTGGTGCGCCGTGGCACGAAAGTGATCGCGGTCTCCGACGTCCACGGCGGCCTGCACCACCCCGACGGCATCGATATCTCCGAGCTGGCCAAGTACGTCAAGCAATTCGGCAGCGTCGCGGGATTTCCTGGCGCCAACCCCATCAGTCACACGGCGGTGCTTACCATGAAATGCGATTTCCTGGTTCCAGCCGCCTTGGAAGAGTGTATCACCGCGGAGATCGCTCCGCAGATCCAGGCCCGAATCATCGCCGAAGGGGCCAATGGGCCGACGACCCTCGAGGCCAACCATATCCTCTGGCATCGTGGGATTCCCATCGTGCCCGACGTGCTGGCCAACGCCGGCGGCGTGACGGTGAGCTATTTCGAATGGGTGCAGAATCGGCAGGAGTTCTACTGGTCACACGAGGAGGTCGTGCAGCGCATGACCGAGAAGATGGTCGCCGCCTACCGGCAGATTGCCGAGCGTGCCAAGGACGAGAAGACCTCGCTCCGCCAGGCGGCCTACGAGATCGCCATCGAGCGCGTGGTGCAGGTCCTGCTGGAACGCGGCGTGCAGTAGCATGCTGAACGCTGAAGCGAAGATCGCCAACCGGCGAGAGCCGCTCCACACGCGCGTGCGTCTCACCCCTCTCCCGCGCGCGGGAGAGGGGCCAAGAGATGAGGATAGGGCGCCGCGCCAAGCCGCTGTCCGGCAACCGCGGCGACGAAGGCCCAATGGGGCCCCTCAGGCCTCCCTCCCTCATCCGCCCCATCGCTCCACCGCCTTCGGTCCGGCGCCGGGCATGAAGACATCGGCTCGCGTGAGTTTGAGCGTCTGGGCCATTTGGAGGCAGTACTGCAGTTGTCCCATCTTGGGATAGCGGCCGTTGGAGCCGAAGGAAAACCGCGCGCCGGCCGCCTTGGCGATCTGCAGGAACTCCAACTTCGGCAGTTGGTAGCTGGAACTGATCTCCAGGGCCACGCCCCGCCGCACGGCGGCTTCGACCACACGCCGAATCCGCGCCGGCGTCCAATAGGTGTCGTAGTCGCCGACCAGGGCCTTGGGCAGCCAGGAGACGTTCGCCAGAATGTCGATCGGTTGCTTCTCGATGATCGTTACGTGCCAATCCACGAAGCGATCCATGAAAGCCTGGTGGTCGGACATCTCGACGCGCGACTCGACGTCCGGTTCCCAAAGCTTGACGCGCTGGCCGTCCTTGCCGGGGAAGGTCATGGCGTCCATGAGGATGTAGTCGAGCCCGGCCAGCCCTTGGCGTGAGAAACCGCGGGTCCAGTCGTCGTACTCGGCCTGCACGCCGCGCCACACCGGCAGCCGTTCCCACAACTTCAGCCACGCGCCCAGTTGGGCGTCGTTGCTGAGCACCACGGGATACTGGTTTTCGGGGGTTCCGGCGTGTTCGACCAGCCCGAAGCGCACGCCGCGCTGGCGTGCGATCTCCAGGATCTTCTCGGGCGTGCTGTTGTCGCGATGCACGTGCAGATCGACCAGCGGCACATCGAGGCCCGGCGGTAAGTGTTGCGGCTCGAGCTCCCCCGCCACCGCGTGCACGCTCGCCGCGGCCAGCCCGGCCGCACACGCCCCCACAAACTGCCGCCGGGAAAGGGGCCGACCGCAAACCAGCGCCAGGTCCTTCGCCAAGTTCAGCGTCTGCATGGTCACTCCTAGGGCAGCTTGTGGTCCGCGGGCTTCACGCCTTGCCGGTACTTGCCGTAACCGATAGGCAAGGGGTCGTAGGTTCCGACCAACTCCACGTTGGCCCGAGCCGGAATCTTGTCTTCCATGCCCAGCCCCCAGTAGCAGGCGTTGACCAGCAATCGGCGCAAGCCTTCGCTCTTCAGATCGTGGGCGTGGCCCATCGTCGTGGTGAAAACCCGCGCGGTCTTGCCTTGCTCGCCCTTGTAGGTCTTGATCCAGGCCACGGGCAGGGCCGGCTTGTCGGGGTTGGGTTGGTCAGTGGGCTCCATGCCCACGAGCACCTGGCCCATGACCAGCGGTTGGCAATCACCGCACAATGTCGTCAGACCATAGACGTCGCTGGGGCCCCAAATGTCTTCTGTCCCGCGCAGAATCGGATGCTTCTCCATGCCGGCGGCTGCCACACCGCGAGTGCTTTCTTTGTTGTGCTTGCCATAGTGGTTGACCCAGGTTTCGCCCAGCACCTGCCGACCGAAGCCGCCGGCGAAGTTGGCATCCTTCCAACTATACTTGGCGTACGGGCTGGCCAGGTTTCTCTTGTAGGCGAAGGCGTGCGTCGAGGTGCGCAGGGCCACGATCGGCTTGCCCGAGTTCACGTAGTCAATGAAGTGCTTCATCTGCTCGTCGGGCAGTTCGCGGAATCGCATCAGCATCACCATCAGGTCGGCCGTGGCCAGCTTCTCCAGCCCCGGAATGTTGTCCAAGGTCATCGGATCGATCAGCCCGGACTCCTTGTTGATGGCAAACAGCACGGTGCACTTGAAACCGTGATGGCGCGCCAGGATCTTGGCCAACTGGGGCAACGATTCCTCAGAGCGATACTCTTCGTCACCGGTCACGAAGACAATGTGTTTGCCCTGCCCCAGGCCAGCCTGGCCCTGCATCACGACCCACGAATCCTCCGCCCGGGCGGAGGCCGAGACTCCCAAAACGACGGCCAGGACGGCCAGGATCCGAGTCGGCAATAGCGTGCTCATCGTTGCACCTCAAGGAATAGCGGGGACGAAGCAGAATACGCGCTGGTCACGAGTGTACGGTACGGCGAGTCCGGGTGCAAGAAAGTGCCGCAACGCGAGCGGATGGCGTTGGAACCCGACGGGCGGCAGGGGGAGGGCTACCGTCCGCGCTCCCGCGCCGAGGAAACCGAAGGCTTGGCGCTGGAACCGGCCGCCGTCTTGGCCGCGGCCGAGCCCGGTTTGGTCTTCTGCTGGCCGGCGGGCGAAACCGTGATAGCATAGCTGGTTTCGCGCCCCCGGCGGGTCCACTGGGCGGCAAACGCCTGGGGTTCCAGGCCGCCGACCGCGATGTTGTAGGGCGGCGGCTTGGCGCTGGGGCCGGAACGCGATTCGACCAGGGTGAATTTGCGTGCTTCCACGCCCTCGGCAAACGGCACTTCGAACATCCGTCGATCCGCGGCCGACAGCTTCCGCGCCTGGCCGAAGAGGTCTGGCTGGCACTCGAAGTTGATTTCCTGCAATTGCTCGCGCAACTCATCCAGGCTCGTCGGCCGGCGGCCCTGCTTGTGCAACTCGGCCAGCCCGGCCGAAAGGAACTTCAGCCGGCGAACCGTCTCCCGATAGTCGGCCGGTGGAGTGGTGCGCGCGTAGTCCAGCCACTTGGTTTCCAGGGCCTTGAAGTCCGGCATGCCGAACGAAGCAACGAAAGCCTGACGCCAATCCATGCCCCGGTTGAGTTGCACCAGGAACTTGAGGAAGCCCGCCTCGTACTTGCCCTGATCAGCGAAAATCAGGAAATGCACCAGACTCCAGGCCTGCAAGTACAGTGCCCCCGCGTCACTCGTGTGCACGCTGCGCAGCCATTGCTGGTGGTCGACCTTGAAGAACTGGTCCAGGGGCAGAGTCTTTTGCTGGGCGATGGCCTCCAGCAGGCGCTGGCGCGTCGCGGGCGTCACTTCGCCCAGCACGAGTTGGCCGTCGATCATGATTCCGCGCTCGAACAGTTCGGCCAGGCCTTCGTTGGCCCAGACCGGCAGGTCGCCGAACAAGTGCCGAGCCAATTGGTGAAAACCCTCGTGCTGCAGCAGCGGCTTCATCTGCTCCAGCGTATACTCGCCGCGCCAGCCCACCAGCCAGATGCGGTTGCCGGAGCTGATGCACGTGCCCCAGGAACCAAGTCCTTCGTCGCCAAAACGCGCCTTAAGGACCTTGTGATAGTCGTCCTCGGTGACGAACAGATAGAGATCCAGCGCGGCTGGTCGCTGCACACGCACCGGAAGCTTCGAAAAAAGCCGCAGATACGACTCGAAGGTCGAATCCACGTGCTCGGCCATACGCTTCGCGTCTTCCGGCGTAAAGTCGGTCGTGATGTTGTAGTACTTCGACCGATAGGTGCTGGCCCGAATCAACCAGTCCGGACTGGACGCGCCACTGTTGGCCGCCGGACCTGAAGCAGCGCCAGCCGCAGAGATCCCGGCGGCCAGCAAGCAGCAGAGCAACGCCGGGCTCATGGGCAACAGGCACCTTCACATATTAGGGGCTTTAAGGAGGCCAGATTCTGGCCGGTCTTCAATCAATCTTCCAAACGATTGGGCCATCCGGTGCCTCTCCTCCAGCCCGCCGCACCCTGGAGCAGCCAGAGAGCTTGGCGATCAATCGATATCGGAGTCGGAGAAGACGCCGTCTGGACCGTACTTGGTGGTGGTGCTGCGCCACGCGCCCGCACCGTACGGGGTCATCAGGTGCCAGTAAGTGTTGCTGCTGATCGAATCCTTGATGAACTGTTGGTGTCCATCGCAGAAGCTGACCACTGCCCCTCCCGGATGGAATGAGGACGGTGATCGGATACGCTGCCCGGCGTTGAGTACCGAGAGATACAGGCGATCGCCGTTGATCTTGTTCCAGACGAACGTGGTGGCACTGGGCACGGTTGTCTCGGATCCTGCGGTCCAATTGTAGTTCAGGGTCACCAGACGTTCATGGGTCCAGGTGCTCTGGCCAGTGCTCGTGGAGTGAGAGCGGGTAATCACCCCTGTGCTCGTATTCTTCGTCGCCGCGGTGTAAGTCCGGTTGGTCATGTCGGCCCAGGTACGATTGGCGACATTCTCACCAAACAGAATCGTGTAGGCCGCACCGTCGTGGGTACTGATATAGTCCAGAGTACTACGCGCCTCATCGAACTTCTCCATGGCTCCACCGCCGCTGTACAAACCGTTGCAGTGGAATACGCCGTAGCTCAACGGATTCGTGCCCGCGACGTTGTTGTCCCTGCCATCCTTGCCGCCGTTGACCGCATAGTTGGTTGGCGTGTCCGTGTTGAGCTGCCCGTCAGGCGGATCGCTGGGGCACACCAGGATGCTCATAGACCGGCAACGGCTGTTCAGCAGGGTCGTGTTGCCGTTATCCCAGCCTCGCGACCAGATCTGCCACAGGTCGTTGCGGTCCAGAAAAGGCTGCAACATCACCACCCAACTGGCTTCCATCCAGTTGTCCTGGCTGTTGCCCACCCGATTCACATAGCCGGGGAACTGGCCGCGCTGGCTCTCGTAGTTCAGCAAGGCCGTTGCCACCTGCTTCTGGTTGCTCGAACAGATCATGCGGCGTGCCGCCTCACGCGCCATATTGACAGCCGGAAAGATCATGGCCGTCAACATGCCGATGATGGTGATCACCACCAACAATTCGACGAGCGTGAATGCGTTGCGGTTGCCACGGATCATGGCGATTCTCCCTCGGTCTAGCCCGCGCGGTCCCTTGCCCTTATCTTATTGTCGCAAAAGACGGCCAATTATTCCAGTACATTGCTGCTCAAATAGGCGGTCTGGGCGACCCTCGGTGGACCGTCCTGCTCCACGACCGGTCAACAAGACAAACTGCCGTGCAAGAGGGGTTAAGAAGGGAAGACAGGAGAACACGGAACGCGCTGTGAACGGAAATTGCCAACTTCCGCTCACCACCATCTCTATCTGTTTCCTCTGCGATCTTTCTCTTCCTCGCAGGCGGTTGCTCTCCGTCGTATCGTTGGCAGGTTCCTTGTCGCCAGACATAGCCAGCCCCCCCGCCGAACTAGAGCGATGCCATTCCGCAGGCTTTCCCTCGCCAAAATCACTGGAGTTTTTTGACCACATTTGAGAGAATAGTCGTAGGACCCCTTGGGGAGGGCGAGAAGCAAGGCCCGCCGCTTGCCCCGCGGCCGGAAGGAGCACAGGATGAACACCCTCGTTGTACGAGCCCGTCGCGGCTTTACCTTGGTCGAACTGCTGGTCGTCATCACCATCGTTGGCATGATGATGGCAATGCTGTTTCCAGCCATATCGGTGATCAAAGATCGGGCGAACAACATTCGGTGCCAGAACAATCTGAGCCAGTTGGCCAAGGCCGCCGCGGTCCACGAGACGCAGAAGCGTCGCTATCCGGGGTACGTGGAGTACAATCCGGTGGCGGCTGGCAACAATATGATGTCGGCTTACGGTTGGCCCGTCGTCATGCTGCCGTATGTCGGCCGTGGGGACTTGTGGGGGCACTGGCGTGCGGGCAACCGCACCGAGGTGCCCATCGATCAGTATCGCTGCCCAGGCGACACTTCGGCTGAGACCCTTTCAATTAGCTATGTGGCCAACTGTGGGTATCAGGACAACCGTACTTCCGCCGTGGCGTCCACTGCGCGTCCTCCGGACTGGCCGGCCAACGGGGTCTTCCACAGCCTCTACGATCCCGCTTTTATTTCTGGCGCCACCAACAACTGCTACCTTCAGGTTCGCATGACCACGGGCGACGTCAAGGACGGCCTGCAGCAGACCCTCATGTTCTCCGAGAACATCCAGGCCGGCTTGTGGTGCGCGCCGTTGAGTGGCGCCACGTCTGAAGTCCAGTTGATCGCCGAGACGACTCTCGGTTTCATCTGGCGCAACGACGTCAATCCAACGATCAGCAATGCGAACGCGGGCTATCGGATCAATTCCAATCGGGACTTCATGCTGAGTGCGACTGGACTGGTCAGCACCAGCTATACGTATGCTCGGCCTTCCAGTAACCATCCCGGCGGGGTGAACGCAGTCTTCTGTGACGGACACCTCAAGTTCCTCTCCGAGAGTATCGACTACGTTGTGTACCAGTTGCTGATGACGCCCGACGGCAGGAATGCTCGAACGCCGCGGAACGCTACGCCAAACCTCAACGCGGCCTTCTACTCCTGGCTGCTCACCGAAGCCGACTATTGATGCCCTACTGCGTCTCAGGCAAGTAATGCCGTGAGGCCGACCATCGGGAGGCCGGCTTTCCCGGGCAACGGGCCCGACGGCTACGACATTCCTTTTCTGAGCATCAATAATGGCGCCACCTTCTTTGCGCGCGCTGCTGATCGTCGGCACCCGACCCGAAGCGATCAAGCTTGCGCCGGTGGTCCACGAGTGCTTGCGTCGGGCCGGTCGCGTCGAGCCGGTGGTCTGCCTGACTGGGCAGCACCGGGAACTCCTGGCCGGCGTGCTGGAACACTTCCAACTCCCGGTCCACGAGCAGTTGGACCTGATGCGTCCGGGACAGAGCCTGGCGGACCTCACGGGCCGCGCCCTGGTGGCCTTCGACGCCCTTCTGTCTCGCGTGGCCCCCGACCTGGTCGTGGTCCAGGGCGACACGACAAGCGTGATGTCGGCCGCCCTGGCGGCCTTCTATCACCACATTCCGCTGATGCACGTGGAGGCCGGGCTGCGCACCGGACACCTGTCGGCCCCCTGGCCCGAGGAACTCAACCGCCGCATCGCCGGCATGATCGCCTGCAAGCACTGCGCGCCCACACCTCGCGCCGCCGCCGCCCTGGAGGCCGAAGGGGTCGACCGCAATCAGATTCGCGTCACCGGCAACACGGTGGTCGACGCCCTGCTCTGGACGCTCCAGCGCGTGCGGCGACAACCGGGTCCATGGGTGGAACGCTATGCAGCTCTGGGCTCCAGGCGCATGGTGCTCGTCACCGCACACCGCCGCGAGAGCTTCGGGCCGGGGCTAGAGCAGATCTGCGCGGCGATCGGCGAGTTGGCCGTGCGGTTTCCCGAGTGCCAGTTCGTCTACCCCTTGCACCTCAATCCCCAGGTGCAAGGGCCCGTGCGGCGAATCCTGGAGGGAAAGGCCAACATCCATCTCACCGCGCCGGCCGTGTACCCGGAATTCGTTTGGCTGCTGGATCGGGCGACGATCGTCTTGACCGACTCGGGCGGGGTGCAGGAAGAGGCGCCCACGCTGGGCAAACCGCTGGTCGTGCTCCGCGAGCACACAGAACGGCCCGAGGTGGTGGAGGCCGGCGGGGCCTTTCTGGTGGGCACCTCCACTGCGGCGATCGTAGATCAGACCACGCGATTGCTCAGCGATCCGCAGGCCTACGCCAGGGCCCAACTCCAGCAGAATCCCTACGGGGATGGACAGGCCGCGCAGCGGATCGTGGAGTGGATGCTGCAGTAGCGGGTAGCAGTCAGCTTTCAGCTATTATTGCGTCTCAGGTAAGTAATGCCGTGAGGCCGACCATCGGAAGGCCGGCTTTTCTGGGCAACGGGCCCGACAGATGCGACATTCCTTTTCTGACATCCAATAGCTTTCAGCTTTCTCACTCCACCAGGAAGTCCTGGATGACGGTCGTCTCGCGGATCTGACGGCTTTCCGGATCGAAGGTCCGGATCTTGACCCGGATGCCGCGCAGCGGAACCGGATAGGGCGCCTGGGTTTCCTGCTCCGAGGCATCGTCGACGCGGCCGTCGCTGTTGTTGTCGAAGCCGTCGGTTCCCTGGTCCGTGTTCCCGTCACCGAACTGGTCAATGCCGTCCGACTCGTACTGGGTGGACCAGGTGTCGTAGGTGCGATAGAGCCCCGATCTGGGCCCACCGGACCCGGCATCATAGTTCACCTTGTGGAAACAAGGCGCTGGGCAGCCGCTGGAAGGGTTGTCAGAGAGACTCGGATCGTAGCCCAAGTCCACATAGGCGCCATATCCGACCACGTTCGACGCCGAGGAGTACGTGAAATCGCCAGGCGCGAGGGCGACCCCCAGGCCACTGCTGTCGCTCTTCAGCGGCGCACCGGGATCCCAGGCCTTCACGTCGAAACCGATGACGTTGGTCAGGATCACGTCCTCATTGGCGCGCGGAAGCGTGGGCATGGTCTGGTTGTCGCTAATGGAACTGCCAAGCCATGGCGTGGGCGGCCGAAGACCCGGGTTGGGCGACCAGAAGTCGACATTGCCCAGAGGGCTCGGACTGCTGGGAGCTTGCCCGGGGGAGTGATCACGGCACTCCCAAAGGATCGGCAACCCAAGCTGCTTCCAACCGCGCGTGCTGAAGGGAAAGCTACCTGCCGCGGCGGCCGGATGGCCAAAGCGGTTCTCTCGATTGGTCAGGTCGCCCAGCGAGTTCAGGGTGACGTTTCCCGGATGGGTGGCGTTGGGGCGCGCGGAGAGATCGTAGTTGAGATAGAACGATCCCGACAACGTCTGATTCACGCTCAAGGTCGGTCGAATGATCAGCGAGCGGCGATACAGGGTGCGCCCGCGCACAAACCAGGCCACCTCCGCCACCGACGAAGAGACCGACCCAGTCGTGCTCTTGCCGGTGAAGGGCTGGGCTTCATCCCGCGTGGTGAACATGAGGATGTCATCGCAATCGGTGACCGTCATGTCGCGCAGGGGGTTGCCGCTGGAGTCGGTCTCCAAGTAGTTGACCGGCGTCATCGGGTAGTTTTGGTCGCCACCGAGCGCTGTGAGATTGCAGTTTAGCGATCCGCCTCGAACGGCCCATCCCGCCATCGGTCCTTCGACATACTCGAAGTAACCCTCATTGGCCTGGGGGCGACGCGGCGGAACCATGGTCACCGTCAATCCCATCAGATCGCGCTGCAACCGGTTGGCCGTGGCACGCAAACGATCGTTCATCTCCAGCGTGGTGCGCGAGTCATTGATGCTGCCGCTGACCGTGGCAAAAATCTGCACCACGGCCAGCATCAGCAGCAAGGTCAAAGCCGTGGCGGTGAGCAGTTCGATCAGGGTAAAACCTGACCGCTCGCCAGCCGAGCTGGCCAGAGGGCATCGTGAACCGGCAGACCGAGCGGGCCGCGCCATGGGAAACTCCTCTCGCTACTGTATCCGTTACGCCTTGCCCTACGCGACTGGCTGGCCCGATCGCTGTGTCGACACACTGCAGATGAGATAGGCGGCGCGTGTCGTGGAAGGCGTTGTGTGGGGGCGCCTTACGGCCGGCCCCGGGGAGCGACAAAAACCCCCAGCAACTCCGGCAGGAAGACAGCCTCACAGGCCTCCTCTCCCTCCATTCCAACCGCTTTTAGCACGCTTGTCAACCTCGCCCAGGCAGCACCACCCAAGGGGGTGTGCTGTCCGGATCATTCGCTTGGAAGCCGGCCGGATGGTTCCCCTTGGATCAGGGCTGCCGGATTCCGCAGCAAATCCAGCATGTACTGCCCGTATCGGTTGGGTTGCTCGTGCGCCAGGCGTTCGAACTGCTCGCGCGAGATGAAGCCTTTGCGTACGGCGATCTCCTCGATGCAGGCGATCTTCAGGCCCTGGCGCTGCTCGATCGTGGCCACGAAGTTGGCGGCCTGCAAGAGGGACTCGTGCGTACCTGTATCGAGCCAGGCGAAGCCGCGTCCCAGCAGTTCCACGTGCAGTTCGCCGCGTTCCAGATAGGCCCGGTTCACGTCGCTGATTTCCAGTTCGCCGCGTGCCGAAGGTTTCAGCCCGGCCGCGATTTGCAGCACCCGGTTGTCGTAGAAATACAGGCCGGTCACGGCGAAATCGGAGCGGGGTTGGGCCGGTTTCTCCTCGATGCCCAGCGGCCGGCCGTCGGCGTCGATTTCCAGCACGCCGTAGCGTTGCGGATCCTTGACCTTGCAGGCAAAGATCGTGGCCCCGCGCTGCCGCGCTGCCGCCTGCACGAGCATCCGCTGGAAGCCCTGGCCGTAGAAAATGTTGTCGCCCAACACGAGGGTCACGTGATCCGTGCCCACGAAGTCCCGGCCGAGAATGAACGCCTGGGCCAGGCCCTCGGGACGCGGTTGCACGCAGTAGGTGATATGGATTCCCAACTGACGGCCGTCGCCCAGCAGACGCTCGAACAGGCCGATATCCTCCGGCGTGGAGATGAGCAGGATCTCGCGCACCCCGGCCAGCAACAGGGTCGACAAGGGATAGTAGACCATCGGCTTGTCGTAGACCGGCAAGAGCTGCTTACTGACCGCCCTGGTCGCCGGATACAGGCGCGTTCCGGCCCCGCCGGCGAGAATGATGCCCTTGCAGTGTTGTTGCATGTCGTGTTCTGCTCCAAGGAGCTCCGCGCTGTCATTGATCGTCCCGCGGCCGCGGGAGCCCCGGAATTGCGATCACTGACTGCGCCGGCACCAATAATCAAGGGATGACACCGCGCTCGCCCAGCCCCAGACGTTCACGCTGATACTTGCCCGACGAAACACGCTGCACCCAGTCGCCGCGTTCCAGGTACCAGCGCACCGTGCGCTCCAATCCCGAGCGGAAGTCGTCGCGCGGCTGCCAGCCGAGTTGCTGGCGGGTCTTTTCCCAGTCCAGGGCGTAACGCTGATCGTGGCCCGGCCGGTCGGCAACAAAGCGGATCAACTGGGAGCAAGGTCGATGCGGCAAATCGGGACACAACCAGTCCACCAGCGAGCAGATAGCCTGCACCACTTCCAGATTCGTCCGCTCCTGATCACCGCCGATGTGATACACGGCGCCGGGCTCGCCCGCGGCCAACGCGGCGCGCAAGGCCCGGCAATGGTCTTCGACATAGACCCAGTCGCGGACCTGGCGGCCGTCGCCGTACAGGGGCAGAGGCCGGCCCTCCAAGGCGTTGAGGATCATCAGCGGGATAAGCTTTTCAGGAAACTGGTACGGACCGAAATTGTTGGCACAGACCGTGGTTACGACCGGCAGACCGTAGGTGCGATGATAGGCTCGCACGAAATGGTCCCCGGCCGCCTTGGAGGCGGAATAGGGAGAGTTGGGCGCATAAGGGCTGGTTTCGGTGAACTTGCCCTGGGGTCCCAGCGAGCCGTACACCTCGTCGGTCGAGACGTGCAGGAAACGGAAGCTGCGACGCTGCTCCTCGTCCAGCCGAAGCCAGTAGCGGCGCACCGTCTCCAGCAGCCCGAACGTGCCCACCACGTTCGTCTGCACAAAGTCCAGGGGCGCGTCGATCGAACGGTCGACGTGCGACTCGGCGGCCAGATTCACGATCGTCTGCGGTTGATACTCGTCGAGCACCGCCCCCACGAGCCGGCTGTCGCCCATGTCGCCGCCGATGAACACGTGGCGCGGATTGTTCAGGGCCTCGCCCAGGGAGTCGAGGTTGCCGGCATAGGTCAACTTGTCGAGGTTCACCAGCCGGCCTGGCTCTTCGGCCAGCCATTGGCGCACGAAATTTACGCCAATGAACCCGGCTCCTCCGGTCACGAGCACAGTCTGCATGGGCAAGCTCTGGGTTGGGGAATCCGCCGCTGCGGCTGGGATAACAGCCCGCATTGTTCATGAATCGCCCCCCGCGCGTCAAGGCGGCGATCCCCGGTTCCGGCATCCACGGCTGCGCCGCGTCAACCTGTCGCGCCCCGTTGGCTCACGTCCTGAGGATCGTCGCTCAGGCGGGCAATTCGCGCGGCCAGGGCCCGCACCAGCCAACGCTCCATCGGCCGCTTCAGCCGCGTGAACCAAGGCTCTTCTTCCGGATGGATGGGACGCACGAGGATGCTCCGCAGACCGCTCAGGCGCGCCGCCACCACGTCGGCAAAGACCTGGTCGCCGACCATCGCCGTATGTTGGGGACTGACGCCCAACTTGCGTTGCCCGGCTCGGCAGCCGAAGGGCAAGGGCTTGCAGGCCTGACTGACGAACGGCAGGCCGAGCTGTTGCGCGCACTGTCCGATGCGCGGCCCCCGACCGTTAGAAACCAGACAGGCCTCAATGCCCGCCGCGCGCAGCCCCGCCAGCCACGCGGCGACTGGCTCAGGAATACTCGTCTCGCGATAGCGCTTGAGGGTACAGTCCACGTCCAACAACAGGGCCTCGATCCCCAGAGCGGCCAGGCGCGTGGGCGTCAGGTCCAGAACGCTTTCAACCAGCAGGTGTGGAGTGAAGAATTGAATCAATCCAGCTTCCAGTAGCGAATGATGCACCAGAAGGCCTTCAGAGCGTCGCGAAAGCCGATCTTCTTGCCTTCTTCATAGGTACGACCGGAATAGCTGATCCCCAATTCGTAGACGCGATAGCGGCGGCGCGCGACCTTGGCCGTCAGCTCCGGCTCGATGCCGAAACGATTCTGTTTCAGGGTTGGGGTGATCTCGTCCACCACCTCGCGCCGGAACAGTTTGTAGCAGGTCTCCATGTCCGTCAAGTTCAATCCGGTGAACATATTGGAAAGCGCGGTCAACAGCCGGTTGGCCACCGCGTGCCAGAAATACAGTACGCGATGCGGGCCGTCGGCCACGAACCGCGAGCCAAACACCACGTCCGCCAGCCCCTCGACAATCGGCTGGATCAACTGCGGATACTCGGCTGGATCGTATTCCAGGTCGGCGTCCTGGATGACAACCACCGTGCCTTGGACCTGCTGGAAACCGGTGCGGATGGCCGCCCCTTTGCCTTGATTGCGATCGTGGCGGAAGACTCGCACGTCCGGCTGGTCCTGCATGGCCGAGAGCACGTTCCAAGTACCATCGCTGCTGCCATCGTCCACCAGGATGATCTCTTTGCGGATCGGCACGGCGCGCACGCGGCCCACGATTTCCTGCAGCGTCTTCTCCTCGTTGTAGACGGGGATCACGACCGAGAGCAACAGGTCGTCGGGGACGCGATACAGGCCCAATCGCCGCGCCACGCCACGCCCCAGCCACTGGATCAACTGCTCGCGCCCAGGGGGCAAATCGCCAGCGACGGCTTGGCCACACAGGGGACAGGACGCAGACGCGTTGTCGGGTCGAGTTTCCGCGGTCACGTTGAGCAGCCTCTCTTCTTGGATCGGGCCGCGAGCTGTCGAGCGGTGGCCGCACGCCTCGCAGCACCGCGGCCTCGAACACCGTCGACGCACACAACCCCCGTGACAAAGGGGGGGTGTTCGCCCATCCCCCCGAATACCAAAAGTATAGCCTCCAGTTGGAGGTGGCGACCCCAAATCGCCAGGCGCAGCCAGGCCCTTGGGCATCGGCATCCACTTGGACACCCCCTTTGCTGGTCGTTGTCCGAAACGAATGCCTGGCGGGAGCATGTGGGAAAGTCGGGTGGACTGCATTGTCCCAGCCACACAGACAGTCTCGATATTCTTCGCAAACCACCCACCTTTCGCGCGAGTGGGCAAATCCTGAGGAATGCCGAACTGGCTACTTGCGTCAGGGGTTGCCGGGGGTTATGTTGCCGGAGATGCCTTGGCGGCGTTTTGCCCTTCGCGACGATCGTTGGCCCGGGGCCGCGAGGCGAAAGGGCACCGCAAGCACGCGGAGCCTGGCGTCGGTCTTCGCCGACACGTAGGCCCTCTGTCGTGCTTGATCCTGTCAGGCGGCTGAGGTTCTGGCCATGCTCGTGCTATCCCGAAAAGTCGGCGAGCGAATCCTGATTGGCGACAACGTCGCCGTGACGGTCGTTCGTGTGGGTCCGGGCATCGTGCGGCTCGGTGTGGAAGCGCCGCACGAGCTGGCCATAGTGCGCGAAGAGATCAAGGATCAGCGCTCCAAAGAGGCCGCCGAAAAACCGGCCGCCACGTCGTAGCAGTCCCGACGTCTGGGACGCGTTCTGCCCAGATCCACTTCCTCAGATCTTGCTGTGCGCCCAGCCGAACGCACCCCAGTTCGAGCGCTCGGCCACTCCAACCCGAATTGCGGCCAACTCCCCTGTGCCCCTTGCCCCTTTGTCCCTCTGCCCCCAACCTACTCCGGCACGCGTACCGGCTTCCCGTCGTCGGCCATCAGCAGAAGCTTGAGAACTTCGGCATCCAATGAGTTGTCAAGCCGTTGGATATGGCCGTCGGCAAAAGCCACGTTGGCCCCGCCCGGATGGCAACTGCCAATTGCCGGTTTGCTCGCGTCGTTGATGCGGAAGCTCATGCTGTCGAACTCCAGATCCTTGGGCTCCATCCAGTTCACGCCGGCGCGCTGCTCGACCAGCAGAATGGTGTTGCTCATTCCATCGCGGATATCGGCCATAGTCCGGCCTTGCTTGCCGGGAAATACCGTGTGCGATCCCACCACGACCACGTACGAGGTCTCGTTCATCTCCTGTAGCCGCTGCGCTCCCTTCGGATTGGACGAGCATCGGTAGACCG
Organism: uncultured Planctomycetales bacterium; assembly: GCA_937889015.1. Classification (GTDB taxonomy): domain Bacteria; phylum Planctomycetota; class Planctomycetia; order Pirellulales; family Thermoguttaceae; genus CALARR01. The sequence continues at coordinate 27,325 of CALARR010000213.1, read as the reverse complement.
CCGGCATCATATCGGCCAGGGCCCGATTGTGCGGACTGTCCCAGGCCTCATCGAATCGGACTTGGTCGTACAACGCCTTCTCGTCGAGGTACGGCAACAGCAACATGCGCCAACTGTGCAGCCGACGCCCCTGCTTGTCGACCGTGTAGGCCGGTGGCAAACAGCCGTGGGTCATCTCGTACTGCATCATCGCCACGCTGATCTGCCGCAGGTTGTTGGTGCACTGTGCCCGGCGTGCCGCCTCGCGCGCCGCGTTAACCGCCGGCAGGAGCATGGCGGCCAGCAGTCCCCCGCACACCAGCAGCACGAAGAACACCCCGCCCAGGACAGCAAGCACGATGATGGTCTTGTTGCTGCCGCCCTGGCCAGGCATAGCGCCTGGCAGGGGCACGGTGATCGTGCGCCCGCACTGGGCGCAAGGCCCGCTCTGACCGGCATAGCGATCGTCGACGTTGGTTTGGGCTCCACAGTGAGGGCAGGTGAACAAGATCGGCATGGTCTTTCTCCTGTGGTGGTTCCTGCGAGCAGGTCCTCAGCAGTGTCTGTTGCGGAAGGCCGCGCGGAGGTCAGGCATTCTGAAGCAGCGAAGGATCCGCCCGGTTCGAGATCCTTCGCTGCGCTCAGGATGACCCGGTGTGGACCTTCCGCAACAGCGACTCAGTATAGTCTTCCACCGCGAAACGCGAACAGTCCCCCGCAATGCCCTATTGGCGCGACGGCTTTGGGGGCTCTGCCCCGGCGGTCGGCCAGTTGGCCGACTCGGTGTGCGCCGACTGCATGAACTGGAGCATCTTCTGCAGGACCTCGGGATGCTCGGCGGCCACGTTTTTCGCCTCCGCCGGATCGGTTCGCAGATCGTACAACTCGCTTTGGGCGTCCTTTTTCTTGCTCTTGGCGAAGTGGATTGCCTTCCACGGTCCCCAACGCACGGCCTGCTGATAGCCTCCGGAATGTTGCTCCCAGTAAAGCATCCGTTCTCGCAGATCCTGGGGCTTGCCGAGCAGGGTCGGCAGCACGCTCACGCCATCCACTCCGGCCGGGACGGGCGCACCGGCCAACTCCGCGGCGGTGGGCAAGAAATCGGCGAAGGACCAGGCCGTGGCATCGACTCGGCCAACCGGTACCTGGCCTGGCCAGCGCACGATCATCGGCGTGCGCAGTCCGCCTTCGTACGAGGTGCCCTTGGTGCCGCGCCACGGGCCGGCGCTGTCCAACACACCGTCGCGCCGCAGCACGGCGCCGTTGTCCGAACAGAAGAAGACGATCGTCTTCTCATCCAGACCCAATTCCTTGAGCAGAGCCATCAACTGGCCGACGTGGTGGTCCAGACGCGTGACCATGGCCGCGTGTACCTTGTAGTCTTCCGGCCAATCGCGGTTCGAATAAGGCTCGGTGCTGGGGATCATGTACTTGCCGTGCGGCAAGGTCCAGGCGGCATAGAGAAAGAAGGGCTGCGAACGATGCTGCCGCACAAAGTCCAAGGCGAACTCAGCACACAGGTCGTGCGAGTACTGCTTCTGCTGGCCGTGCAGATTGCCTTCCAGCGTCACCTTCTCCTGATTGCGCCACAGGTACTCGGGATAATAGTCGTGGGCATGCTTCTGGTTGAGATAACCGAACCACTGGTCGAAGCCCTGCCGGTTCGGGATGCCGGCCGTGTCCGGTTCGCCCAGGCCCCATTTGCCGGTGATACCAGTAGCATAGCCCGCTTGCTTGAGGACCTCGGCCACGGTGATGTCTTCCGGCTCCAACGGCACGCGGCGTTCACCACCCACACCGCCCACGCTGCCCGCGTTGCCGCGCACGCGCGCGTGGCCGAGATGCTTTCCGGTCATCAGCACGCAGCGCGACGGGGCGCAGACCGACGCGCCCGCATAGGCATCGGTGAAGCGCGTGCCCTGTTGCGCCAGGCGATCGATGTGCGGCGTCTGGATGTGCTTCTGGCCGAAGCATCCCAGGTCGCCATAGCCCAGGTCATCGGCCAGGATGAAAATGATGTTCGGCTTGGGGTCCGCCGCGGAGGCCGACGCGATGGGCCAAGCGCTGGCCAGGAATGCGAGCGACAGAAGCCACGGCCGGTGGACACGCGACGTTTTCGGACACTGCTTTGCGGATGGCTTGTGGGGGCGACCCATGAGAAGTGGACCTCGTTGGATGTGAGAAGAAGGAGCACACGGGCCAGTCCGCAACCTCTCTCGGGACAGGTGCGGCCGCTTACGGCAGAGTCCAGTGCCCGACCGAGGAGGGGACGTGGCTTTGAAATCGCATTCTCGCATCCCCCGAGGGTGTTGTGCAAGCATTGCCTGTGCCGTCTTGAACGCCAAAAACAGGGTATTTCTGCCCGCATCTCTTCCCGATCTTCGCTATCTCGGACTTGATCTTGCGAGGTGTTCGAAGTAAGATACCCTTGGCTGCTGTGAGGGCAGCCGATCTTCCCGAATTCGGACCACGAAAAGGGAGGGCAGCATGCTAGAACCGCCGGATGGTTTTGTGTGAGGAGTGGGATTGGTCCGCTCCTCGTTCTCAGCGGTTGTCTTTCAAGTTTGTCCCGTAACCCTTGTTTAAGTTCGGAGAAAGCTCGCTTCGTTTCCACGAGGCGAGCTTTCTCGTTTCTTGGCCGATCGGCGGCGGCTGACAGAGTCGCAGTCAGTTGTCAGCGCGAGTTGTGCCTCGGACGGCCTGGATGCTGCGTAATCCACGCGAGCTGGGCGCGATTGGCGCGCGCCTGCCGGGCGCGCAGATCGCATCGCCATTCAGGCCGCTTGCGGCGCGATGCCCGTTTCCAGGAAGTGTCCACAATCAGCCGCATGCCACCCAACGCGCAAACCGTGACACGGACCCACGAGTCCCGCATTGTCAATGCCCCTTCGGCGGCTGCGGGACCAAGGCATCTTGGGCGCGCATCAGAATTCTCACCCATCCTATACTAACCGGAAATGGCCACCGTCTTGCGGGCCGCCGTAAATCACAGAAATCCGGAGCGGTAAATCGTTGCCAAGTGGCCGGTCCCGTGATAGACTTCCTATGGCTGGCCGGCCGAGAGGAAGGGCCGATACACCGGGTCAGACCGCTGGCTCCAGAATAACACAAGGGCAGCAGGTCACCGAGTTCGGCGTAGCGCCTCTCCCTCAATACAATCCGCTTGAGAAGCCCGCCTCTTGGGTGCGGGCTTCTTGTATTTCTTGGCCACGCGATCCAACGCGTTCCGCGTCTCCTACAGCCATTGCTCGAACATGGCCTCGCTGGTGGCGATGAGATTCATCAGCGCGTGCATGGCCAGCGACGGATAGAGCGATCGCGTTCTGAGCCGCGCCACGGCCAGCAGCAATCCGCCGGCAAAAACCTGCGACAACGCATAGGCGTCGTACTGCACGTGCATCAAGGTCCAGATCACCGTCGGAATCAGGATCGCGCCCACAACTCCCGCGCGCGAATGCAGAATGCCCGGCATCATGAACCCGCGAAACAACGACTCTTCACACAAGGGGCTGGCCACCACCAGCGCTGCCCAGAGCAAGGGAGTCCAATACGCCGTGCGGTAGGCTTCGTGCATGAACTCGGGCACGATCGGTCGGCCCAGCAGCCACGTCAGTCCATCGAAGGCCGCCACCCACGCCGCCAAGATCGCCAGCCAGCCCAGCAGCGCAGATAGGGGGACGGGCTTCAGCGCCAGGTACTCCCGCACGGTCCAGCCGCCGCGAAACCTTGCGAACAGCAACACCAGTCCCACGCAAGGCGGCATGCAACTCCAAGTGGCCACCGCCAGACACAAACCGCTGGTCCCTGCGCTCTCTGCCACTTGAGCTGCGCCTTTCGCCAACTGCTGCGGATCGGGTTGGGTCTGCAGCACGGTCCAGGCCACGACATAGCCGATTACCACCACGGTCTGAATCACCACGAACAACAAGACCACGACCAGCGAAAGGCCGATCGTGGCCCAGAACCCCCATGGCTTGGGCTCGACAACTACGGCCATTTCGGGAACCGTCTCGTCGGTCTGAGAAGGATAATCCATCGGTTGCCTCGCTGCGGGCCTGCTGGTAAGGACTGCTCGACCGACTCGTAATAGAGGGGAATGGCCCGATTCCCGCAAGAGTCCGACTCGCCATTTCCCTGCAGCGAATCGGGGCACTCCGGCGCCCCGGCTGTTGGCGGTGCGGTGTGGCATGCGGTACACTGACGCCGGCTACGGACTGGGCCATGCCCGAATGTCGTTCCTGCCAACACTTGACCTTGGAAGGAAGTCTCGCCATGCACCACCGAACTTGCGTCTTTTCGTTGGCGATCGGCCTGATGCTCTTGCCGGCCCTGGCCGCCCGGGTTGCGGCCGCTCCGGCCCGGCCCAACATCCTCTTCCTGTTCACCGACGACCAGCAGGAGCACACGCTCCGCGCGCTGGGCAATCCGCTCATCCAGACGCCGAACCTGGACAAGCTGGTGCAGCAGGGCTTCGTCTTTCAGAACGCCTACTGCATGGGCGGCTACAGTCCAGCCGTGTGCCTGCCCGCCAGACAGATGACTCTCAGCGGCCGGGCCTGGTTCGCCGTGCGAAACCTGCCCCCCGACGCGCCCAACTTTCCCAAGTCGATGAACCATGCCGGCTATGTCACCTACCACTACGGCAAGCGGGGCAACACGGCCGTCGACATCCAGGCCCAGTTCCAGCACAACCAGTATCTCAACGACCTGGAAGACCGCACATGCGGCTATCCCGGGCGCACGATCGCCAACGACGTGATCCAGTTCCTTACGGAACGTCAGAAGGCCCAGGCGTCCGAACCCGCAGGGGCCAGGCCGTTCTGCATGTATCTGGCGTTTGCCAATCCCCACGATCCGCGCGTCGCGGCTCCCGAATTCTTGAATCGCTACGCGGTGGACCAGATTCCGCTGCCGCCGAATTTTCGCCCCTTCCATCCGTTCGACAACGGCGAGTTGCTGGTCCGCGACGAGCGCCTGGCGGCCTGGCCTCGACCGGAAGCGAATATCCGCAGCCAGATCCGCGACTACTATGCAGTGATCACGGCCTTGGACGAGCAGATCGGGCGGATCGTGCAGTGCCTGCACGAGGTGGGCGAGTACGATAACACGCTCATCGCATTTTCCACGGATCAGGGCATCGCCTTGGGCAGCCACGGCCTGATGGGCAAGCAGAACCTCTACGAGCCGAGCATGGGGATTCCGCTGGTCTTCAGCGGGCCGGGCGTGCCGCGGGGCAAGTCGTCGCAGGCCTTGGCCTACATCTTCGACATCTATCCCACGCTGTGCGAACTGGCCGGCGTGCCGATCCCGGCCGCCCTGGACGGCAAGAGCCTGGCACCGATCATCCGCGGCCAGGCCGACCAGGTCTGGGACAGCATCTTCCTGGCCTACCGCGATGTGCAGCGCGCCGTGCGCCAGGGCCCCTGGAAACTGATCCGCTATCCGCAGATCAATCGCGTGCAGTTGTTCAACCTGCAATCCGATCCGCACGAAACACGAGACTTGTCGGCCGATCCGGCCCAGGCCGATCGCATCCGGCAAATGACGACCTTGATGGAACAGCAACAACAGCGGTTCGGGGACACGCTGCCCTTGGTCGCAGCCGAGCCCAAGCCGGGCGATGTGGATCTGGCCTACTATCAGAACGCGCCCCCGCCGGCGACGAAGAAGCCGGGCGCGAAAAGGCCGCGTGCCAAGTCCCCGTGACATGGCCGGGTGACATGGCCGGGTGGGGCCGACACATTGACAGGGCCCAAGCGCCCCGTCAGACTGTGAGGAATTCGCCCCCGCCCGAAACGCCTCATTCATGCACGTCTGCAGGAGTCGCACCATGCTCGCGCGTTCTGACCGTAGACAATTCCTCCGCGATTCGGCCCGTCTGGCTGCGGGAGTGGCTCTGGCTCCCTGCCTGGCCCGACTGGGCTCCGCCGCTGCACCGGCCGCGCTGCTGGCCGGGGTCCGCGACGTGATGCTGCCCAAGGCCGAGATGACCGACTGTTGGAAAGCGGCCCAGTCGGTGGGCGCCGAATCGCTGGAGTTGACGATCCAGGACGACCTGTCGCTGGCGGCCCTCTTTCATCCCGAAAAGAAGTACTCGCTGGCCACGCCCGAGGACGTGCAGGTCCTGGCGGCGGACGTCAAGGCGGCCGGGCTGCGCGTGGGTGGATTCTGCATGGCCAACCGCTTCGAGGAACGGCCCGACTTCGAACTCCAATGGTGCGCCAAAGTGGCCCAGGGCGCCGCGGCGCTGGGCTGCAAGGCGGTGCGCATCGACATTCGCGCTAGCAAGCGGCCAACCCCGGAACTCGTCGAGGTCGTGCTGGTGCCCTTGCTGAAGAAACTCATGGCCCAGACCGAGGCCACCGGCGTGAGCTTCGGCATCGAGAACCACGGCCGTGTGACCAACGATCCGGACGTGCTCCAGGCCCTGTTCGACGGCGTCGGCTCGCCGCGTCTGGGTCTGACGCTCGACACGGGCAACTTCTACTGGTTCGGCCACCCGCTCTCCAAGCTCTACCAACTCTACGAGCGCTTCGCCCCGCGCGTGGTCCACACGCACTGCAAGAGCATCCAGTACCCCGAAGAACTTCGCGAACAGCAGCGCACCATGGGTCTGGAATATGCCAAGCGCTGCTGTCCGATCGACCAGGGAGACATCGACTTCCGCCGCGTGGTCTCGATCCTCAAACAGGCCGGCTACGCCAACGACCTGTGCATCGAAAACGAATCGCTGAAGCGTTTCCCGGAAGAGGAGCGCGGACCAATCGTGGCGCGCGAGATCGCGCACCTCAAGTCGTTGCGGTAGCACGAACGAGGACGTGGAATCCCGGTGCCGGGGCCGTTGCCCCGACCTGCGCGCCGTTGTGCCATGGGCAACTGCCCGGGTCTTACATCAGCCGGTCCAGCTCGTCGACCAGTTGGCCGAAGGTTTTGAGGGCCGTTTCCACGGGCTCGGGCTGGGCCATGTCCACGCCTGCGCCGCGCAACAGGTCCAACGGATCCTGCGAGCAGCCGCCCTTGAGGAAGTTCAGATAGTCAGCCAACTCTGTTCGGCCCCCCTGCGTGACGCGATTGGCCAGGGCGATGGCCGCCGACATGCCGGTGGCGTACTTGTAGACGTAGAACGCCCGATAGAAGTGCGGGATGCGGAAGCATTCCAGCTTCAACTCGTCGTCCAGCACGAACTGCGGACCGAAGTAGGCCGCCAGCAACTCATGGTAGACGCCCTGGAAGCGTTCCACGGTCAGCGGCTCGTTCTTCTCGGCCAGCTCGTGGGTCGTCTTCTCGAACTCCGCGAACATGGTCTGGCGGAAGAGCGTGCCGCGCATGTCGTCCAGCAGGCGGTTGATGAGATAGGCGCGCTGGCGGTCGTCGCCGGCATGCGTCAGCAGGTGCTTGGCGAGAAGCTGCTCGTTGAACGTGCTGGCCACCTCGGCCACGAAGATCACGTATTGATAATAGGCGTAGGGCTGCTGCTGGGCGGAGAAATAGCTGTGCATCGAGTGCCCGGCCTCGTGCGCCAGGGTGAACACGTGGTCCAGCACGTCGGGCTGGTAGTTCATGAGGATGTACGGATCGCCGTCGTACGAGCCGGAGCTGAACGCGCCGCTCTGCTTGCCCTGGTTCTCGTAGCGATCGCACCAGCGGCCGCGCAGCCCGGCCGCCAGCACCGAGCCGTATTCGGTTCCCAGGGGGCGCAAGGCCTCGACCACCACCTCCACCGCCTGTTCCCAGGTGTGGCGCACCTGCAGATCGGCCAGGATCGGCACGTAGGTGTCGTAGTGGTGGATGTCGGCCAGGCCCATCTTGCGCCGCCGCAGATCGTAGTAGCGGTGCAGGGCCGGCAGATGCCGGCGCACGGCCGCAATCAGGTTCTCATAGACGGCCACCGGCACCCGATCCGGAAACAGCGACGCCTCCAAGGCGCTGGGGAAATTGCGCGCCTGGGCGTAGTAAATGTCACGCTGGATCGAGCCGGCGAGCGTGGCCGCCAGCGTGTTCTGATGCGCGGCGTACTGCTTGTAGTAGGCCGTGAAGGCCGCTTTGCGCACCGGGCGTTTGGGCGAATGCAGCAGGGCCGAGTAGGTGCTGTGGCTCAGCTCGACCAATTCCTGCTTCTCATTCTTGACCGCGCCGAACTTCATGTCCGCGTCGTGCAATTGGCGGAAGACCTGGTTGGCCGTCTGCGACATCTCGGTCTGCATGGCCAGGAGCCGCTCTTCCTTGCGCGACAGCGTGTGCGGACGGTAGCGCAGAATCCGCTCCAGCAGCAGGCGGTAAGGGGCCAGGGCCCGCTCGGCCAGGAACCGCGTCATGCGCGCCTTGGGAATCGCCAGGATCTCGGGGCGCAGGAAGCTGGCGGCCTGGCCCGCCCGGCTGGCCGCGTTCGTGAAACGCATGGCCATGCGCTGGTAGGTGCTGTTGGCCGTGTCTTCGGAACGGCGGAGATAGGCGTAAGTGCCCAGCCGGTCTCCTTGCCGATCCAGGTCCAGATCGAACTTCAGGCAGGCGGCCAGGGCCTTGGCCGACTGCTTCAGCTTGCCCTGAAAACGCGCGTAACCGGGGATGCGCTTCTCCCATCGCACGAAGGCCTTCTCCCAGGCCTCGTCGTCGGGAAACAACTTGCTCAAGTCCCAGCAATCGGTCGGGGACTGCTGGTCGCGGCGCGGAATCTGCTTGATGGATTTCATGGGAAATGTTGTCGGTTGTCAGTGGCCAGTTGTCGATTAAGAACCTATCCTGGAACCACCCCAGCCACCTCGGGCGGCCCTGCAAGACCGAACTGCCGACAGGTTTTGGGACCGGCTGCAAGAAGGACGGCAGGCGTGGGCCGTTGCCGTGCGATTCGGGGAGCACCGCGCTGGCTAACCACGAACCACCAACGACCGCCCCTCCCCTGCTACCAGCGAAAGAGCATCGTACCCCAGGACAGCCCGCCGCCAAAGCCGCTCATCAGCACCAACTTGCCCGGCCCAAGTCGATCCTGTTGCACGGCCTCGTCCAGGGCCAGGGGGATGCTCGCTGCGGCCGTGTTGCCCAGGTACTGCAGATTGTTGACCACCTTGGCCGGATCAATCTGCAAGTTCTCGACCACGGCCTCGATGATCCGCAGGTTGGCCTGGTGCAGGCACACCAGGTCCACTTCGTCGAGGGTCACGTCGGCCGTGCGGAGCACGTCGCGAATCGTCTCGCCCAGCATGCGGATGGCCCATTTGAAGACCGGCCGTCCAACCATGGTCAGATAGCGGCGCGGATCATCTTCAGCCACCGCCGGCAACCGGGCCCCGCCCGCCGGACGCGACAAGATCGATGCCCCGGAGCCATCCGCCCCGACGGCATAGGCCACAATCCCCTGCTGGGCCTGACCGCGGCCCAGCAGGACCGCGCCAGCCCCATCGCCAAAGATCGGATAAGTCTGCCGGTCGGCCGGATTGATGATTCGCGAGTTGCAGTCGGCGCCGATCACCAAGGCCGTCTGGCTGCATCCGCTGGCCACATATTGGGCGGCCGTCAATAGCCCCAGCACAAACCCCGCACACGCGGCTTGAAGATCAAAAGCCAACGCCGTCAGCCCCAGCCGGTCTTGCACCAGGGCCGCCGTCGACGGCATCGGCATATCAGGCGTGTAGGTGGCCACCAGCACCAGGTCGATCTCCTGGGGATCGACCTCGGACCGGGCAAGGCACTGCTGGGCCGCTTCGACTGCCAGATCACTGGTGCACATGCCGGGCGGAACGTGTCGCCGCTGGCGGATCCCGGTGCGCTGCACGATCCATTCCGGATCGAATCCCAAGAGAGCCAGACTGTCGTTGTCGACAACGCACTCCGGAACGCTGCTGCCCACGGCAAGAATTTCCACCCCCAGGAGGCTTCCCAGCCGGGAACGACGATTCTGGAGCACTACATCACGCGGCGACGCTATCGGAGTCGACATTCAATCGAAATTCTGCAGGAGGAACGACAGGAACAAGCACCCGCATCGGGGGGTGCGCAAGGGAAGGCACCAAAGGTATTGCGATGGGCTTGCCCGCAATCATCTTAGCAGTCTGACCGCAGTTCGCCAGGACGGGTTCAGGGGGCAAGCGACGTTCTTAACAGGGGACAACGCACCAGACCGTCGCGCTGCCCCCGCCAAGGAGCATGATGGCGTGATTGAAGCAGAAAAAGACACCTTGTAGAGGGGTGCAAGTTGTATGGAAGGCCAGTTACACTGAGGGCTTACCCCCAAGGCCAACACAACAGCCAAGCTTCCCCGATTAGCGATGAGGAGGGATGTTCCGATCGGTGGCCTCGGCACGGGGTGAGCAGTGCCGATGCCGATCTTGGACTCATTGCCCCATGTGTGTCACGGCGATCCTATACCGCACTGCGCAAGACGCGCCGATCCTCCTGGCGTCTAACCGCGAGGAACTGCTGGAACGTGCCAGCCAATCGCCGCGAATCCAGTCGGGCAAACCGCGCGTGATCTGCGGTATCGACCGGAAGGCGGGGGGGACATGGCTGGGGGTCAATCAGCATGGGTTGCTGGTGGTCGTCAGCAATCGCCGCAAGACGTATATGCCGGCCGAACCGCGTTCGCGCGGCTTGCTGTGCCGCGAATTGCTCAACGCGGCCGACGCGCGCGAGGCTTCCCAATTGGCCGCCCAGGAGTTGTCGACCGGCCGCTATGCGGGGGCCAACTATGTGTGCCTCGACGCCCAGCAGGGCTTCGTGATCTACGGTGGCGACCACGTGGAAGTGACCGAAATGGAACCGGGTCTGCACGTGCTCACCAATGGCAGCATGGACGATCCGAACGACGCACGCCAGCAGTTGACGCGGCGCCTGTTGACGCTGCATAACCTGGACTCCGCCGTGACCTTCCTGGCGGTGGCCAGCCGCGCCTTTTCGCGCAAGGCCGACGCCGAAGGCCAGTGGGGGCTGGTGTTTCAGAAGGGGGACTACGGCACCGTCTCCTCGACCTTGGTGTCGCTGCCCCATCGGCCGCAAAACGCCGTCTATCAGTATTCGCCCGGACCGCCTTCGGAGCACGAATACGAAGACCTGTCGCCCTTCTTGCGTCAGGTGCTCTCGGCCGACCGCGGTTAGTGCCCTGACGTCAGCCGGTCACCCAGCGTTTCTCGGCCGCGGACCTGCGCACCCAATCCATCAGTTGCTGCACGCGGATCCCCTGCTCCAATCCCGGTTCGGCCGGCCGGCCCTCGGCCACGGCCTGCAGAAAATTCGCCAGGCACGCCGCGTGGCTGCGAATCCAGCCCGTGGCCGCCTTGGGGCTGGGAAATGCGGCGGCCGGGGCCGGATAGCGCTGGCCCGTGTCGATGCGGTTCCAACCACGCAAGCCGCCCAAGGGTTCGCCGGGCACGGTGGCGTCGTGCAGCTCCAAGTGATGCGGGTCCATGCCGTTGTAGCGCAACGCGCCGCGTGAGCCATGAATCTCCACTCGCAACTCATCTTCCGTGCCAGTAGCGATCTTCGTGGCCTCGATCGTGCCCCGGGCCCCGGCTTGCGTGCGCGCCAGCAGCATCACGCTGTCTTCCACGTCGATGGGCACCAGTTTCTCGGGATCTTCGGCCGAAGGACGCTGCGCATAGGCGATCTGCGTGTCGGCCATCACGCCGCTCAGCGGCCCGATCAGCCAATCCACCAGGTCCAGCACGTGCGAGGCCAGGTCGGCGATCACGCCGCCGCCGGCCGCGGCCGTAAGCTTCCATTTGGCCGGCGCCTGGGGCGAGGCGCTGCCGCCGTGCAGATAGCAGGCCCGAAAGCCGAGCACCTGGCCGAGCGCGCCGGCCCCCACGAGTTGCTTGGCGCGCATCGTCGCCGGAAAGAAACGGTTCTGCAGGGTCATCTGGGCCGTGCCGCGATAGTCGGCCAACGCGGCCCGGACCTGCTCGGCTTCCTGCATCGTGGCCACCAGCGGCTTGTCGCAGTAGATGTGCTTCTGGTGACGCATCGCCGAGAGCAGGGCCTCAAGATGCAAATGGTTGGGCGTGCAAACATGCACGATGTCGATGTGCGGGTTCTCGGTCACGACCCGATAGTCCGTTTCGGCCGTTTCGGCCCCGATTGTCTGGCAGGCCTTCAGCGCCGTCTCGCGGCGACTGGTGACCACGTGCGTGATCCGGGCCTGCAGAGGCAGCGGATCGTAGAACAGCGGCAGGTTTAGGTAGCCGTAGGTATGCACCTTGCCGATGAAGCCAAACCCCAGGATGCCGACGCGATAGACCTTCACGAGAACCCTCCCTTCCGTTCGCTGCCGCGCGCGTAACTGAACGCGATTGTAGAACGAAAACCGGGATGTGGAAACCGGGATGCGGAATGCACGGAGTCCGGCTGCGCCAAGGATCGGGCCGTCCCGTTCCACATTCCGGTCTGCCCCGTCCTTGACGGGGCCAGCCGGCCCATTCTATCGTGGAAAGGCTTTATTGATCTCCACATTGTCAATGGCCTCACGGGTGGCCCCGATAGCTCCGCTATCGGGGTGCCGAAAGGCACAAGCGGCGCACAGGAGATGGTTGGAAGACCTCTTGCGGCTGCGCCGCCCCGATAGGCAAGCTATCGGGGCCACCCCGCGGGGCGACTTCCCTCGCGTATTCTGCCTTCCGGTTTCCGCATTCCCATGATCCATTACGAAACACGCGACAACCTGGCCCTGCTGACCCTCGATGCGCCGCCGGTCAACGCCCTGAGTTTCGCCCTCTTGGACGAATTGCGCGCAGCGCTCGACCGAGCCAACGCCGACGAACAAGTGCAGGCGATCGTCCTTACCGGCGGCAGCGAGCATTTCAGCGCCGGGGCCGACCTGGCAATCTTCCAGGAGATCCAAAGCGGCGACGAGGCGGTCCGCACGTCGCAGGTGTTCCAGCAGGCCTTTCAGGCCGTAGAAGACTCACCCAAGCCGGTGCTGGCCGCGGTGGCCGGCCACGTGCTGGGCGGGGCGCTGGAGTTGGCCATGGCCTGCCACCTGCGCCTGGCCGCGCAGGGCAGTCGCTTCAGTATGCCTGAGGTCAACTTGGGCATCAATCCGGGCGCCGGCGGCACGCAACGCCTGGTGCGGTTGATCGGCGTCGGCCCGGCCCTGGAGATGCTCCTGGACGGCCGGCCCATCGACGCCCCACGGGCCCTAGGCCTGGGCTTGATCGACGCCGTGTGCCCGGCCGAGCAGTTGCTCACCTCGGGCGTTGCCCAGTGCCTGGAGGCCGGGGCCGGCGGCCGGCGCACCAGCCAGCTCCGTGACAAGCTGGACGATCCGGCCGCCAACCAGTCGGCCGTGGCCGCAGCCGAGCAGCGCCTGGCGAGCCTCCGACCCGAGTTGGTCGCCCCGCGGCAAATTCTGGCGGTGGTTCAGGCCGGGCTGGAATCGTTTGCCGCCGGCCTGCGCGGCGAGCAGGAGGCCTTTCGGCAGTGCATGGCCAGCCGCACGGCACAGAACAAGATCTACCTCTTCTGCGCCAGCCGGCAGACGGCGCGCATTCCCGAGTTGCAGTCCGTGCCAGCGGCCCGTATCACGCAGGCCGGCGTGCTGGGGATGGGAACCATGGGGGCCGGCATCGCCCAGGCGCTGGTCACGGCCGGCGTCACGGTCGCGGCCTGCGATCAAAACCAGCCGGCCCTGGACGCGGGGCGGCGGCGGGTCGTCGGCTCCCTGGATCGCCGTGCGGCCCAGGGAAAGCTTGCGCCGGCCAAGGCCCAGGCGGCCATCGCCCGGCTGACCACGACTCTCGACTGGCAGGCCTTGGCCAGCACGCAACTGGTGGTGGAGGCCGTCTTCGAGGAGATCGAGGTCAAACGCGCCGCCATCGCCCGGCTGGAGGCCATCTGCCCGGCCGAGACGATCATCGCCACCAACACGTCAACGATCAGCTTGGACGTGCTGGCCGAGGGCATGCGTCATCCGCAACGTCTGGTGGGGCTGCATTTCTTCCATCCGGCCCAGCAGATGCCGCTGGTCGAGGTGATCCGTCGCCGAAGCACACCCCCCGAGGTGACGGCCACCGCCCTGGCTCTGGCCAAGGCGATCGGCAAAACCCCCGTCCTGGTCGAAAACCGCGAGGGATTCGTGGTCAACCGGGTCTTCATTCCCTACATTGTCGAGGCCTTCTGGCTGCTGGAAGAGGGGGCCGACCCGACGGAAATCGACGCGGCGATGGTCGAATTCGGTCTGCCCATGGGGCCCCTTCAGTTGATCGATATGTCGGGGTTGGATATCCTGGTAAAGACCCACACCATCCTGTCGCAGGCGTTTGCGCACCACGGCCGGTTGTCGTCGATCGTCGATCGGCTGGTTGAGGATGGTCGGCTCGGCCAGAAGACGGGCTCGGGCGTCTATCGCTACGAGCCCGGCGATTACACGCCGCACGCCGACCCCGCGGCTGAGGCGATCCTTGCCGCGGCGCGGCAGCAGCGGCCCTCGTCGGCCGACCGGCCCGACCGCGAAGCGATCACCGCGCGGCTGTTGCTGCGCATGGTGGTCGAAGCCTTTGGCCTGCTGGAGGAGGGTGTGGTGTCGCGCGGCGCCGACGTGGATGTGGCCATGGTCTTGGGGACCGGGCTGCCCGACTTCCGCGGCGGCGTGGTGAAATACGCCTGCGATTTGGGACTAGACCAGGTGTGCGCAGCCTTGCAACGCTTGTCGCAGCAGTGCGGCCCGCGCTACTCCCCCGGCCGGCTGCTCAAGCAGGTTGCAGCCACGGGGCAGTGGACCGCAAGCAACGGCTAGCGATCGCCTGCCTGCTACGAATAACTGACAACCGACCACCGATAACCCCAGGATACCCGCGTATGTCGACGGCTAACGTAGAACGCAAAGATTTCGCCGCCAGCAAGAAGCTTCGCGACGTGATGGGCCAGTATTTCGCCGAGTTGGAGCGCGGCCCGGCCGAAGGCAAGAAGACCGCCTGGTGCACCAGCGTCGGGCCGGCCGAGCTGTTGCGCGCGATGGGCTTCAACGTTTATTTTCCCGAGAACCACGGGGCCATGTTGGGCGCTTCGCGCATGGCCACGGATCTGATTCCGCTGGCCAACGCGCGCGGCTTCTCGCCCGACATCTGCTCGTACCTCACCAGCGACATCGGCTCGTATCTGAAGGGCGCCAGCCCGCTACAGAAGATGAAGCTCTCCGGCCCGCCCAAGGCCGACGTGCTGGTCTACAACACCAACCAGTGCCGCGACGTGAAGGACTGGTTCCAGTTCTACGCGCGCGAGTGGAACATTCCTTGCCTGGGCGTGCACACGCCGCGCGGCACCGACGCGCCCGATCGCGACTTGATCGACTTCGTGTCGCGGCAGATCAAGGACCTGGTCGAGCCGCTGGAAAAGGTGGCCGGTTGCAAGTTCGACCCGGACCGCCTGCGCGAAGTCATCGACCTGTCGCGGCAGACCACCATGCTGTGGAAGGCCGTGCTGGAAGCGGCCGCCGCCGTTCCCTCGCCGATCACCTTCTTCGATGGCACGATCCAGATGGGACCGGCCGTGGTGATGCGCGGCATGCCCGAGGCGGTCGACTACTACAAGCTGCTGGTGGCCGAGCTCCAGGAGCGCGTGGCCAATCGCGTGGCGGCCGTCGAAGGCGAACGGTTGCGGATCTATTGGGAAGGCATGCCCGTCTGGGGCAAGCTCAGCCCCTTGAGCAACCTGTTCATGGAACTCCGCACCTGCGTGGTGGCCTCGACCTACTGCAATAGCTGGATCTTCGAGGCCCTCGATCCGGCCGATCCGTTCCGCAGCATGGCCCAGGCCTACAGCAGTATTTTCATCTGCCGCGGCGAAGAAGAGAAGGAGGCCTACATCGAACGCATGGCCCGGCTGTACAAGATCAATGGCATCCTCTACCACGACGCCAAGACCTGCCCCAACAACTCCAACAACCGCTACGGCCTGCCGCAACGCCTGCAGCAGAAGCTGGGCCTGCCCTACCTGGTCATCAATGGCGATCTGAACGACCTGCGCATGTACTCGGAAGAGCAGACCCGGACGAACATCGAGGCCTTCGTGGAACAACTGCTGCAAGGGTGATTTCTGGTGGCATATTTCTGCGGGATCGACATCGGCGCTTCCGCCGCCAAACTGGTGCTCATCGACAGCCAAAGGCAGTTGCTGGCCAAGGCCACGCGGCGCTCGGGCGTGGACTACGCCCAGACCGCCCAGCGCTGCCTGGACGAGGCCCTGCACGCCGCACGGCTGAACCAGTCGCAGATTTGCGGGGCGGTTTCCACGGGTTACGGCCGCGACAACGTCCCCTGGGCCACGGGCAAAATGACCGAAATCGCCTGCCACGGCCGGGGCGCCCACCACTTCTTCCCCCAGGCGATCACCGTGCTGGACATCGGCGCCCAGGACTGCAAGGTCATCCACCTCGACGCGTCCGGCGCACGCACCGGGTTCAAGATGAATCGCAAGTGCGCGGCTGGCACCGGCGCATTCCTGGAAGAGATTGCCTACCGGCTCGATCTGGCCCCGGCCGAACTCAACGGCCTGGCCGAACGCTCGACCAAGGAGGCCCCCCTGGGCAGCTTCTGCACCGTGTTCGCCGCCACCGAGATTCTGGAGAAGATTCGCGCGGGCATCGCGGTTGAAGACATCATCAAGGGCGCCTTCCGTTCGGTCGTCAAACGCCTGTTGGAGATGGACGTCGTCACCGGCACGCTGGTCATGACCGGCGGCGTCGCGGCCCACAACCCGGCGCTGGTGCGGTTGGTCGAGGATGCCTTCGGGCGCCAGGTGCTGGTGCCGCCGGAGCCCCAGTTCGTCGGCGCGTTCGGCGCGGCGCTGTTCGCCGCGGAAATGGCAGAAAAAACGCAGAAGGGAGCAACCTCATGCTGATCCAAGAGCCCCCCGCCGAACTTGGCGGCGGAGTGTGGATGCTGGGCACCAAGGCCTATCCGCTGTATCTGATCCGCGCGCAGGGCGAGGCGGCCATCGTCGAAGGCGGCATCAGCGCCCTGGGCCCCGTGCTCCAGACGCAACTGGCGGAACTCGGTGTCGGGCCGGCCGACGTGCGCCAGGCCATCATCACCCACGCCCATCCCGACCACGTGATGGCCATTCCGTGCCTGCGCGCCATGTTTCCGGAACTGTCGGTGGCCGCCTCGGCCGCCGCCGCCACCACGCTCGGCGTGGAAAAGGCCGTGGCCTTCTTCCGCCAGGTCGACTCGGCCCTGACCGATGTGTTGCGCAAAGCTGGCGCCATCGGGCCCGACGCCGTGCTTGCGCCGGTGGAGGAGAACCGCATCGCCATCGACCGCACGCTCCGCGAAGGCGACTGCGTGACTGTCGGCGACCGCACGTGGTCCGTGCTGGAAACGCCCGGCCACAGCGATTGCAGCATCAGCCTGCACGAACCGGCTTCCGGCGTGCTGATTATCTCCGACGCCACTGGTTACCTGCTCCCCGCCGGCGATGCCTGGTGGCCGAACTACTTCACGGGCTACGGGATCTACGTGCGCTCCATCGAGCGCCTGGCCGCCCTGGACGCCGAGATCGTATGCCTGAGCCACAACGGCGCGGTCTGCGGTCGCGAAGCGGTGCACGCCTATTTCGCCGGGGCGCTCGAGTCTACGCGCCAGTATCACCAGCGGATCGTCGACGAGGCCAAGGCCGGCAAGCCGGCCCGGCAGATCGCCGAGGAGCTGGGCGCCGAGATCCACCGCCAAACGCCCGTCCTGCCGGTGGATTTCTTCCAGAAGAACTGCGCGCTGATGATCAAGCAGTCCCTGAAGCACGAAGGTATCGCCCCTGCGTAAACCCTACTCACCACGGAGAGCCCGCCATGACCCGTAATTCGCCTAAGGAAAGCGTTCTTCCTCGTCGTCAACTGCTTCAGGCCCTGGCTGCCGGTGGCGTGGCCGCCGGCGCCTTGTCTGGCCACGTTGCCATGGCCCAGGCTCCCAAGGCCGCGCGCAAAGGCCGCATTCGCCAGGCCGCCTGTCCCGGCGCCTTCGGCAAAAAGAAGTCCATCGAGGATAAGTGCAAGATCTGCGTGGACCTGGGCCTGTTCGGCATGGACTTCATCGATCCGGCCGACTGGCCCAAGCTCAAGGAGCACGGCCTGATCTGCACCATGGTCCGCAGCCACAGCCTGACCAAGGGGCTCAATCGCAAGGAGCAGCACGAAGAGTGCCTGACCAAGATCCGCGAGGGTATCGAGTTGGCCGCTGCCGCCGGCTATCCCAACGTGATCTGCTTCCCCGGCAATCGCGATGGCCTGGACGACGAGACGGGGCTGGTCAACTCGGCCATCGCCTTGAAGCAGGTCGTGGGTCTCGCCGAGCAGAAGAAGGTGACCCTCTGCATGGAGCTGCTCAACTCCAAGCGGAATCACAAGGACTATCAGTGCGATCGCACGGCCTGGGGCGTGGAACTCTGCAAGCGCGTTGGCAGCCCACGGTTCAAGCTGCTCTATGACATCTACCACATGCAGGTCCAGGAAGGGGACGTGATCGCCACGATCCGCGAGTTCATCGAGTACTTCGGTCACATCCACACGGCCGGCGTGCCCGGCCGGCACGAAATTGACGACACGCAGGAGCTGTACTATCCGGCGATCATGCGCGCTATCGTCGAAACCAAGTACGACGGCTATGTGGCCCACGAATACAGCCCGTTGCGAGACGGCTATGAGTCGCTCAAGCAGGCGGTGGAGATCTGCGACGTGTGAGGAAGACGCTGTCGGCGGTCCGCGGTCAGCGAATGTGAAGCTCGACCGCAGGCCGCTATTCTTCCACCGGCCGGTCGTAGAGATTCACTGATGCCACGGGATTGATGCCGGCGCGCGTCATGCAGGTAATGGCCGCATCCAGGTCGTCGAAGGCAAAGACCAGCAACGCGCGGTCGCCCAGCCGTTCGGTGAAGGCGTACATGTAGGCCACATTGACGCCAGCCTGCTCGAAGAGGGTCAACAGGTCGACCAACCCGCCCGGCCGGTCGCTGACCTCGACTGCCACCACGTCCGTGACCGACACCTTGTAGCCGTTGGCTTCCAACAGCTTCTGCGCCTTGGCCCACTCGGCCACGATCAACCGCAGGATGCCATAATCCTCATATTCGGCCAGCGACAGGGTCACCATGTTGACCCCCGCCTGACCGAGCAGCCGGCACGGACCGACCAGGGCCCCGGGCTTGTTGTCGATGACGAGCGAAAGCTGGCGGATCTTCATGACAGGGTTCCTCTTCGATCACGGGCGGATACGGCCGTCGCGAGGTTGGCACAGGGCGTCGGAGGCGATGCCGAGCGGCCCACCGCCGCGTGCCCGACGGCTCCCGTAGCCTAACCCCGCGCAAGACGGTCCGCAACCGGGGGCCCGCCCCCCTTTTGTAGCCCGATCAGCGCTTGCCGATAGGGTTCGTCCGGGGGTAAACTCAAGGATTCAGCCCCCTTGCCCGAGGAAAGCCGTGTGTCCGGCGATCTTCACGCAAGCCACTTACCTCCCATCGGCGCTGCTCTTATGCCTGCTTCCTGCATCCTCGGCACCGGCCGCTACGTCCCGTCCCGCGTGGTCACCAACTTCGACGTGATGAAGATGATGGAGACCAGCAACGAGTTCATCGTCGAGCGCACCGGTGTGCAGCGGCGACGGCACGCCGAACCGGACCAGTCGGCCTCGGACATGGCGGCCCTGGCCTGCCGCGATGCCGTGGCCGACGCGGGCCTGAGCATGGACCAGATCGACATGGTGGTTATGAACACCATCACCCCCGATCACGCCGACCCCGGCTGCGCCTGCTTCCTGCAAGCCAAGCTGGGCCTCAGCGGTATTCCGGTCTACGACATCAAGCAGCAGTGTGCGGGCCTCCTTTACGGGCTGTCGCTGGCCGACAACTTCATCCGTGCCGGAACGTGCCGCCATGTGCTGGTGGCCTGCAGCGAAAAACTCTCCTCGCGGATCGATGGCTCGTACGACGGGCGCAACATCGCCATCCTCCTGGGTGATGGGGCCGGGGCCGTGGTGGTCGGCCCCTCGCCCGACGGCAAACGGGGCATCCTTTCCACCTCGCTGCACGCCGATGGTCGGTTCGCCGAGGCCTTGTACACGGCCGCGCCCGGCAGCGGCCTAAACCGCACCGAGCATCTCACGCACGAAGACATCGACGCGGGCCGCGTCCATTTCCGCATGGACGGCAAGGCCGTGTTCCAGAACGGCGTGGGCAAGATGTCCGAGGCCATCGGCGAATGCCTGCGCGCCAACGGTCTGACGATCGACCAGATCGACGCCCTGGTTCCGCACCAGGCCAACCTGCGCATGCTGGAAGCGATCGTGCAGAAGGTCGGAATTCCGATGTCCAAGGTGTTCGCCAACGTCGAAGACTACGGCAACATCGCCTCAGCCTCCCTGCCCATCGCCTTGCACGAGGCGCGTCAGGCGCGCCTCGTCCGGCCGGACAGCCTGGCCGTACTGGTGGCCTTCGGTTCGGGCTTCGTCTGGGGCTCGGCCCTGATCCGCGCCTGACCCCCTGGCGGTTGGCGACAGGGTTCGTCCAACGGCCTCAGGCTTCGGCCCAAGCGTCGGTGTGCATACTCCCCTGGTGGCGCTGCCTGTACGCCGGGGCCCTGCGATTCGCCATCGCTTTGTCGGTCAACCCTGGGAGGATCCTGTCAACCTGTTGACACGCACGAGACCCGGTCTTCTGCTGTCCCCTCCTCCGGCTAGTGTGTAGTGAAGGCTTTGAGGAGCCTCGCCCTGCTGTTCAAGGACTTGCGTTGGCAACTGGCGAAGTTGGGTTAGGTTTCGGCCCGAGCTTTGCATGAAGAGAAAAGACGCGTTCTGTGGGACGTCCCACACAAGCGATTTGCCTGTTTTCATCGCACTTCCTGCGCAGCTTGCGTGCAATGTACATGTCTGCCGACGCCTCCGACAGCGATCGTTTCGAAAGGGACTTGGACTGTTTGGCGAAAATTGGCAGTCTGCTCGGTGTGCAGACAAGGCCCGAAGAGGCTTGGCGGAACATCCTCTTAGACCTGTTGCCGCGGCTTGATGCAGCGGCAGCGGCGATTGTGATCCGTACACCCCCGCGTCAAGAGATCAGCCTACGTGCTACGGCCTACGCACCTGGCGTTGCGCCCATCTCGTGGCTGTCTTACGCGACCTCGCTGCTTGGCCCTCGGGGATTGGCTAGGAACCCATCCCAGAACCAGCACAGCCACGTCGGGCGGCCCAGCGGGTCTGAAACGCCGACAGGTTCTGAGACCGGCTCCAAGAACCTATCCCAGAACCATCACAGCCACGTCGGGCGGCCCAGCGGGACCGAAACGCCGACAGGTTCTGAGAGCGGCTCTAAGAACCTATCCCAGAACCATCACAGCCACGTCGGGCGGCCCAGCGGGACCGAAACGCCGACAGGTTCTGAGAGCGGCTCTAGGATTGGCGGCGGGCCACAGGCGCTTCCAGGGCTGCAGATTGGAGGCAGCATCGGAGACCGGTGGTTGCTCTGCGCACCTCTCCCCTATCTACCCGCTGACGTCGGGGCCTTGTTAGTCGTCCTCGCCGATCCCGACACCGAGGAACTCCCCAGAGTCGATCGCTTGCTGGACGTCGTCGCGGCAATGCTTGCCCTTGATCGAGCGGGATGGCAGCGACTATCACCGTCTACAGTCTCCGCCGCGGGGGTTTCTTCGGATCTGCGGCTTGCCAGGCAAGACGCAGAGAGTAGCGGCCTTGCCAGTGCCGTAGCTCCTTCGTCCTCCCCCACCGAAGACCTGAAGGCTCGTGTGGCGCGATTGGAGAAGGAGGCGATTGCCGTCGCCTTGGAATCGACGGCCGGGAATGTGGCTGCCGCGGCCCGACTGCTGGGCGTGACGCCCCGGATCGTCCGCTACAAGATCAAGAAAATGGGCATCGCCTGCGCTCAGGCTGCCGACTCGTCCTCCGAGCCCTGAACTCGGTCGCCTCGCCGTTGATTGGGTGTCAGAAGAGGAATGTCGTAGCAGTCCCGACCGTTACCCTGAACACCGGCCTCCCGCTGGTCGGCCTCACGGCTTTGCTCACCTGAGACGCAATTCAGCCGAGGGCCGTGTGTGCGAGAAGGAGAGCCACAAGCCATCGCCAGAGCCAGGAGTCGGCCTCAGCCGGCAGCCGGCTCTTCTGCGAAGATCCTCGCTCGAATCGCTGCCAGATCCGCCTGTTTTGCCTGTAGGGCTGGCGTGAGGTGCTGGACGTCCAACCATTTCGAGTCCAGAAACACCAGGGCTGGGTAGCGGAGTTGATGCACTTGAGCCACCTGGCCCAAGAGCCAGCGATCGCTGCGTCCCAATCCGTGCAACCTGCAGAGGTCCTTCATCAGCCGTGGGTGGCTATGGGCGGCACTCGCGTGCCGCCACAGATGCAGATACCATAATCCGCCGCCGACCAGAGCCGCGACGACGACCACCAAGCTCCACAGGATGAAGGTTGTCGTTGACTCGGTCGACTCGGGTCGGGCGCGCTCGGCGGCGGCCCAAACCGTCGTCGGGGCGTGGATTCCGCTCAGCAGCAGGGCGGCGCAGGCAATGGCACGATTCATGAGGGGATTTCCTCGGTCTCTTCCTCGGCGGTACGGGACAGGAGCGAATTGCTGATGAGCTGCAGGCTGTACTCGGCCGCTTCCTGCACGACCACGCTGCGGTCCAGCAGGGCGTCGCGCAGGGCATCCCAGGTGGGCAGCGTTTGGCAGTCGGCCAGGGCCTTGGCAGCAGCGATGCGGACCATGTGATCCGCGTCGGAGAGCAATTGGATGATGGGCTGTTCCATTTCGTGAACCACGCCCATCGCGATCGCCGCGAGCACCGCACGGCGGCGGCGGACGGGCGACAAGGCCTGCACCTCTTTGATCAGCAGCGGCACGCTTTCCGAGTCGATCTTGGTCACCATGTGGCCAGCGGTGGCGCGCAACGATTCTTCCATGGCGTCGAAGCTGATCAGGAACTTGCGGAAGGTGAATTCGGGCAGGGCCTCGCGCAGTGCGGCACGGATTTCCTCCGAGGTGCTGCCCACCATACGCAGCAGGAGCGACATCGCGCCGGGGATGTTGCGTTGGCGGAGCTGCCCCAAAAGGGCCGCACGCACCACGGGGTCCTCATCATTCATGCCGCGAACAACCATGGTGTCGGCCTTGGGACCGCGGAAGGCGGCCAGGGCCTTGGCCGCCGCTCGGCGTCCGGACAGCTTCCCCTCGGCGAGCAGGTAACTGAGCACGTCCAGGAGTCGCTCGCGGCTCATCGAAGTGCTCATCAGCAAAGCGACAGCCTGCTCTTGGGCTGTGTCGTCCAGCATGGCGAACAACTCGTCGCCCGGTTCGGCCCAGGCGAAGGATTCGAATCGTGCAAGGGTCTCGGCGATCGTCTTGGAGGGGCGTGAACCTACCGTATCCAGGAGGTTCTTGACGAACTTCACGTCGGTTCGCGTGGTGATGACCTTCACGACCGCCAACGGCAGTTGAGGGTCTTCCAGGAATCGCAGCAGCAGGCGGATGACGCCACCGCGCTGACTGTTGGAGAGCAGGTGCACGATGGTGTCGTAGCAGGCTTCGTCGGGACGTTGCAGCCAGCAGCGCAGAGCCACGTTGTCGCGCCGCGCCAACAGCAGCAAGGCCTCTACCGTCTCGGCCTGCTTGTGCTTGTGGAACTTGCGGACCGCATCTTCCAGGCTGCTGGTAATCCGCAGCCGGAACCCTTCGTTGTCCTTGCGGCGAATGGCCTCGTCCGAACTGCTCAGATCGCCGTAGAAGCGCTCCGTGAGTTTCAGCATCGTGCGCGCCACGATGGCATGGTTGGGATTCTCCGCGTCGCCGAGAATCGATGTCAGGGCCGGCATGGCATCGTACAAGCGGCAGGCAGCGATGGCGTTGCAGGCGTTGGTGCACAGATCGGGGCTGGGATCGCGCGCGGTCTCCACCAGCACGCTCGTCAAGCGTTCCGGCCGCTCCGTGATGATCCCCCGTGCACGCTCGTCCATCGATGACATGCGTTGGAGCACCGCCAGATGCGCGGCCGGGCTGCGATGGTCCAGCAACGCGCGCAGGGCCTCGTCGCGGACCTCGGCTTGCGGGCAGTCCAAGGCGGCGACGAGGACCTCCACGGCAGCTTCGTTCTCGGTCCTGGCCAGGAAGCGGCAAGTCGTTCTGAGGCCGGAGGGCATGGGAAATCCTGTTCGTACCTGATAGGGAATACGCGGCCCAAGCGATTGCTGGTCGCCGAACGCCGCCTGTTGACCGGGCCGGGCCGAGAGCGTGAAGATGGCTTCGGCTTGCGGTTTATCAAGCTTAGTTCATATTGCCGACGAGTAACGGCGAGCTGTGTGGTGTTTGTCGGTTGTGGGGGCTGGAAAGCGAGAACCGCTCAGAGGTGGCCCTGAAGATGAGGGGCGGGCCGGCAAGGCCGCCGATCAGATGACCCCTTGGCTGGGGATTTTGGGCGGTTCCACGCCGACAGAATGTCGACCTTCCGACGCCCTTACGACAGCCGGAACCGCAGATGCTTGTTCCAATGCGCATCGTCGGTCTGGGGGAAGTCGGTGCGGAAATGCGAGCCGCGCGTTTCCTCGCGGGACAGGGCTGCGGTGATAATCAGGCGCGCCGCGCAGAGCATGTTCTGCAGTTCCCAGCCCACCGGATTGGCGAACTGCCGCGGCAGCACATAGCGTGACCAATGGTCAATGCTCTCGGCCGCCTCGTGCAGTCCCTCGGCATCGCGGCGCACGCCGCAACTGCGCCACATCAGGCTCTTGAGCGAGTTGCGGATATCCAGCAGGTCCAGCGGTTCCGTTAGAGGCTTGGCCGTCGGGTTTTCCAGGACGAGAGCGGCAAAGCTGTCGTCGATCTTCGCGGCTGCCTGGGAAGCCCCTTGCCCGGCGAGGGCTCCGTAGACCAGGGCCTCCAGCAGACTGTTGGAGGCCAGGCGGTTGGCTCCGTGCAGACCGGTGCAGCTCACCTCGCCCGCGGCCCACAGACCTGGCACCGTGGTGCGCCCCTGCTGGTCGACGCTCACGCCGCCCATCATGTAGTGGGCGCCGGGGCGGACGGGAATGCGGTCGCGCGTGATGTCCAGATCGAACTCGGAGCAGATGGTATTGATGCCGGGGAAGCGGGCCCGAACCTTTTCGGCCTCGAGGTGGGTCAGGTCCAGATAGACGTTGGGATGGCGTGTCTTCTCCATCTGGCTGACGATCGCCTGGCTGACGACGTCGCGCGGAGCCAACTCGGCGCGCGGGTCGTAGTCGGGCATGAAGCGGTGGCCGTGCCGATCGACGAGCCGCGCTCCCGCCCCGCGCATGGCCTCGGTAATCAGGTTGCGTGCGCTGCCGGCGATGTACAGCACGGTGGGGTGGAATTGGATGAACTCCAGATCGCACAACTCGGCGCCGGCGCGGTAGGCGATGGCGAGGCCGTCGCCGGTGGCGACCTCGGGATTCGTGGTCTCGCGGTACAGTTGACCCGCCCCGCCGGTGCACAGGATGGTTTGTTTGGCCCAGACCATGGTCTTGCCGTGCTGACCGTTCCAGACCAGGGCCCCGCGGCATGTGCCCTGGCACGTCAGCAGATCGACGGTGAAGGTGTTTTCCCAGATTTCCAGATTTGCGGCGGAGCGCGCGCGCTGAATCACGGCGCGCATAATTTCCCGGCCCGTGGCATCCCCCAAGGCGTGAGCGATGCGATTGCAGGAGTGCCCCCCCTCGCGCCCCAAGTCCAGACGCTGGCCATCCCGATCGAACTGCGTGCCCCAACCGACCAGTTCCTGAATATGATCCGGCGCCCCACGTACGACTTGGGCCACGACGTCCGGATTGCACAGGCTTCCACCGGCCTGGAGCGTGTCAGCTTGGTGGGACTCGAAACAGTCGGTGGGCTCCAAGACCGCCGCAATCCCCCCCTGAGCATAGACGCTATTGGATTGCCCCAAACCGTCCTTGCTGATAACCAAGGTGGACAACGCGGGATCGGCCGCCAGGGCGGCGCGCAGACCAGCCAGACCGCTGCCCACAACCAGGACGTCGGTGAAGAAATGGGGGACCTTCTTCGGGTGAAATGGGGCAAGGTAGCGAAGAATCGGGACAGACATGACCGTGCGAGGCAGGAACAAGGGATGGGACGATCCCTTCATTGTAATCACTGGCCACCGAGCCGGGGAGGTTCTTCAGCGTGGGGGTGGTCCAGAGGACCGATTCTCCTGCCATCACGATATCGAAGGAGTGTAGCCACCACCCAACAGACGGGGCGAGTCACTCACGTTGACAACCGACCGCGTATCGGATACTGTTCGCCGCCCAAGTGTCGGGCGTAAAGGACGTTACCGTCGGCGGCGCGTGGTTGCTGGCCGTTGGCTGCCGCGCGCGTTGGCCGATCGATTTCCCAGACCACTCTCCTGCTGCGCTGCGCATGTCATTGCCGTCACGCCGAGTTGTGATTGGACTGTCGGCCTTGCTGCTGGCGGTCGGTTGCAGCCCCATCCAACCGTCGGGCAAGTCGCCTTTGCGCCCCTTGCAGATGGCGCCCGAGGTGACTGTGTTGGAGGTCTTCTTCGTACGCTGCGCCGTGGACGACCTGCGCGCCAATGAGACGCTTTGGAGCGACGTGGACGAGCAGCCGTTGCCGGCGGAGGTGCGTCGGGCCTTGATGCGGAATGGGTTTCGCGTGGGTCTGATTGGCAATCAGATCCCCTCCGCCTTATCACAATTGATGGAATTGACCGACAAGCCGCCGCCCAGCGGTGCTTTGCTCGAATCGCGGTCGGTCAATCTGGAGGAGGCGCCGAAGGTGGTGCGCCGCTATCTGCAGGTACGGCCGGGCAAACGGCAGGAGATCGTGGTTTCGGGGATTTACGACGAGTTGCCGGTCTTGCTGGCCGAAGGAGGCCAGTTGTGCGGGCGCACGTACCAGCGTGCGCAGGCCTTGTACGGAATGAAGGCCTTCAACGAACGCGACGGTCGCGTGCGCGTGGAGTTGACTCCGGAATTGCACCACGGCGAACCCACGCAGCGTTGGGTGAGCAGCAGCGGCGTGCTGCGCGTGCAGACAGGGCGCGAGCGGCGCGTGTTTGATGATTTGGCCGTCCAGGTCACACTGGCCCCGGGCCAGATGCTGGTCATATCGCGTTTGCCCAACCGTTCTGGCAGCGTGGGGCACCATTTCTTCAGTGAGAAGCTGGAAGGGCCCCTGGAGCAGAAGCTCTTGCTGCTGCGCGTGGCCCAGACGCAGCACGACGACGTCCTGGGCGTGGATTTGGACGCGGCCTCAGCCGAAGCGGAGAAATGACGTGAAACGGAGACGCCCCAGGCGCCCACGCGCTGCGACGGGTGGGCGCGGCGCTCGGCATTCTCCGTTGCTGGGCCGGGGCTTTATGCCTTGACTAGCTCCGCGGCGTGCGCGTGGATCTTGCCGA
>CALARR010000212.1 GCA_937889015.1 uncultured Planctomycetales bacterium | reverse complement strand
CGGCCTCCCGATGGTCGGCCTCACGGCATTACTTACCTGAGACGCAATAGGGCCGGTCCGAGAACCTGTCGGCAGCTCAGTCTCGCTGGGCCGCTGGACGTGACTGTGGTGGTTCTGGGATAGGTCCTTGGTGCCCTCGACGAAGAAGTAATGATGGAAAGTCATGCAGACATCGCGGGGCGTGTGCCCCTCGTTGATGTCGATCTCGAAGTGCGGCGGTTCGGCGAATCGCTGGCCCATCGGACGGAAGAGCCAGAAGGCATTGTTCAGATACTTGCCGTAGCGCATGCGCGCTTCGAAGTAGCCGAATTGCTGCTGGAAGGTACGGGTCCAAATGTGAGCCGTGGTCCAATCTTTGCCGCCGCGCGGCACAGACTCGCGCCGCGTGACCTGATACAGCACCCCGTCGCGCACGACGTTGTTCTCCGGCCAACGCGATTCGATATCGTCAGGGGACCGCGGTCCGGCCTGGGACTCCCACACCTTGAAATCGAGGCGGTCGCCGGCAAACTCGTCGCAGAAGGTCATTTCCCACTGCGCGTGCTGCGGTGGGACGGCCAGCAGCGGCTCATCACCAGCCAAGACCGCAACCAAACACAGGCAGCCAAGGCGAATCGCGGAGACGCGAAAAGAACGAATACGGTTCACCACGCCGCGAGCGGGCTCACTCATGGCTGTCCCTGCATGGCCATAATGACTTCGATCACATACCGGCGCGCCTTCTGAAGCAACTCGCCGGGAATGACCACCTCCTTCTGGATCTCTTCCGGCGCAACGGTCACGGCAAAGCCGATGGGCGGAGCGGCCGGAGGTTCGGGCAAGGGCTTGATCCCTTGCTGGTCGAGGCCGAAAGCGACGATGGCTCGATTGACCAGGCCAATGGTGCCTGGCAACGACCAGTAACCGATCATCTGCCCCTGTTTGGGTAGCAGGGCGGCTGTCTTAGCGAGGTGCAACTCCGTGGGCAGGCCGGGTTGCGAACCCTTGAGGACCTGGGTCACCTGGCCGAGCAGATCCTGATTGCCATAGATCATGGCGATGTGCGTCCGATCGACCGCCACCACGTGGGCGGTGATCTTTCCGTCCGCGCCGAAGAGTTTCTGCATGATTTCGCCGAACTGGGCAGGCCCCGGCCCCGGGAGCTGCGGCATGGTCATGACGACTTTCACGGCGTCCAAGCCTTGGATCTGGACCTTCTGGGCCTCCGTCTTTCCAAGCCGGTCGGTCTTCGCCTCTTGGACCAACTGGGTGAGGTCCTTGATCTGCTTCAGGTACTCCTGAAGGAACTTCTTCGAGTCTGTGACCTGAATCGTGCCCAGCAAGCCGTGGAGCAAGGGCGTCTTGGCGTCTTGGCCGACAGCCAGCAGGAAGTTCATGGACTTCATGTCGGGCAAAGTGCCGTAGGACAATTCGGCCATCTTGCGCGCCTGGGCTTCGTTCAACCCGTAGATCGAGCGCATCTGGACCATCATCTGTGTGGACCACTCGAGGAGGGCCTTGGAGAGGCCTTCAGGCATCCGTCCACCCAGGGCCAGGACATAGTCGTTCTGGGGCAGTCCGGAGAGCAGATCCTGGTTGGCAGGGCCAATCTGACTGAGGACGGCGGTCAATTTGCCCTGCGGTTGGGCACGCAGGCGCGAGGCGATTCGCAGCGTGTTGCCGGGTTCGATCTTCAACCCCAGGGACAGTGCCGACGCCTCCTTCTTGACCAGCCCGAATAGCTGGTCGTAGATCGCCAGCATCGTGCCCACGACCTGCCCTTCGTCTCCGAGCGAACTGAGCGTCTCTTTGACATCGGAGATCTGGGTCTGCACGTATGTGGCAAACACCTTGATCCCGTGCTGCATGAGCACGGCCGCGACATCGTTGTCGTCGATCCAGGCCACCAGGGGGCGAACCTCGGCGGGGATCTCGGCCGGCTCCGTCAAGGACTCGAGGATCTTCTCGTGCTGCGTCTGGGCGAGGGCGGCGAAGGGGCCCAACTTGCGAACCGCAAAGGTGCTGCCCAGGAACTGAATTCGGCTGACCTTCTGGTCACTCTTGCCGGCGTCGCCCTGCTTGATGAGCCCAGCGTAGTTGGGTGCCGGCAGAAGCAGGACGCTGGCGGGTTCAATGTCTTCCTCGTCGATCTGGACAAAGAACATGGCTGCAGCGCCATTTCCGTCCAACCCTTCGCCCAAGTCCGAGGTCTTGAGCATCGCCATGCTGCTGGGGATCGGCAACTGCAGGGCCTGGCTGAAGGTCTGCAACTTGGCATCGGTCTTGGCTAGGCGATTGACCACCACGAATCCCAGGGCATTCTTGGGAATGGCCTGGAGCACACTGTCTGCGGCCAGGACCGCACTGCTCACGGCAAGGATCAAGACCACGGTAAACGGCATCAGCAGGCATCGACCACGTGCCATCGGCTCATCCTCCCCAATAGGATCCTGGTGCATCATCCCGCGGACAGGGCGAATGGATCACCCTACCCCCCAAAGTTGTAGCGGATCGCTGGGCTGGCGGCAAGTGGTGGGGGGGCGGGCTCTTGGTGTAACAAGGAGAAAAGGCAAAGGGGAAAAACGGGAAAGGGGATGGGAGTAACGGCGATGGTCAACGGCTGGCCTCCAGGTACTGGCTCAGGAGCATCACGTTGCGGATGAAGGTCTGGCAGTCGATGACTTGCTGGGTGGTGTCGGCGTCGCCGTGGTAGCGCATGCCCCCCTTGTCGACCCAGCGGCCCTGGGCGTCCAACGCGGTCACGACTTTGGCCACCTGAGATTCCAACCCCTTAACGACGCCCTTCTTGCGCTGCCGTTTGGCAGGCTTTTCTGCCTGGGTGGACGGTTCTTTCGCCTGCGCCAGCCTTTCATACGTTCGCTTCAGGCTCTCCAGCGTCGAGGCCACCTTGAAGGAGTAGTGCGTGGGCATGTCGCTGTCGTCGTAAGTCAGCCGGTAGTCCTTGGTGAAGTAGAGCGGCGTGTTGGTCTTGAGTTCGTAGAATCGGGCCAGGCGACCGTCGCTCAGCCGCGAGCGTTCGAGGTAGGCCAGGGCAGCGGGAATCGGCTCGAGGTACTTCTTGTTGCCCGTCTCGACGTACAGACGCATCAGAGTCTTCATTGCCCCCTGCGACTCACCACCGGTGACCGCGGGCGGCTCGAACTTGCGCGCCCAAGCAGGTTGCATCTGGGCATTGTATTGCTGGGCCCAAGCGGGTTGCGGTTCGGGCATCTGCGCCCGGAGGATGAAATCGCCCCCCTTCTCGGCCGCTGCCCGATAGCGTGAGTCCTCGTAGGTCTTCGCCGCCAGCAACATGGTCTCAATCGTGTCGGCGACCGAGTTGTCGTTGAGGGTGTAGTAGGCCTTGTAGTCTTCCTTGGGCCAGGTTCGGGACCACTCGTCCGGATACGAGGCCTGCTTGGCCGGGAAGAGGGCCGGATCGGGCGGGGCGGTGAACCGTTGGGGCCAACCGCCGTTGGGATATTGGGCCGCGAGCACAGCTTGCAGGCCGTACTGGACGGTCTCGTGGATGGTGGCGTTCTTGAATTCCAGAACCTCGTCCAAGGCCATCAGGAATCGCAAGGCCGATTGCGTGTTGTCATCGTCCAGGGTGGTCGTGTTGAAGGGGGGCTTGGCCGGACGCTTTTCGGTTGAGGCGGCGTCCACGCGGTACGCGAAGTTCTTGCGTCGCGCGGGATCGAACTCGATGGAGTAGTTCCAGCCACCGGACTGCAACTGCCCGCGGACTAGGCACATGCCGGCGTCGATCGCGGCCTGCAGATAGAACCGATCCTCGCTAGCCCGATAGGCGGCCAGCAGGGCCCGGCCCACGCTGGGCGTGCCCGGCGCCTGGACCCAGACCTGGGTGGCGGTCGCCTTGCCTTCGCCTTCGCGTTTGGAGAGGTCTGCGCTGTAACGCCACAGATAGCCGCCTTCGGTGGCGATGGTGCTATGGAAGAACTGCACGGCTTTGCGCAGGGTTTCTTGGGCCTGGCGAGTGGAATCGGACTCGGCGGCGGAGGCCGCGGCAGGCAGGAGTGAATTCAGGCAGACTAGAACGGCGAGACATCGCATGGAAGGGACTCCAGAATCGCAGGGAGGTTTGGCTTGGCGCGCAGGGCGGGCAGGAACGCACAGGGCCCCGGGACGCCGACGCATCTGCGGATTGCCCGTCACGCAGTGGTGCGCGCACATGTCCGACACGCGCGCCCACGGCCAGCGGGACTAAGCGGTTTGCGGTCCGCTCAGGGCGTGCGCAGCCTTCTGGCGAGCGTAGGTGATGTAGTCGGTGTTGACCGGTTCCCAGCCGCGTTGACGCATCAACACGGCAATCTGTCCCCGATGGTAGGCTGCGTGATGGGACAAATGCAAGAGGATCTCGGCCAGAGAATTGACAAATTCCTGCCCGTTTTGATTCTGGTAGCGGATGGCGCGCCGCTGCCAGTCCTCTGCGGGCTGGGCCAGAAAGGCCGTCAGTTCGAATTCCACCTCGGAGAACAATTCGCGGCACTCCAGCAGCGAGAGTTGCGGCCAGATCGGCACGCTATCGGACCCGCCGCAGGCTATGCGGACCAGCCAGACACGCTTGGCAATCAGAGTGTGGGCCAGCAGTTCCAGGACACGATCGCCAGTCCGGGCCTTGCCCTCCAAGGATTCGATGACTCGAGCCGTAGCCCAGGCGTCGTAGGCGAACAAGTCGCGCAGAAGCTGCTGCATGTTCAGGGGTTGCTCGGAACTTTCGGACGAGACATTCCCGGCGGAAAGGGGGAGCCGTTCAGGGGCCCAGGTCCAGTCGCCGTCGAAGGGCATCTGCACGGGGACGCCGGAGGCGATGTCCAGGTCCCTATGCAAGGGGGTGTCGGGCTGTTCTGTGCCTTGCGCGAGCCACATGGAATTCTTGTTCCGGACCCTTTCCTGTACGGGCCTCCGACCCCTTACAATACATCGACCAATCGCAACCGACGCGGCCAGCCCGAAGGGCCCAAACGGGGCCCGGCGGCACGTGGTTTGCGCAGTGGCCGTCGCGGTAGGGGCACTCGGAGGACGCCGCGCATGAGCGGCCCTCCGTCCAACCCGCATTTCCCAGCAAACGTGCGGGTTCCCGCAGACAATAGTACGTCACGGGACAACTTTGCCAAGTGTGAACAGGGGACAACTCAACGCCGGTTGAAAGGAAACCACGCATGATTTTGCTTCGGATTCTGCTTGGGACCTGTGTCAGTGGACTGTTGTTTGGCTTGGGCAACTCGTGGGCGGGCGTCCCTGCAGCGGGGCCGATCCGGTTGGGGGCCTGCATGTTGGACTTACCGCAGGCCAAGGAAATTGGCCTGGCGGGGGTGGAAGTCCGTGTCGGCAACGCGGCCGACACCTTGGAAATCGCCGATCCGGCCGTGCGCCAGCGCTACAAGCAGCAGATGCAGGAGACGGGCCTGGTCATTTCCTCCCTGATGATGGGGTTGCTCAACTCGTGTCCCCTGGCCAGCGATCCGCGCGGGCCGGCCTGGCTGGAACAGAGCATCGACGCGGCGCAGGACTTGGGAGCCAAGGTGATCCTGGTCGCGTTCTTTGGAAAAGGCGATTTGCGCCAGGACGGCAAGGTGAAGCCGGGCGACGTGGATGTGATTGTGGAACGTTTGAAGGCGGCGGCCCCGCGCGCGGAGAAGGCTGGCGTGATCCTGGCGATTGAAAACACACTCTCAGCCGAGCAGAACCTGGAGATTGTAAGACGGATTGGACACCCCAGCGTGCGTGTCTATTACGACGTGGGCAACTCGACCAACAACGGCTACGATGTACCGGCCGAGATCCGTTTGCTGAAGGGGCAGATTGCCAGCATCCACTTCAAGGACAATCCCAGTTTCCTGGGTGAGGGAAAGGTGGCCTTCCCCGAGATCGCCAAGGCGATTCAGGAGATTGGCTATCAGGGTTGGATCGTGCTGGAGACGAGCAGCCCCACGAAGGATCGCGTTGCGGACGCTCGTCGGAATGCCGACTTCACGCGACGCTTGCTGGGACTTGGCGGAAAGTAGTTCCAGCCGAGCAGCGACTGCGGCCGAGACGCGGACCGGCGCTCCGGGAGGGCCGCGGCATGGCCAGCGCAGAGAGTGACGCGCGAGAAGGTCGTGAATTGCGCATCCGCGTACTTGCGTGGGGGGTGCGAGTCGTCTAGCCTCGAAGGGAGGAAGAACGGCCCGCTACCACCTCTGCGAGTCTGATTGGCATGCGTACTGAATCGCGCGGGTCTATTGGGTTTCAGAAAGGCGATGTCGCAGCCGTTCCGTTCGTTGCCCTGGGAAACCAGCCTCCCGTTGGTGGGCCTCACGGTATTACTTGCCTGAGACGCAATCGTTGGCCGCGAAACGCCTTGTGCGCGGGAATTGTCGGACTGCCGAGGATTTCCCGAGAGGAGAATCTGCCCCCTGCTGGGCGTGAGCTACATCCAGCAGGCCAATCCTTCGCATGCTGCCGCCGATGTGGTGATCGCTCGGCACCTGCAGGCGGCACGCGAACAAGGGCTGACCGTCGCGGGCGATTCCCGTTCTTCGTCGTGCGCATGCATCTGGGAACCTCGGCCGCGCACGCCAAGACCGCGGTCCAAGAACCATAACGAAAGGACTGATCCGATGAGAGGGAGTCTGACCGTGCTGGGGATGCTGTCGCTGGTGGGGGTGCTGTCTGCGGTGGAATGCGGGAGATCGGCTGCGGCGGCCAACCCCACGGCCGACGGCTATCGCGGGATCTGGTACGGCCTGAAGGAGTATGGGGGCGGATATGCCTGTTTCCCTTCTCAGCACTCGCCCTTTGCCATCTACCGCTCGGAGGCCAAGAAGACATTCTTCGTCTACGGGGGCACGGTGGCCGGTCAACAGCGGTTGCAGGCCATGGCCTCCTACTACGACCACGAGCGCGGCGTGGTGCCGCGCCCAACGATCGTGCATGATTGGGGCGAGTGCCATCTCAAGCCAGGGCAGATCGGCGATGCCCACAGGAACCCGACCATTTCGGTCGACGGTCACGGCCACGTGTGGGTCTTCGTGAGCGGTCACGGGGACAATGGTTATGTCTATCGCGCCAAGGAGCCATACAGCGTCGAGAGCTTCGAACTGGTGATCGCCACGCCGATGACGTATCCCAACGCGTGGTGGATACCGAACAAGGGCTTCTTGCTGTTCTTCACCAAGTACGACCATAATCGCGAGCCCTTCTGGCTGACGAGTCCCGACGGCAAGAGCCTGGGCGACCCTGAGACCTGGAAGGCGCCCGGTCAACTGGGCGCCTGGACGGTAGGCCGCGAGGGCGACAAGCCGGGGCACGGTCTGTATCAGTTCACCGCGGCGCAGGGCACGCGCGTGGCCACGGCCATCAACAACTGGATCGGGCGAACGAGAAGCCGCTCGAACCTGTTCTATCTGCAGAGCGACGACATGGGACGGACCTGGCAGACGGCCGATGGGAAGAGTTTTGCGCCGCCCATTCGCGAAGTGCAGTGTTCGGCCTTGGTGCGCGACTACTGGGCCGAGCATCTGCAGGTCTACATCCAGCACTTGACGTTCGATCGCCAGGGGCGGCCGGCGATCCTGTTCTTGACTTCACCCGAGGGGCAAACCAACGAAGGGCCAGGCGAGCCGCGTACATGGACGGTCGCGCATTGGATCGGCGACCGTTGGACTTTTTGCCCGGTGACCACGTCGTCGCACAATTTCGACTGCGGCGCGCTTTATATCGAAGACGACGGGATGTGGCGGGTCATCGGCCCCACCGAGCCGGGGCCGCAACTGTGGCGGAGCGGAGGCGAGGTCGCGGTGTGGACCAGCAACGACCAAGGCGCGACCTGGAAAAAGGCCCAGCAGATCACCCACGGCAGCGCACACAATCACTGCTATGTTCGCCGCGTGCTGGACGCTCATCCGGAGTTCTACGGGCTGTGGGCGGACGGGCATGGGCACGACAAGTCGGCGCCGTGCCGGCTGTACTTCTGCAACAAGGCGGGCGAGGTGCGCAGGCTACCGCAGGCGATGAGCGGCGAGTTCGCGCCACCGGAAAAGGTCGAACAGAAACGATAGATACGCCATTTCGGAGCTATTGGGTGCCAGAAAGGCAATGTCGCAGCCGTCCCATTCGTTGCCCTGGAGGACCAGCCTCCCGTTGGTCGGCCTCATGGCATTACTTACCCGGGACGCAATCAGAAACAAGGAATCGATGATGAGAAGCGGTTTGTCGTGTCTAGCAGTGGCTGTTCTGGCAGCAGCGAGTTGTTTGGCCTCGGCCGTGACCCAGGCGGACGAACCGTTCCTGGGCGCGTATATGTCGCCGTCCAGGTTGTTCGACGGCAAGGCCGAGCAATCCGTAAGGGAGCGCTCGATCGCCGAGAGCCTGGATCGCTTTCGCCAGTCCGGGCTGAAGGTGATGATCCCTTTTGTGGTCAGCACAGACAAGAAGGCGTTTTATCCGAGCCAGGTGGTGGCCGACCGGCCGTACGGCGATTGGGACCCCTTGGCGGTGATGATTCGCGAAGGGCGGCAGCGCGGGCTGCAGATCTACCCGGCAATCTGCGTGCTGGCTAGCGGCCATACACAGTTAGCTGGCCCGCTCAAAGAACACCCGGATTGGGCCGTGCGCGACAAGGCGGGCGAGCCGATGGGGTTCATCTCGCCTGGCCATCCGGAGGCGCGCAAATGGGTCGTGGCGATGATCAAGGAAGTCGCCACTCGGTACGAGCCTGAGGGGGTCTTGCTGGACTATTTCCGCTACCCGGGCAACGAGGCCCTGATGGATCCCGTGTCGCAGGCAGGCTTCGACCAAGCGCATCCGGCCGACAAGTTCCCTCGCGGCGGCCGCGAGTATCGCGACGCATTGAAGGTCTTCAAACGCGAGTCGCTCACCGAACTTGTGGGCCAGGCCAGCGAGGCATTGCGCGGCCTGCGGCCGGCGCCGAGGATTGCCGTCTACATGTGGGGGGCCCAGGAACTCGAAGGAACGCGCGATTGGCGGACCTGGGCGCAGCGCGGATACGTGGACATGCTGAACCTGACCGCGTATTACTTCCCCAAAAACAAGGGCGAACAGTATCTGCAAAAGTTGGAGGAGTCGTTCCGCACGGTGGGCGCCATGCTCAAGGAGACTGGCAGGCCAGTGGAGTTCACCATGTGCATGGGGATCAAGACCAGCCACGGGCAGATCGAATCGGCCAAGGAAATCCCGGACTACTTGCAGATCGGCAAACGCTGCGGAGTACACGGCGCGGCCTTCTTCACCTGGGACTACCTGCAGCCGTATCTGGACGAAGTGAAGCAGGCGGGGTACCTGAGCCAGTTCGCAACCGGGCTGCCGCCTCGGCCCGCGGCGCGGTAGGACATAGTTCTGGGCGTAGGCCAAGGCGTCGTGGCGCAGATCCTCGGGATGTCGCCCTCGGCCGGCGAAGCTGCGGTCTGCGTTGTTATAGCCCAATGCCGCGAAGCCGCACGCAGTTGTTCTATTCCGGGCCGGCAATGTATCGTCTCGGTGGCGACTGGATGGCCGGGAACGGGCATTTTCTTGACGAATGCCCGACAGCGGACGTATAACGCCCATGGTTGCAGGAAGTGTTCCATTTTCGGCCTTCGTGCGACCGCCGATGCGAATCACGCCCACGCCCATTCATTGCAGGGAGCCGTTGCGATGCACACGAGCTTAGCGCCACGATTCACAGGGACATGTGCTGTTGGACGGCAAAGCGAACGATCCGGAAGGGTCGCGCTGCTCGCCGGGCTGTTGGCGGCGGTCGCCTTTCAACCTGCCGCCGACGCCAGCCAACCGTTGTTGAGTCCGCCGCCGCGCGAGGTGCGCTGGACAACGGCGGGTCTGGATTTGGCTCCGGGCGGTGCGATCGTCGCGACGGGTGCCCAGGAACAGCCAGTGGCGCGCCTCTTGGCCGCCGAATTGCAGCGTTTGCACGGCGTGGCGTGGAGCCCGTCGGCGAGCGTTCCCGACGCGCCGGCCCGTTGCGTGCAACTGGTGCTGGCCCAGTCGCCGGCAGGGCAGGAAGCGTTGAAGACGCTTGCCGGGCGCGAGCGGTGGCCGGTGCCGCGGAACGTCGACGAAGGCTACTTGCTGGAAGTCGACGCGCACCGCGCGGTGATCCTGGCCCAATCTACACGTGGCCTGATCTACGGCTGCCAGACGCTCTTGCAGTTGGTCGGGCCGGACGCAAACGGCTCGGGAAAGCAGGTGCGCGGCGTGGAAATTGTCGACTATCCGCAACTGGCGTTCCGCGGAGTGCATATCTGTATCTTTCCGAACACCGAACTGGCGGCGGTGCGGCAGATGATCCTCCTGGCGGCGCGTTTCAAGTACAACGCCGTGGTGATCGAGCCGTGGGCCTCGCTGAAATCGAAGAAGCACCCCGAAACGGCTTACGAAAACACCTACACACCCCAGCAGATCCGGCCCCTGGTGCAATTGGGGCAGGCCTTGGGCATGGAGATGATCCCCATGCTCAATTCTTGGGGGCACGCCAGCGGGATGCGCAACCGGTCCAGCGAACACGTAGTACTGGATCGCTATCCGCAGTTCAAGGACTTGTACGAGGAGGACGGCTGGTCCTTCCGGCTCTCGAATCCGGCCATTTACGAGCACCTTTTCGATCGCTACGGCGAGTTGTTGGAGTTGTTTGCCCCGGCGCGGTATTTCCATGTGGGCATGGACGAAGCCTGGGGCCACCGCGGGCTGCCCGAAAGCGGCAAGATCCACGGCGAGGACCCGGTGAAGCTGATCGTCAACCACGTGCAGAAGATGTACGACTACTTTGCGCAGCGCAAGGTGCGGATCATCATGTGGCACGACATGTTCCTGCAGCGACAACACCCTGAGTTGGGCCGCCTGTCGCCGGCCGGCAGCGTGCCGCCGTTCAATACCCACCTGGCATTGCCGCAACTGCCCAAGGACGTGATTCTGGCCGCGTGGAACTACGACTCGGCGGACTGGCCGGTGCCCAAGTACTTCCACGACAAGGGATTCCCGGTGATCGTCTGTCCCTGGAAAAAGAAGGCCAATACGA
This sequence comes from uncultured Planctomycetales bacterium, assembly GCA_937889015.1. Taxonomy (GTDB): domain Bacteria; phylum Planctomycetota; class Planctomycetia; order Pirellulales; family Thermoguttaceae; genus CALARR01. The sequence continues at coordinate 32,762 of CALARR010000212.1, read as the reverse complement.
TCGGCTTGCTCGACAAGGCACTGAAGCACGACATGCTGGGCCTGTTGGCCACCACCTGGGACTCGCTGGACGTGTGCCAGCCGTCGGTGGGCGAGGCGGGCGTGATGGCCTGGGCCGCACCCGGTTTTGACATCAAGACGGTCCCGTTTGATCATTGGCTGGCGGCCATCCGGGCCCTGCCGATCTGTAATCTGCCCAGGCTGGAGGAAACGCTGCAAGCGGGCGCGCCGGCGAAGTAGTGTCTGCGGACGGTCGCATGGAGTTCTGTCATTCTGCGCGGAGCGAAGAACTCGCCTGGTCCGAGATCCCGCGCTGCGCTCAGAGGATGACCCGCCGCGGCTCAGGATGACCCGGCGTGGACTTTCCGCAATAGACACGAAGCAGGCGGCAGCGTGTCTGACGTGTGTTGACTGGGGCGGCGGGCAGCTCGCGGTTTTCGGGATCGCGGCGTTTTCCCGGAAGGCATCGGCGTGCGCCGCTTATGGATTCTCGCCGCCAGCCGTCCATTCTTGCCAGCCTGTAGGGCCTTTCTGACGGATTAGCCAGAGGCCGCCGGGGCAGTCGCGGCCGGCGCGGCGCGCGAAGATGCCGGCTTCCAGGTCTGGCGATCGAGCGGAAAAACCTTCGGGGGCAATCGTCGTGGCGGTATCGAGCGGCCACGGGTCCGGCGACAGGTTGGCCACGATTTCCAAATGGCCCCAACGGCTGCGGATCACGCGCGGCGCGAGATAGTCGAAATCGGTCAGCGCCTGTCCGGCACACTGCGGGCCGATGGCGGCCTGCACGCGGCACAGGCGTTCCAGCCAGTCGACCTCGGCCTGGGGCGGCGCGGTCGATCGGGTTCGCCAACTCAGGCTGTAGCCCAGGGCGAGGCTCATGGAAAGGTCCAGCCGGTTTCGCACGAATCCGCCCAGGTCGTGATGATAGAAGAGCACCTTGTCGTGGGCCAAGAACAGGGCCAAGGGCTCGATCCGCCAGGCATCGTCGGGCCACACATCTTCGTACAGGACGTGAGCGTTGTGGGGGCGATTGGGCAGCCACGGCGCGCTCAGGCCGCAGAACATGATCTCGTGGTTGATGAGGCGATCATGGCCGTCCTCGGTTCCGAGGGGAATCGTCTTGGCATCGACCTGGGCGATGCGGTGGATGCCTTCCAGGTAGGCGCCCGCGTGTGGGGCCGCTGGATTGGTGTCCCAGCGGTGGCCGCGCGCTCCGACTTGATCCTGGAACAACACGTCGACCGGGTACTGTTGGGTGAACTGGGTGCGGATGAGGTCATTGGCGGCGCGCACCGCCGGGTGCCAAGCGCAGATCGTGTAGCCTTGGGTTACGTTGGAGCCATAGCTTTCGGGATACACCTGGCCCTCGAAGTCGCGCGACAAGGGGGCGTCGCCCTGCTGTTCGAAGGTCGGCCCCTTGGGGTTGGTGCACCACCAGGTCGGATTGGTGTAGGGCATGAAAAGATGCCCTTTGTCGCGGCAGGTGCGGATGAGTTGGGCCAGTTCGTCGGCCGTGCCGGCGTCGGGGTGCGGGGGCAGATGGTCGGGATACTGCTTGTCGAAACCGCCGCGGAGGTAGTTGGAGATATGGACCAACGCGGGGAATCGCAGGCCGGCGGCGATTTGGGTGGTCTCCGACAGCTTCCTCGGTTCGACCTTGAGCAGAATCGTCCTCTTCAAGGCCTCTACCAACTCGGGCCTCGCCTTGTCGGTCAGCGTGCGCGCAAAACCGTTGCGCCGACCGTAGTCGCGCAGCGCTTCGCGATGCGGCTTTCCCAGCACCATCTGCAGTTGCGGCAATTGCACCGACTGACCGGGCGTGGCAAAGGCGGTGAAGGAGTGGGCATAGCGGCCGACTCGCGATCCGGCTGATCCGCTTGAGCCCAACTCGGCGCCCGACGGCACGAAGATGTCTTCCGGCTTCTGAACGCCAAACAGGGCCCAACGTCCGGCCGTGCTCTGCAGGGCTGCAAAGTCGCAGAAATCGCGGCTCGCCGTGCGAAAGGCCGCGTCCCCTCCGGAGAGAAGGGCTGCGTAGAATGAGTAGCCGCCCGCCGCGTCCCACCAAATTCCTCCGTGGCGCACGTAGTCGCGGATTGCTGCGAGCATCGACTTCGCCTCGTCGGCCGATTCGGCAGGGAAACCCTCGGCCTGCGTATTGACGATGGCAAACCAACGCCGCGGTTCGCACACGGCGGCGCGCAAAGCCGCCGCGTCGCGCAAGGGGACAATCTCGATGCCGGCGGCGGTCAGCCATTTTTCCTGGCCGAGCTGGGTTTGCCAACGCGTGGGATTGGGACGCTGCCTGGTGCCAGGACGCGCCGTGGGTCGCGGTTGGAGCAGGCCGATCCGCCGCGGCGGCTCCGCCCATCGACCGGGGGCCTTGCCGGCCAGGCCGTCGGGAACAGGCACCTCGCTGCCGGATTGAGGCGCGGTGCGGTAGAGCCGCGATAAGGTCGCGATGACGCTGGCCATCTGCGCGCGGGAATCGGGCTCGCGAAGCATGCCGCCAAACCGAAATAGCCAGCCCCAGCCGCCCAGTCGGTATCCTGAGAGCCAGGTGCCGTGCTCCGTCTCGACCAGCGATAGATCGTGCTTGGCGCCGGCCGGGCAGCGGTTGGCGATGACTTGCCACCGCGCCATCTCTTTCAGATACCAGTCGGGCAGCCAACCGGCCGCGTCCTTTCCGGGCCGGAGTGGAACGGGGGCGTCGCGCAGCGGCCGCATCTGGCAGCGGTCGCCGGCGATCTGCTGCAGGCCGGCCGGCCCTATGGAGTGCCGTCGGATGCCGGCGGCGTTCGACTCGAAAAAAGGACGCGCGAAGGACAGGCCCAGATTTTCGGGGAAGACGAATTGCTGGAGGCCGGGCACATCGAATTCCAATTCGGCGGGAAAACGCCAGCCGAGCATCGTGCCCTGCTTCATGCGGACCTCGGCGCGCCACGCGGGGCCCTCGTCGGCGGCCTGGCAGACAAGTCTGACGGCCGCTTCGGGAGCGTCGAATTGCAGCGTCAACTCGCGTGCCGACGCGTTCCACGCGTGCCGCAGGCGGCAGGCACCAGAGTTGATCTGTGGCTGATTGTGCCGCTGGATGGTCCATAGGTCTGGCCCACCACGCAACAGTGTTCCGGAAGCGGTTCGGTCCTCGATGCGGCGGATTGCGCCGTGGGGTGCGTCCAAAGCCAGGGTCCACCCCGTGGTCTGCAGAACCAGTTGATCTCCCGTCTCAGTGAATGTCGCCGCGGCGGCCTGGGAGGCGCAAAGGCCCAGTCCGAGGCCCGTCACGATCGTCAAAATCGATACCATCGGACTACCCGTTTTGCGTTAGAACCTATAGTTCAGAAAGGGACATTGTTGGATGGCTGGAGTGTGACGCTGCCGCGACCCGAGTCATTGACCTGAGACGTCGGCCTGCTTCGGGCCGGACCAACGGCCATACCTACCCGAGATGCGAGGGTTTGTGAACCCCCGTGCATAAGGAGTGTGTTTTCGCGTGTCTTTTTTGCAGTTGGACAGCGGTCAGCGACTTGTGACGCCGGGCTTAGCGGTCCTGGCTGCGCTGATCGTGTTGGCCTACTGCGTGTGGCGCGTGAAGGTCTGGGGGCAGGATTTTGGCGTCTTCGACGCGTTGTTGATCGTCGTGTCCCTAGGCGCACTGACGGCCGCCGCGGCCCCGATTCTGGATGAGGTCCAGACCCAGGCGGCCGAGGTCACTTTGCGACAGAATCTACGGACGTTTCGCGAGCAGATCGAACGCTACAAATTGGAGCACCGGGGCAACGTGCCTTTGCTCTACAAGAACGGCTTCCCGCAATTGGTCAATGCGACCGACGCGATGGGCGTGCCGGGCAAGTCTGGCCGGCGCTATCCACACGGCCCCTATCTGCCGGCTGGAATCCCCAACAATCCGTTTACCGGCAGCAATAAGGTGACGGCTGTCGACGCGTTTCCACCGCCCCAGTCGACCGGCAACGGCGGATGGTTGTATCACCAAGCCACGGGCCGGATCTGCGCCGACCAGGCGGCGTATCTGAGCGAATGACAGGCCCAAACGTCCGGGCTGACGGAAGGGAGCGGGTTGGCCTGGCCCGCCCCAATCACCACGGAAGACGCAGCAGGCTAGCGCTTGTCCAGGCCCCAATTGTGGAGAATGACGCCACAACCGGGCGTCAGGTTACGGATCTTCTCAGCGATCACCGTCTTCTCCGACACGGTCGCGGACTTGACCTTGCGTTCGAGCTTGCCAAGCTTGAGCTTGCGGTGGCGGCGGCGCTTCAGTTCCTTCTTCCGTTCGCAAATCGACATGGTGACTCCTGTTGGCCGTGGTGAACAATGCCCGCGGCGATCGATACGGCCAATACCGGCCGCTGCCTGCCGCCTGGGCGAATCATCGATTGGGGGCCCGGCTGGCATGATGCCAGTGGGGGCGCAGCATTATCGAGCAAACCCTTCTTTTAGCAAAGGCAGCGCGAGGCGTCAATGAGAGGCTGGCCGTGGGCCTGGGAGAATAGGGCTCTTGGGTGGGGGGGCTGCGACCTGAACCAAGTTGGGCCCATTCAAACCAAGAAAGGCCGCGACCGCCGGTTCCCCACTATTGGGGCGGCGGTCGGGTTGAGGTTCCGCTGGACTATTGAGCGGCGCTGCTCTGATTCGGGCCAGGCCGCATTACGGATTCCCGGCTGTTGTTGGCGCGGGGCTCATACACGTGCTTTCCCAATCCATAAGGCGGGAAGACCCTGTGTACGACCACGGGGGCCAGACGCGTATGTGCGACGACTTGTTTGCCGGAGGCCGTGGTGCTTGCATATCGTTCGGCGTGAGCCACGGTCGTGGCCAGTGCGGCAATCAGTACGGCCAGAAGAAACCGCATGGTGATGTTCCTTTCGTGATACGTTCGAAGTTCGCTTTTCGCAACAGGCGTCTCCAAAATATACATTACGGCAAAGGCGGAGGTCGGCTTGACCGAGAGGCGAGTGGTGACGTTGATAGCGGATGTGCCGAACAGGCACAGTCTTCGGCGGGGAGGGTTTTCGGGCAGCAGCGGTGGGACGCGGCGCTTCGGCCGTGTTCTCATCCGGAGAGGATGTACATGTCGGGCCCCCTCTCGCTCAGCCCCGTGGCGAGCACTCCAGTTGCTCTGGTTCGTGAACAGGGGGAAAACGGTCAGGGCTTCGCATCGAAGGGCAGGAGGAACGGGCTTCTGGGAATGGGAGGGGGCACAGGGTGATCCCAGAGTCATTCCTGCTTCTTGTCCAAACCCGTCGTTGGAGTTGGAATCCTGCCCGATTCCACCTGTCTCCAAAACTCTGCCACGGGCGTTCCGTTAATCTTCTCCAGCGATTTGATTGATCTCAAGATTTCGGTGTCACGCCTGGGATCGAAATCGCAGCGAAGCTCTACAAGCGGCATGTCCTTGAGGGATGACAGATCCGATGCCTTCGTGCCATAGCATCGAAGCCGAGTCAATGGCATAGCTCGCAGTGGAGAGAGGTCGCTCACTGGCGTGTCAACGATCTGGAGGTTGCTCAATGGCATACCTTTGAGCGGGGTGAGGTCGGCTACTCCTGTGATCGAACAACTAAGATACGTTAGTTGCATTCCTTGAAGGGGACGCAAGTCAGTTACTTCCGACATGGTGCAGTTGAACACCCTCAGCGACAGCCCACGCAAGGGGGCTAGGTCAACAAGGGGGCTCTTCCTGTTCGGAGCCTCCCCACGGAAGTCCAGGTCTTTCAACCCAGTCAACGCTTTCACGGGAGAGATGTCGGTGATGGTCGTGTTCCTGATCATCAACATCGCCACCTGCCCGTTCTCGATCCTGTGTTCCTCATTCCCATCGTAACCTGGATTGAGTTCCTTCAACTTCGCCACGACACGGGCGACTTGCTCTTCAGGCGGCAGGGCGGCGACTTCCCTGATGAAGGCGTCGTCGGTGGCGGTGCGGCTCTCGGTGGAGAACTCATCTACGGCAGTGTCTTTGTCGCCCATGTTTGTCCAGGGCTGTGGTATTTCACCCGCCTCGACTTGTTTCCAGAATGCCGCCACGGGCAGGCCATTGATCTTCTCTAACGTCTTGATTGATCTCAGAATCTCGGTGTCACGCTTGGGATCGAAACGACAGCGAAGTTCCTTGAGCGACGTATTTTCGAGCGGCGACAAGTCTTGCACCTTGGTGTTCATACACCAAAGACTGACAATCGGCGTTCCTTGCAGGGATGAGAGATTGTTGACCGGGGTATCGTTGATCTTGCAGTCAACTAACGGCATACCCCTCAATGGCCCGAGGTCGGTGATCTTCGTGTATGAGAAGGCCAATCCCGTCAATGGCATTCCTCGCAGCGGAGCCAGATCCGCTACTTCTGACGAATAGCAATTCAGGTAGACCAGCGGTAACCCCTGCAAAGGTGTCAAGTCTACGAGCGGGCTGGGAGCGTTTATTCCAATGCCACCACAATGGAGCCTTTGCAGGTTCCCCAAAGCACGAACCGGCGAAATATCCCTGATGGTGGTGTTCTTGATTGAAAGCCACATGACGACTCCGTCCTGAATCGTGTGTTCCTCCTTCCCATCAAAACCCGGATTCAATTCCTTCAACTTCGCCACGACTCGGGCGACTTGCTGTTCGGCAGGCAGGGCGGCGACTTCCTTGATGAAGGCGTCGTCAGTGGTGTTGGCTTTGTCCAAGTCCGTTTTCGGGGGTGGTGCTTTGCCCGCATCGACTTGTTTCCAAAACTCGGCCACGGGAAGGTCGTTAATTGTCTTCAGCGTCTTAATGGATCTCAGAATCTCGCTGTCTCGCTTCGGGGCACAATTGCACCGAAGCTCTTTCAGGGGCATGTCCGTGAGGGGCGACAAGTCCTGAACCTTCGTACCATCGCACCAAAGCTGAGTCAGGGCCATGCCTCTCAGAGGAGAAAGGTCGCTGACTGCCGTGTGCGGGATCTGGAGATTCGTCAAGGGCATGCTCTTGAGCGGGCCGAGGTCGGTCACCGCCGTGTATCCGCAATGCAAGAGTCTGAGGGGCATTTCGCAGAGCGGCGACAAGTCGGCCACTTTCGAATTGCCGCACCGCAACAATCGGAGGGGCAATCCTTGCAAAGGAGTCAGATCGGCCAGCGGGCTGCTTCGGCCCCCAGGTACCCCACTGCATTCCAGATGCTCCAGCGTGACGAGTGCCCGAACGGGCGAGATATCCTTGATGGTTGTGTTCAGGACCTTCAACACCTTCACCTTTCCATCCTCAATGCTGTGCTCCTCCTTCTCATCGTAGCCAGGATTGAGTTCCTTCAACTTCGCCACGACACGCTTCACTTGCTCCTCGGGAGGAAGGGCGGCGACTTCCTTGATGAAGGCGGGGTCGATAGCTGCGTGGGTGGGTAGCGCCTTGGAAGCGATCTCGCAGATGACACGGAGGCCACAAGCGTATGATCTGTAGGGTTCGTGCCATGTACGCATCGAAGAGCGAAAACTGTGCGGCTTGGCGAAGAGATAGCACCCCCGCTGGATCTTGCGTCCATCGCTGGCCGTTGGTCCGGTGGGATCGTTGGAAGGGGACTGCCTGTAGTAATCCCGTCTGTGCCCATCGCTGCACCATTGCATGACATTCCCGAACATGTCGTACAGGCCCCAAGGGTTTGGTTTCTTCTCGCCAACGGGATGCGTCGTTCCGCCTGCGTTGTCGATAAACCATCCCATTTCAGGCACGCCCGTCACGTCGTCGCCCCAGTAGAAGCGAGTCGTAGTCCCGGCTCGACACGCATACTCCCACTCCGCTTCGGTGGGTAGTCGATAGACCCGCCTCGCACTTTGCTCCGGGGCCAGTGCCGAGAGTTTGCGACAGAACTCCGTTGCCTCTTCCCACGAAACCGTTTCCACCGGGTGACGGCTGGAGTCCTTACCTGCCATTAGCTTGATGCGTTCCCGCCGGAAGTCCCTCGCCGTCTGATCAAGGGGCGGGTCGAAAGCGGATTCCCCCATCTGTTTCTGGGTGAACGTACTCGGGTTGACTCCCATTACCTTCTCGTATTCACTCTGTGTGACCGCATAGATTCCCAGGAAGAACGGCTTGGTGATCTTCACACGATGCCGTGGTCCTTCGTCTTTGATCTTGTCCTGACCTCGCTGTTCGCCCCGGTCGTCGCCCTGATTGAGCACCCAGGCGATTTCCTCCTCCGTCGAACCCATGTCGAATTCGCCGGGCGGGATGAGAGCTAGCTTCATCCCCATGGAATTAGTTTCTTCCACTGGCACGCCAAGGTGCTTTGCCCACTTCTCCTGATGCTCCTTCGCCTTCTTGGCATCGAAGGGAGCAACGGCAGGAGGAGGGGCACCGGGCGGGAGCTTCCAGTTGCCGTCAGGGCCGAGATAGGGGCTAGTCGCCCTCACCCCCGGCCCCTCTCCCGCAAGCGGGCGAGGGGAGGGAGATCGTGCAGCAAGTTCGGGATCAAAACCGCCCTTGAAAGCTGGAGTAACAATCTCCTGCTTGACCTCAACATCCACATCGCCACTCTTGCTGACCGTGACCCGACTCCCCTTGGGCACACGCAAGGTCGTCTGTTTGCCATCGGGATGGCGAATGCGGATCAGCACCGAGAGGAGAACAACGACGGCCAAGGTCCCAAGACCAACAGCCGCAACCAGCACGGGCTTCTTCCGAAAAACCGCCAGCAACCGCTCAGGAGCTGCGCCTGCCGTTGGCTTTGTAGGAATTCTGTCCGCACTTCCCGTGCCCTTCTTCTTGCCGACAACAAAGGCCGTGCCGATGCCAGGGGTTTCCTTCAGGAAGGAAAGGGCCTCTTGCATCGCCTGATCGTCCGTGCTGGACTGCTCAGCCAAGGATTGGGCGGCACCAGCCCTCTTACCCATGCACCGTTCCAGGTCGGCAATCACCTCGGTCATCGACTGCTGCCGGTCCTCGGGCTTCTTCGCCACCATCTTCTGAAACACGGCGTCCAACTGGGGCGACACATCACCACGGGCCTTGCAGAGCGAGGGAATCGGGGCCTGCTGATGAGCCAGGAACATCTGCACCACGGTTTCGCCCTGGTAAGGTGCTTGATTGGTCAGCAACCGATACAGGGTGCAGCCCAAGGAATAGATGTCGGCACGGGCATCGGCATGGTGAGTATCCAGGGCTTGCTCGGGCGGCATGTAGTCCAGCGTGCCCATCACCTGACCGCTGTGCGTGAGGCGATCCTTGTCCGCTTCATCCATCACACCACCGACACGGGCCAAGCCCATGTCGAGGATCTTAACCGTGCCCTTCTTGTCCACCAGCAGATTGGCAGGCTTGATGTCCCGGTGGACGATCCCTTGCTCATGGGCATACTGGAGACCGCGTGCGGCTTGGATGATGCACTCGACCGCCTGGACGACGGGCAGCGGCCCTTTCTCCTTGAGGATGGCCCCGAGATCCTTGCCGTCAACAAACTCCATCGCCAGATAATGGACACCCTCCTGTTCGTTGGCGTCAAAAGCCGCAACGATGTTCGAGTGCATCAACTTGGCGGCGGCTTCGACTTCACGGTAGAAACGTTTGACCGCATCGGGTGATTTCAGGGCCGCACCGGCGATCATCTTCACGGCAACGACCCGCTTCATCCGCCGATGCTGGGCCTTCAGCACCACGCCCATCCCGCCCTGGCCGAGCTTGTCGAGGACGATGTATTCCCCGAAAACCAATCCCTTGATCTTGCCTTGATAGACAGCCTGGGCTTGGTACTTGGTGAGTCTGTTGGCCTGCACCAAGGCACGGGCCAGGGCTTCACCGTCCTTCGGGCGTTTTTCAGGCGGGAGGCTGTCTTGGAAGGACGAGATGTCCGTCACGGACATCAGCCCGCTCTGGGTCAGGTGCTGAACGAATTGTTCGAGGGTCATAGCCACGGCATCGCAACGCACGATAGGGTAAATGGCTAACAACCTTCGATTATACCAGCACTTACGGGGAGCCGAGAAGCTTCGTTAACGCCAGGGCAACGAAAAGACGGGGGGCAACGGCGTGGTGAATTGCAGCGATGGGCGGGGCGACGGGAACGCCGTCAACAGCGGCGGTGAAGCTGGCAAGATCACCAAGGTCGAGCGGCTGACACCCCCAAAAGAGAATCACCATAGGTCTGGGTGCTCACGCTGTCCGCAAGTCGCTCGTCGGGCGCAATGCGCGGCTGCGGTATTCGCCCGGCGTAAAACCCGTCTGAACCTTAAATACCGCTCCCAGGTATTCCTGGTGCTCAAAGCCCGTGACCTGGGCGATCTGCGCCAGAGGCATCTGCGTATCGGCCAGGAGTTCGCTGGCACGCTGGATGCGTGCCCGAATAATCTCCTCGTGCACCGAACGGGACAGATCGCGATGAAAGCGACGCTGCAGCGTGCTGCCCGACAAGGCCACGTGCCGCGCCACGTCCTCGACTCCAATCCCTCGGCAGGCGTGCTGGCGAATGAAACGCACTGCCGCAGCCACGTCCGGGTCCTCCAACGCCAGAACGTCCGTGGACTGGCGCACCATGACGCGCGTTGGTTGGAGAAACACGGGCCGCTCCGCGGGCGGATGTCCAGCGATCAAGCGGTCGAGCAACTCCGCCGCACGATAGCCCACCTGGTCGTGGACCGGCACGATGCTCGAAAGCATCGGATCACACAGTTCGCAAATCGTTTGGTCGTTGTCCACGCCCAGAACGGCAACCTCTTCCGGCACCGCCAACCCCCGACTCCGGCAGGCCTCCAGCACCCGGTGCCCGGCCCGATCGTTGCTGGCAAAAATGGCGATCGGCTTCGGCAGGCGTTGGACCCAATCGCCCAGGCGCCGGCGCAGGGCATCCGAATACCACTCCCGGCTATCGCGGCGCGGAAGCTGATAGACCTCGCACGAGTGGCCTCGCGCGCCGATCGTGTTGCAGAAGGCCTCCCCCCGGCACTGGGCCCAAAACGAGTCGCCGATGGCACAGTAGGCGAACTTACGGAAGCCGCGCTCCAAGAGATGCTCCGCAGCCAAACTCGCCACACCCGCGTCATCGACCTGCACCAGGGGAAACGGCCACTCGGGCATGTTGCCCAGCACGTCGACCACCGGCAGGCCCATGCGCAGCAGTCGGGCCGCCATCTTGCGGTTGCGGACTCGGGCCAGCAACCCGTCGCCACGCCAGCGATTGAGCCAGGTCGGCACGACATCGGGGATATGGCTGGGTTCGTAGTAGATCGACCAGTTCCCTTTCTCGCGCGCGTAGCGTGCCACCCCGCGCAACAACTCCCGGCCGGCCGAGCCAGAACTCTCGACAATCAGCGCAATCCGGCGGTTTTCGGGAATTTGGCGCGCGTGTTTCTTCACCATCGAACGCATCCTTGAAGCACTGGGGCCGCGCGGCAGAACCGGGATTGCCAGGTGGGGACCATGCGCCGGCGGGTCCGAAACCGCTCCTCTATTGGAACCTACGCCCCCGCAGTTCGCAATTCGCCTTTCTGCCTCAAGTCCCACCGTTGGCATCACATTCGGCCGAATTCCCCGGACGCCGACCGTATGCGGCCTGAAGTCGCGACCGCAATCGTAAACCGCTATTCCACAAGGACTTCTCCCCATTCGTTGCGCGCGGCCGGCAGCTCATTCGCTGCGAAGCGTCGGGCTGGGGATTGACAGCGGGCCGTTCTGGGATACAACTGGAATCCCAAAGGAACTCTCAAAGCAGCCCTGCGTGCCGATCATGACTGCCGCCCCCACGGTCCAGAAGGCCTATGACCATATTCGCGATCGCATTCTGACCGGAGAGTTCCCGCCCGGCACGGTGATCTCCGAAGCCGTCCTGGCCAGGGAGCTCGGTGTCAGCCGTACGCCGGTCGGCGAGGCCCTGCGGGAATTGGCGGGCGTGGGCCTGGTCCAGCAGGTGCCGCGCTACGGCACGATCGTGCGGAGCATTACGCGCCAGGAGATCGTCGAGTTGTACGAGTTGCGCGAGGCTCTGGAGCCGCACGCCGTCGCCCTGGCCGCGCAGCGTATTTCCTCCACCGATCTGGAGCGGCTCGACAAACTCAGCGCGCGCTTGGAAGGTTTTTTGGCGCACCTTTGCCAGTCCCACCAGGAGATGCTGGAAGGCCGCATGCTGCGCGAATTCCTCGCGGCGGACATGGCCTTTCACACCCTGTTGATCTTTGCGGCCGGCAATCGCCGCATCGCCAAGCTGGTCCGCGATTCCCACCTCATGACCGAGTTGTTCGGCACGCAACGCCTGGTCCACGATCAGGCGATCCTGGCCGAGTTGTGCCAGTTCCACGCGCAGATTCTCGAAGCCGTGCGCCGCGGCGACGCGGAGGCGGCTCGGGCCGTCGCGGCGGAACACGTGCGCACCAGTCTGGCGCACACCCTGGAGTGCCTGGATCGCCATCCGGCCGGCGAGAGTCTCTCGACCCTGGCCCTGCCCGACGATGTGCGCGAAGAACTCAAGCGGATCGAGTCCGATTTGCAGCATCCCGATACCTCCACCTTAAGTCCCGGCGCGGCCCATGCGACGTCGCACAAAACGGCGACCCGAGCCAAGGCGCGCAAAGCTACCAAGAGGAAGTCGACATCATGACCCAGATCCAGACGTCGTCCCCCGCGGAGTCTCATGGCCCGGTCACCCCGCGCGGATCTTCCTACAAGTGGTGGGTCGTGTTCATGCTCTGGTTCGTGTGTTTCTTCAACTACGCCGATCGCCAGGCGATCTACTCGGTTTTTCCGCGACTGCAGGAAGAGTTCGGTTTCGACAAGTCGCAACTCGGCCTGATCGGCTCGGCCTTCATGTGGGTGTACGCTCTCTGCGCTCCGCTGGCAGGCGTGGTGGGTGATCGCGTGGAGCGGAAGAAGCTGATCCTGGGCGGCTGCCTGTTCTGGAGTTTCGTCACCGTGACCACGGGTTGGTGCGGCCGTCTGTGGCAGTTCGTCATGGTCCGTGCGTTGGAGGGTTTTGGCGAGACGTTCTACTTCCCGGCATCCGTGTCGCTCACCAGCGACTACCACGATCGCAGCACCCGGTCGCGAGCGCTGTCCTTTCACCAGTCCAGCGTCTACGTGGGAACGATCGCCGGAAGCTGGGTCGGGGCGTGGCTCGCCATGCACTATGATTGGCGCCTGGGTTTCTACATCTTTGGCGGCGTGGGCATGGTTTTGGCGTTGGTCTTGTGGCGTTGCCTGCTGGAGCCGCGCCGCGGCCAAAGCGAATCGCCCGCCGCCGCGGCCTGCCAGGAGCGGCTGCCGCTGGGCCAGACATTGCGGCTGGTATTCCAACGGCCCACGGCCCTGCTGCTCATGGCGGCGTTCTTCGGCGCCAACCTGGTGGCCATGGTCTTCCTCACCTGGACCACCACCTTCCTCATCGAGAAGTTCAAGTTCGAGTTGGCCACGGCCGGGCTGGTGGGGATCTTGCTGATCAACGTCGCCAGCGCGGTGAGTGTCGCTGTGGCGGGCACCCTGGCCGATCGTATGGCGCGACGGTTTCCGGGCGGCCGAATCCTGGTGCAGGCGACGGGCCTGTTGGTGGGCGCGGGATTCGTGGCGCTCGTCGGCCGCGCCACGGACACAGCCACCCTCCTGGCCGCCATGGCCGCCTTCGGGTTCTGCAAAGGCTTCTACGATTCCGGGATCTTCGCTTCGCTGTACGACGTGATCGAACCGCGCGCCAGGGCCACGGCCGCCGGCTTCATGAATACGGTCGGCTGGGCGGGCGGCGCCACGGGCACGATGGGGTTCGGCTGGCTGGCCATGCACGGTCGGTATGCCTCCGAGGTGGAGAACATGAGCGACGCCCTGGTCTTGGGCGGGGCCGTGTATCTCGTCGCCGCCGCCATCCTATTTGCCACGGTTCTGCTCTTCGTGCGCCGCGACTTGACCCGCTATCAACAGGCGGCCTGAAGGACGGATCCGCTGCGATTGCTCGCCGGCAAACCCCCGCTTGAAGTCTCGCATCCTGCCATCGCGTCCCGCAAGGAGAACTCGCGCCATGCTCAGCAAGGCACTGTCGATTGTCGCACTGCTCGTAATGTGGGGCCCCTGCACGGCGACCGGGGCCGCCGCCAATCCAGCCCTGGACCTGAGTTCATCGACGGCATCGTCGGCAGACATCCCCACAGTTGCGCCCCGTGAGAAGCAGGACGTGATCGTCTTCCAGGAACCGGGACGCTATGGCGGATGGCCGGCCAACGGTGGAGCGTGGTCCTGGGGGCACGAGATCCTGGTGGGCTTCACCGCCGCCTGGTATAAGCCGGCCAAGAACGACCACGCGGTTGATCGCAGCCGGCCTTCGCAGAGGTGGCAGGCGCGCAGTCGGGATGGGGGCCAGACATGGTCCATCGAGAAGCCCGTTGCTTTTGCCGAGGACCTGAAGGCGGCGGAGCAGCGCACGTTGACCGAGCCGCTCGACTTTGCTCAGCCCGACGCTGCGCTGGCGTTTCACTTTCTCAGCATCCACGTTGGCCCATCCTGCTTCTTTGCCTCGACAGACCGAGGTGTAACATGGCGCGGCCCATACCGGTTCGCGGTGGAGGGCATCGAGAAGATCTCGGCGCGCACCGACTATCTGGTCTTGGGCAAACAGGACTGTGTGATGTTTGGCAGCGCCGCGAAGGCCGACGACCGGGAGGGCCGCCCCTTCTGTGCGCGCACCACCGACGGTGGACTCCACTGGAAACTGGTCTCGCTCATCGGCCCGGAACCGCAGGGTTTCGCCATCATGCCTTCCACCGTGCAGCTTTCGGGCGGACGGTTGCTGACCACCATCCGCCAAGGCGGTCGCGGACATCCGGCGTTCATCGACGCCTATCGCAGCGACGACGGCGGCCGGCACTGGTCGTGCCTCGGACCGGCCACCGGCAATATCAGCGGCAACCCGCCAAGCCTGGTGCGACTACCCGACGGGCGGATTTGCCTTACCTATGGATATCGTCGCAAACCCTGTGGAATCCGCGCCAGGATCACCGCCGACGAAGGACGGACCTGGGGACCGGAAATCGTCTTGCGCGACGACGGGTTGACGGGCGATTTGGGCTATCCACGGAGCGTGGTGCGGCCCGACGGCAAGGTCGTGACCATCTACTACTTCAACGGCCCCAAGGATGAAGACCGCACCATCCAGGCCACGATCTGGCGCCCCGATTGACCAGCACACCACCCACGACCGCAATCCGCCGTGCCGGTGCGCAAGCAGGCATGACTGGCAACGTAAGAGGCCATCGGAGCGCTCGCGGGGCAACACGTTCGCCGTAGGACGCAGCCGCCTCGGATGAAGTGCTCACTGCATCCCGCTCAAGCCGCACCGTCGCGATCGGTGATCAACACGGCCGCCAAGATCGCGCGCGCAGCCATGCTCACGTTGGCGATGTCGACCTTATCGGCCGTATCGCCCAGGTCGTGGTAGTTGGGATCCTCATACGGAAACGAGCCCAGGTTGGCGATCGCCGCCGGGAAGCCCGCCTTGACGAACGAGCCGTCGTCATCGCCCGGCCGCGTGCGCTGCGCAATCCGCTGCTCCAGGCCGATGCCGTACAGCGTGTTGGCCTGCGTGACCCGCTCGGCAAGGCGTTTTCCCTCTTCGGTCGTATACAGGGTCACATTGGGCTTCTTTCCCTGGTCGATCTCGGCCTGGGACTTGCCGCCAAGGCTGTCCACATTGAAGACCGCGATCAGGTTATCACTCCGCTTCTTGGCGTTCTCGGCCGCCAAGACGCTGGTCCATGGCCGATGCTCCTCGTTGCACCATAGAAAGCGGATCGTCCGCAAAGGACGGCGCCGGGCAAGCACGCGAGCCATTTCCAGAATGGTCGCGGTACCGACAGCGTTGTCATACGCGCCCGGCGATTCGAACCAGCTCTGCGAGTCCTTGTGCGCTACTAGGACGATGATCTCGTCGGGACGCTGACTTCCCTTCTGCTCCGCGTAAATGTTGTAGAGATCGTACCAGGGGGCGTCGGACGCGGGCGTGGCGTAGGCCCGGCGACGCGGCTTGCTGGCGTCAAAGCCAAAGGCCTGCGCCTTGGCAACCTCCTTCCAGGGCGCATAGCCATGCAGCGTCAGGCGATTCGCCAGGAAGTCGTCTGTCTCGTCGAGGGTCGACTTGCTGTGGCCCGGCAAGGTGCGATTCGCCGTCCGGAAGGGCAGCGGCGCCGCGCTCAGCAGGAACACGTCGTCGCGAATGCGGTCTGGACTGATGCGCTCGATCGTCTCACGGATCTGGTCCATAGGGCCTCCTTGAAACGTGGCCGCAGGCAGTCGCGGCTGTTCCGTACTCACCAAACCGGTTGCCATCCTGCACCAGGCAGTCAGTCCAGCGAACGAAGTTCGATGTCTTTGAAGCGGATGCGCAACTGTTTGCCCGGGTGGATTTGCAGTCCAATCTGCCCCTTCAGCCCCACGTTGTGCAGGCGATGGGCCTCGTCGTCCAAACGCCCGGCCCCGTTGTAGTCGGCAACCGGCACGCCATTGATGACCGTCTTGATGCGCGTCCCCTGGCAGACGATGGCCACACTGTTCCAGGCGTCCCGGTCGTCGGCGTACAGCCATTTCCAGCCCGCCGGCGCGTGCTCCGGCTTGGCGTTGGCCGGTTTGCCTACGTCGGGATACAACCAGATCCGGGCCTCGCGCGTCTCATCGTAGATGAAGCCGCAGCGCCACGGGCCGGGCGGATGAATGTCGACTTGGGGACCATCGAGAACCCCCGCTGCGTCGTCGTAGCGACTCCGGATCTGAATGCCGCTATTGCCCGTGCTGTCCGAGTACGTCTGGATCTTCAGCCGCAACTCGAAGTCGGCGTACTCCTTCTCCGTCAAGAGCCAGATGTAGTGGTGCTTGCTGCCAGGCGGGGTCTCGGCCGTGATGCAGCCATCGCGAACCTTCCAATAGCCCCGTTTGTCGTTGTCTTCAGGACGGCACTTGATCACCCAGCCATCCAGGTTCCGGCCGTTGAACAAGGGGATCCAGGGGGTTGGATCGGCGGCATTCGCGATTCCGGGCGCGATCCACAAGAGGACTGTGGTCCAACGATACATGGCAAGACTCCTTGGGCCGACGGCTGATGCCATTATAGCCTAATCCGGGGCTCTGCAATGCGCTGGGTTCCAACGATCCACCACACCACTTGCCAAGCGTCGCGGATTTCCGCAGAATACGAACCATGAATACGCACCGCCATGAGTTCGATCCGCAGACTCCCGTCTGTCCCCATGCTTGGGGCTTGGATCCGGCGATTGCCATGCTCAATCACGGGTCCTTTGGGGCCTGTCCCCGGCGCGTGCTGGAGCGCCAGGCCGACCTGCGGCGGCAGATGGAGGCCGAACCCGTTCGGTTCCTGGTGCACGAAGCGCAACCCCTCTTGGACCAGTCGCGGCAAACGCTGGCCCGGTTGATCGGCAGTGAGCCGCAGAACCTGGTCTTCGTGACCAACGCCACGACCGGGGTGAATGCGGTGCTGCGGTCGCTGCACTTTCAGCCCGACGACGAATTGCTCGTCACCGACCACGCTTACAACGCCTGCGCCAACGCGCTGCGCTACGTGGCCCAGCGCGCCGGGGCGCGCGTGATCACGGTCGAGCTGCCGATCCCAGTCGCCTCGCCGGAGCAGGTCGTCGAAGCCGTGCTCGCCAAGGTCACGCAGCGAACCAGGCTGGCGATGCTCGATCACGCGACCAGCGCCACGGGCATGGTGTTTCCCATCGAGGAACTCGTCTCGCAGCTGAACTCCCTGGGCGTCGATACCCTGGTCGACGGTGCGCACGCGCCGGGCATGATCCCCTTGGACGTGAGCCGCTTGGGGGCGGCCTACTACACGGGCAATTGCCACAAGTGGCTCTGTGCGCCCAAGGGGGCCGGCTTCCTCTACGCGCGCCCCGACCGCCAGGAAGGGCTGCAACCGCTGGTGATCAGCCACGGCTACAACGTCCCGCGCCCCAACTACACGCGCTTTCAAGACGTCTTCGATTGGCAAGGGACCAACGACCCCACCCCCTGGCTCTGCGTCGGCCCGGCGATCGAGTTCTTGGGTACGCTGCTGGAAGGTGGAATCCAGGCGTTGATGCGCCGCAATCACGAGTTGGCGGTGGCGGCCCAACGACTGCTCTGCCAGCGGCTGCCGCTGCGTCCGACTTGCCCCGAGCACATGCTCGGGTCGATGGCCGCGCTCATGCTGCCGCCCGGCTCGGCGCCTCCGGCATCCGATCCTGCGGGCCCAGCGCCCTTGCCGCGTTTCGGCAGTCAGTTGCTCGAGGAATTGGGGATTGAGGTTCCCGTCTACTACTGGCAGGGAACCGAGCAGGCGATCTTGAGGATCTCCGCGCAAGCCTACAACAGCCTGCCGCAGTACGAGCGGCTGGCGACCGCCGTACAAACGCTCTTGGCCGCTCCGCAGACCATCCGCAAGGGCTGCTCGAATGCTCCCGGATCTCTCGCACCGGGGGCTTCACCGTCGTCGTCCGGTTGACACGGATTTCTCACCCCACCGTCCGCTTCAGCAGGTCAATGGCGGCGGTAGTCATCTCTCTCGCCGCCGTCGGCTGGAAGGGCGGAAGATCGAGAATTTTGGGGACCACCAGGGCCGAGTATTCGCCCAAGCGATAGGCTTCGGGATCGGGCAGGTAGCCCATCTGCCCGTCGGCGTAGCCCACCACCAGCGTGTCGCGCAGCGGCGAGTCGCGGCGAATCGCCAGCCCGTAGTAACTGTACAGTTCCGCCGGATGAAACAACAGGCCGACCGGACCGATTTGAACCGCACTCAAAGTGATGGGCAGGTGCTGGATGTTCCGATCGCGATCTTGATTGCCGCGATACCAGTCGGCGGCGAACCCCGCGTCGACCCACCGCCCCGACTGGCACTTCTCCGGATCGCGGCGATACTCCTCGATCCACTGCCCGAACAACTCGATATCCAACGGCAGATCAAATCTCGTGCTGCGCGTGCGCAGGCAATCGACGCGCCGCGGACTGGCCGCGGCGATCGCCTGCTTGAGCGCGGGAGTGATGGCGGCCACCGTTTGCCGGATCTCGCCGCGCCAGTTTCTGCCGTCGCCCGGGTTCACATCGCCAATATGCCCTTGCAGAAAGGAAGGGCTCAGCCCCTCCTGCTCTTGGATCTCGCGTGCCACCTCGCCCGGCCAGTCGGGTCCGGCCTGGTCATCGGCGTAGCACACGGCATGCGCCGAGAAATGGTACCAGACGAGGTCCGGCTTCCCGGACCGGCGGAACACCATGGCCTGAAGCAGCGTGTCGAGCCAGCGTTGCGCATCGCTGGATTCGGGCCCGAACTCGGCGTCCGTCTTGGCCACGCCAGGTTTCACGGTGCGGTTGTGGTTGCCGCCTGACACACGGGCATTCCCCAGCGACAGTTCGGCCGGGGCCAGATCGGCCCGGGCCGCGGCGATCGCCTCCACCGTGCGCTGCTCCGCAGCGGCCATGAATTCGGCAGGCACAGCGCCCCATTGCCGCAGCCGGTAGAAGGCCGGCATGCTGTGCGAATGCGTGGCGGCCACACGGATGTTCTCCGCCGGAATGCCCGTGCGTTGCGCGGCCGCTTGCTGGATTCGCCCGGCCATCGCCTCATCCACGGCAATCGTGTCCAGCGAGCAAATGGCCAGTTGCGTATCGCCCAGGGCCAACACCAAGGCGCGCACCGCGCTGGGCTGGCGGATGGAGGTGATCCGCCGCTCTTTGCCCGGCGGCTTGTGAAAGCCGGCCAATTCGAGCCCCAAGGGAGGCGTGATATCGGCCACGCCTTGCCCCGCGCGCAAACCGCCGGAAGACCACGCCCGCGCCGGTCTTGCTCCCAGGACCGCGGCGCCGCCCACCATCGCCGAAATGAATTGCCGCCGTTCCATCCGTTGTTGCTCCTTGACGACTTGTTGAGGGCCTGCACAAGTCCTACCGGCCGCCGTCAGTTGGTGACCATTCCCAGTTCGCGCGCCGCGGCCCAATCGGCCCGTGACTCCTCCGTCCGCCCCATTCTCTCAGATACGGCCGCGCGATTCATGTATGCGGCCCCGGATTTCGGATTAAGACGAATGGACTCGGTCAGGGCTTCGCGCGCCGCCGACAGGTTCCCCGCCTCCAGGTACATCGTACCCAACAGCAAAGCCGTTTCGCTATCCCGGGGATCCAGCCGGATCGCGTCAAGAAGGTCCTGCACGGCGGCCTGGGGAATCTCAATGCGCTTTACCGGGCCCCGCGTCCTATCAGCCGTCTCGACGTATTCCCGCGAGTCTCGCTTGTACCATGCCAGGGCCCGCCGCTTGTAGGACTGGACGTCATCCGGGCTGAGCCGGAGTGCCTGCGTGTAGTCGGCGATCGCGCTGTCGTGATCCCCTTGCCGATAATACGCGACCGCACGGTTCTTGATCGCCCGAGCATCGTCCGGAGTGCGTTGGATGACGACGGTGAGGTCCGCCACAGCCTTCTGCAGATTTCCCGTCTCCATAAAGGCCACCCCGCGAACATGGTATGCCGCGACGCATTGCGGGTCGAGCCGAAGGGCCTCATCGCAGTCGAAAATAGCCCGGTAAGGTCTGCGCAGGCCGGCGTGCACGATCGCCCGACAAAGGTGGGCGTCGACGTCTTGCGGCTTGAGTCGAATGACCTCATCCCATGACTGCCTGGCGCGATCCAACAAACCTTGCAATTGACAGGCCAGGGCCCGCCCCCTGTACGCTTGGGCATCCTGGGGATCGATACGAATCGCCTCGGTGAAGTCGCCAACGGCGGCCTGCCAGTCCCCTTTGGCGTGCCGTGCTGCGCCCCGTTTGCAGTAGGCGGCGGCATACTGTGGATCAATCCGGATCGCCGCTTCAAAGGCCTCCAACGCCGCATCCAGCTCCCCCGTGCGCCTGGAGCAAGACGCCGCGGTACAGGTGGGCTTCGACGTACTGCCGGTCCAACTCGATGGCTTGACCGAAGTCCGCAACGGCCGCCTTCAGACAGACCTCCGCCGCCCCGCGGGATCCGCCCTCGTGCACCGCCTTGGCCCACTGGGCCAGCCCACGGTCGTGATACAGGCCTGCCTCCTCGGGGTTCAAATCGATCGCCTTACTGATGCAGGCGATCGCCAGGTCGATATTCAACGTGCTCTCCCCCGCCCCCGGCAGGATGGACGGCGCCGCGGCGTTCGGGGTGAGGCTGACGGGCGCGTCCTTGAGTTCATAGTAGGCGCGCCCCAGCCAGTGGTAACCCTCGCAGTCGTCGGGCCTCAATTCCACCGCCCGTTTGAAATCGGCAATCGCCGCATCCACATCGCCCCTACGGTGATAGGCGATCCCACGATCCAGATAGGTCTCCGCACGGTCCGGATTCAGGCGCAGCAACTGGCTGTAGTCCGCGATCGCACGGTGGGATTCTCCCTGCCTTGCATAGAGCGCTGCGCGATGGGCATAGGCCGTGCTGCTGTCAGGACTGTGACGCACCGCCAGCGTGAAGTCCGTCAATGCGCCAGCCAGGTCGCCCTTTGCCTCATGAACCAGGCCCCGGCGCAGGTATCCCCTCGAATCCAGGGGAGACCGGCGAACGGCCTCGGTGAAATCCTCAATCGCCTCATCGAACTGTCCCAGTTGCCGGCACACGTCACCTCGTTCCAGGCGCGCCTCAACCAGATCCGGACAAATCGCCAAGGCCGCGGCGAAGTCGGACTTGGCCGCTGGCAGATCTCCGCGCTTCAATTGTGCACACCCCCGTTGGTAGTGCGAGTCGGCCCGCCTTCTTGCATACCGCTCGACACCCGCCCCTCTTCCGTTCGCCCCATATCGTCGGTCGACTTCCGCTGCCCGGCGAAGATCGGCGGCCCCCGCGGAATCCTGGCCGGCACGCAGTCTGGCCGTGCCGCGCTGGAAATATCCCCCCGCGTGATCGGAGTCCAATTCAATGGTTTTGGTGAAATCAGCCAGGGCGCGATCCAGGTCCTCCTTCTCCAGGTAGACCGCGCCTCGTCGGAAATAGGCTTCCGAGTCCTTCGGATCAGCGGCAATGGTTCTCGCAAAATCCTCGATCGCCTTGTCCGGTTCCTGGTTGCTCAGCCGGGCCAGACCGCGGAGGAAGCAGGCCCGGGCGTTCATCGGCGCGATCGCTACGGCCTGGTCAAAGTCAGCAATCGCCCTGGTGACATCCCCGTTCGCCAGATGCGCCTGCCCCCGACTGACAAAGGCCTCGACGTACTTTGCGTCGATTTCAATGGCCCGCGTGAAGTCCTGGATCGCCCGAGCGCGGTCAGCCCTGCAACCTGCCTCGGAACCGCCGCCGTCCGTCCGGGCGGCCGGGAAAAACCTCGCTGGCGAACCGTCTTGGGACCGGCTCCTGATCTCGCCGGATGATTCCTGCTGCCTGGCGGCCTTCTGTTCGTAAGCCAGGCCGCGGTTCTGAAAAGCCTCGGCATCCGTCTCTTTCAGAAATATCGCCGCACTGAAGTCGGTAATCGCACAGCCATACTCGCCCACCCCTAGATACGCCCGGCCGCGTTCCTTGTAGACCGCGCCGTCCGCTTTGGCCTTGGGCAGCAGAAGAATCGCCCGCGAGAAGTCACTCACGGCGCAGTCGTACACATGGTTGCAGGCGTGAGCCCGACCACGTTGCCGATAGGCTTCGGCACAACCCGGATCCAGGCGGATGGCCTTGTTCAGATACGCCAGGGCCGTATCAGGGTCGGTGCTCTGCTCCAGGCAACGGATCCCTTGCTGCAAAGGAATCCTTGGATCTCCGCCACAACCGGGCACGAGCGCGGCCCCCAACCCTAACAGCAATACCACCCAACCACTCTGCCGAACCAGGCAAGGCATGTTCATAGAGGCACGCCTGATGCATTGGGGGTGAGCCGGCCCCACACGATGGGGTTCGTAATGTCTCCAGTCTTGCCACCGCTAGCAGTGCTGTCAAGTCTCCTTCCCCCGCGATGTTGTCACAACTACTTACCAGACAACATCTTCAATCCACACCGCACCCCTTCAACCGGCGTGTCCGCGAGAATGCTGCGCAAACGCCATTGGCCATCGGCATGACTGCCCCCAGTCGCATCCGGGCCCTTCGCCCCCTGCGGTGGTGCCACGCCTGTCGCCGTCGCCGTCAAGAATCCGGCTGACTACGAGACTCTTTCCCAATGTCCGGTGCGGCCTGCGCGCAACAGAGCCTCGATGACCTGCATATTCACCAATCCATCCTCGATGGGCGTAGGTACTGGTTGGCTGTCGAGGATCGCGGCGGCAAACAGATCGCTCTGAAGGCCGTACTGGTTGCACGCCGGAAAACTGATCTCGTGCAACCCGGCGTCGGTCTGATGCCAGATCCGCGTGGGTCGGTCAGAAGGAGCGTTGAAAGGGATTTCGATCTCGATCCGGCCGCTGGTGCCAAGAATCTGGACATGCTGATAGGGGGCCAGTTGTGTGCTGACAACGAAACTCGCCTGGCCCGTACCGAACGTCATCAGTCCCGATACGAGACGATCGACTTGGAACTGCGGGTCGCGTTCGACCTGAGCGGTCACGGCCCGGGGCTCGCTGTCGAACAGCCACCGCGAGAGGGAAACCGGGTAGCAGCCGATGTCGAGCATCGCCCCGCCGCCCAACTGGGCCTGGTTGCAGATGCTGGCTGGGTCCCGATCGAAGTAGAAAAAGGCGGTCTGCACGGCGCGCAGCTCGCCGATGCGGCCTTCCTGCACCAGCCGCTGCGCGGCCAGCCACTGCGGATGATGCCGGTACATGAAGCCTTCCATGAGCTTCAGCCGCGGATGCCGACGTCCGGCCTCGACCAGCATCTGGGCCTCGGCCGCAGTCGGCGCCAACGGTTTTTCGCACAGCACGTGCTTGCCGGCCTCCAGGGCCCGAATCGACCATGGCACGTGCAGATGGTTGGGCAGCGGGTTGTAGATCGCATCCACCTGCGGATCGGTCAGCAGACCTTCGTACGAGTCGCAGGCCCGCGCCACGTCGAATCTCCCGGCCGCCTGGACCGCTCGCTCGCGCGACCGCGACGCGATGGCCACCACGCGCCCCCGCCGGCTGCCCTGGATGGCCGGAATCACTTGCTCGACGGCTATCTTGGCCGTGCCCAGAATCCCCCAGCCGATATGCGACATAGGTCTCTCTCGTGCGAAGCCCGCGAAAATGGTCCGCACGGCGGCCGATCGAGGTTCTCTTCCTGGACCCTACTTGATTGTCCCGCCGCTGCTCTGCATCATAAAAGGGAACCCTGACCATAGCAAGACGCGGGGCTGCCACGAGAGGCACCCCTGGTTCCTCCTCGGATTCTCAGCCCCTAATCCCCAATCCCTAATCCCCAGTTCCCTATTCCATGATCCGACTCTGCCACGACGGCGACCTGCAAGACATCTGCTCCATCGTCAACGATGCGGCTTTGGCGTATCGGGGCATCATCCCGCCCGACCGCTGGCACGAACCCTACATGCCTTTGGCGGAAGTCCAGCAGGAAGTCGCCGCTGGGGTCGTATTCTGGGGACTGGAGGAAGACGGCAGGCTGATCGGCGTGATGGGCATCCAGGACAGGGGCCCGGTCACGCTCATCCGACATGCCTATATCCGCTCCGAAGCACGCGGCAAGGGGATTGGCTCCCTCCTGCTGCGTCACCTCGAGCAACTCACCGACAAGCCGATTCTTGTCGGCACCTGGGCCGATGCGGTCTGGGCCATATCGTTCTACCAGAAAAACGGTTACCGCCTGCTGCCGACCGAAGAAAAGAACCGGCTGTTGCGCCGGTTCTGGTCGATTCCCGAACGACAGGTTGAAACCTCCGTCGTGCTGGCCGGGCCGCATTGGCAAGCGACGGTCGATAGCCCTGCTTGTCGCCCATAGCTGCAGGGGCGATAATCCCGGGATACGGCCTTGGGCTGCGTCTCAGGACTCGGATGCCGCGGGGACCAACAGCAGCCGGCCGGTCGTGCCGAGCAACGCGTGCCCAGGCTGCAATCCAGCTCCTCGGGAATCCAGACATCGGCTTTCGTTGGGGGGAGTGCGTATGCGAAGCCTGTTCGCCAAACCGTCCATCTGGATCTTCGGTGGACTCGTATTGGTCGCAGCCCTGGTGGCCCTGCTGCTCCGCCCAACGCCCCCTTCCACAACTGCCGGGGAGTTGGTCGTGTTCTGCGCTGCGGGGCTCCTTCCACCGGTGCAAGAAATCGCTACTGCCTACGAAAAGGAGTATGGCGTCAAGATTCAGTTGGAGCCCGATTCCTCTGGGGCGTTGCTGACCAAACTCCGCGTGGCGGCCGACCGCGTGGATCTGTATCTGGCCGGTGAGGAGTCGTTCATCATCCAGGCCCGCCGGCAGGGGCTCATTGCGGAGGCCCTGCCCGTCGCGCGACAGCATGTGGTGATTGCCGTGGCGGCTGGAAATCCCAAGAGCATCACTTCCGTTGCCGACCTGCTCAACGACAATCTCCGCGTGGTATTGCCCAACCCGGAGCTTACGGCCGTGGGCAAGGTTCTTGGCCGGGCCTTGGATGACAGCACTCCGTGGAAATCGCTCGTCGAGCGCACCAAGGCGTCTGGATCGAGGGTCGCGCTGGTCGGTACGGTAAACGAAGCGGCCCAAGCGGTGAAACTCCAGGCGGCCGATGCCGCGCTGATCTGGGACGCCACGGCACGGCAATTCGGGCTGGGACTGGTCGAGGTACCGGCCCTTCGGCAGCACGCCGCCGAACAGGCGACCGTAGGCGTGGTGACGGCCAGCAAGAAACCGACGGCCGCGCTGCATTTCGCCCGTTTCCTGACCGCGCGCGACCGAGGTCAACTCATCCTCGCTCGACACCTTCTGCAGCCGCTGGCCGATGCCGACACGTGGCAGGACCGGCCGGACCTGGTCCTCATGTCCGGCGCCATGCTCAAGCCGGCGGTCGATGAGCTGCTGAATCGCTTCCAGGCGCGCGAAGGGTGTGAGATCACGCGAATCTACGCGGGCTGTGGGATCCACGTCGCCCAGATGAAGGCCATGAAGAAGGGCGATCTGGCCGCCAGCCGCTTTCCCGACGCCTATTTCGCCTGCGACGTCTCCTTTATGGACATGGTGCAACCGTGGTTTGAAGCCTCCCAGCGTATCTCGCGCAACGATATGGTGATCGCCGTAGCCAAGGGCAATCCCAAGGGGGTGCGTTCGATCCAGGATCTGACGCGCCTGGATCTGCGCCTGGGCCTGGCTCATCCGGTGAACTCGGCCTTGGGCGCCCTGACCGACGACCTGCTCAAGAAGCTCGGCCTGCACGCCGAAGTTTACGCCGCCCAGCGCAAACTGCCTGTGGTCCACAGCGATGCGGGCCACATGCTTGTGAATCAGTTGCGGACTGGGGCCCTGGATTTGACCGTCGTCTATCGCAGCAATGTACTCAGCCACAGCGAGAACGCCCGGGAGCACTTGGACATCGTCGAGATGAACTTGCCCGAGGCGGTCGCCATCCAGCCCTTTGCCGTGGCCCAAGACTCGTCGCACAAGTACATCATGCGCCGCCTCCTGGAAGCCCTCCTTGCACCCGGTTCCCACAAGCATTTTGTGGACTCCGGGTTTCAGTGGGTGGCCGACCAACCCGCACCATGAGCCCTCAGCCCAACACCAACCCGTCCCACGATGCGCGGCCCGCGCCAAGCTCTGCCGACTGGGGAGTTGCGGACTTGCCCAGGCCGCACGACGCCCTGTTTCTGGCCGGCCTGATTGGCATGTTGGGGCTATACGTGCTGCTGATTGTGAGCCTCCTGGGCGCCCTGGCCTGTTTTACCTCCGGCAAGGATCTGGCCACGGCCCTGGCCAGCGAAGAGATTCGCTATGCCTTCCGGTTGAGCATGATCTCTTGCACGCTTTCCGCGCTGCTTTCGCTGTGGGTGGCCATTCCGGCCGGATACCTGTTGTCACGGTTTCAGTTTCCGGGCCGGGGACTGATCGACGCCCTCCTCGATGTGCCCATCGTCTTGCCGCCGCTGGTCATCGGGCTGGCGCTGTTGATCCTCTTTCAGACCCGGTTGGGACGCGCCGTGGACCAGATTGTGCCCGTGACCTTTGCCGTACCCAGCGTGGTCCTGGCCCAATTCAGCGTAGCCTGTGCATTCGCCGTGCGCACCATGCGCGTCACCTTCGATCAGATCAATCCGCGCTCGGAGCAGGTGGCCATGACGCTCGGTTGCAGCCGCGCGCAGGCCTTCTGGATGGTGGTCTTTCCCGAAGCGCGCCGCGGGATCCTCACCGCCGCCACCTTATCCTGGGCGCGCTCGCTGGGCGAATTCGGCCCTATCCTGGTTTTTTCCGGCGCAACGCGCATGCGCACCGAGGTCCTGCCCACGACCGTGTATCTGGAATTGAGCGTGGGCAAGATCGAGGCGGCCGCCGCCGTGTCGCTGATTATGGTCGTCGCCGCCTTGGCCATCCTGATCCTCGCCCGTCTGTTCGGCCTCCGCGGAACGGGGTTGATCTAGCATGCTGTCTCTCACCGACGTCACCATCCGTCAAGGCAAGTTCACGCTCAGCCGCTTATCGCTGCAAATCCCCACCGGGCACTACGCGGTGTTGATGGGCAAGACGGGCAGCGGCAAGACGACGATCCTGGAGGCCATCTGCGGACTGCGTCCCACGGCCTCGGGCCAGATTTGCCTGCTGGGGCGCGACGTGACGCACCTCAAACCAGCCTTGCGCGGCGTGGGCTACGTCCCTCAGGACGCCAGCCTCTTTTCCCGACTCACCGTGCGCCAGCATCTGGCCTTCGCTCTGACCATCCGCAGTTGGGATCGGCAGCGGATCGAACGGCGCGTCGCCGAAATGGCCGAACTCCTTCATATTGGCCATCTCCTGGATCGCCGGCCCCAGGGACTCAGCGGCGGCGAAGCGCAGCGCGTCGCGCTAGGCCGGGCCCTGGCCATGCGCCCCGGCGTGCTCTTGTTGGATGAACCCCTCAGCGCGCTGGATGCCGAAACGCGTCAGGAAATGTATGATCTGTTGCTGGCGGTGCGCCGGCAGCAGTCCATGACCGTGCTGCACGTCACGCACAGCCGCTCGGAGGCCCAGACCTTGGCCGACTTGCTGCTGGAACTCCACGCCGATGGCGTGCGGTTGCTCCCGCGGGACGGGTAGGCCGACGCGCGGGGACTGGGATGTCCGCACGGAGATGCTATGATTGCACAGTACTGCTTCCCGTGCCTCTCCGGAGAATTTCCCCATGGCTGGCCGTGCGGCATTTCTGCTGACGCTCTTGTCACTCCTCGGCTGCACCCCCTCCGTCCCTTCGCCGTCGTCCTCCGCTCCACGCGAGGTCCTCGTGTTTGCCGCGGCAAGCACCACCAACGCCATGGATGAAAGCAAGGCCGCTTTCCAACAGCAGCGGTCCGATGTTACGGTGTCGTGCAGCTACGCCTCTTCGTCCGTCTTGGCCAAGCAGATCACTTCTGGCGCCGGCGCCGACCTGTTCCTGAGCGCCGACACGAAGTGGGCCGACTTCCTCGCCGAGGCCACACCGGCGGCCGAGGCCGAACTGGAACTTTCGCTCGGCACAGAGGTCGTTTGCCTGCTGAAAGTCCACGGCCTGCAATGGGTGGAGTGAGCCCCTGAGCAACCCATGCACGGCCGGATGAACCGGCATTCAGTTGAGCGATGGGTCGTCGGGCACTTCTTTGATCTTGACCATGCTATGCAGCATTCCCCGACCGACTTCGCTGGTCACGCGCTTCCAGAGCCCCTCATCCTCCAGAAACACGTACTCTGCCTTGGCCGGCGTGGTGAGCCAGGCCCCCTGCTGCAACTCGTCCTCCAGTTGCTTCGCCCCCCAGCCGGAATGCCCTACGAACAGTTTGAGTTTCCCCTCATTTCGCATCACAAGCTGTTCCAGATGCCCCTTCTCGGCGGCAAAATGCACACCGGGGAGAACCAGCAGTTCGGAGAGGTCTGCCTGGGTGTGCAACGCCATCAGCGGGCCGGAAACCGGCCCACCCACATTGATGAACTGCTCATTCTCACAGGGCGGCTCATGCACCTGTTCCCACAACTGCCGCACGGTCTTCTCGCTGGGGCGATTGAGCACCAACCCAAAAGCCCCTTCTGAGTTGTGCTGCACCAACAGCACTACCGTGCGCACAAAATTCGGGTCTGCCAGGTAGGGCGAAGCGATCAGAAAATGGCCTTGCAGGGATTTCATGTCATCCAGCCACTTACCGCGGGGATTCCCGACTCCTTCCAATGCGTACAGAATAATACACCGCGACAAACGCGAAGTGCAACACGCGCCACAGACCAGTCCTGCCACGATGGCCAGAGGTGCCCGAATCGCGGCACAAAGTAGCCTAAGTCATGCCGTGGCTCCTGCGACGCCCCAGGCCCCTGCCAGAGGTCACGATTGGCGAGGGATCCGCCTGATAACTCAGGCCTCTAATTGGGGCCCAACCCGACGGTAAGCCCGGACTGCCGATTTCTCGCCATTCCAGGGGAGACTGGACAGCGGTACAATTCCCGCCAGAGGGCACCCCACAGGCACCAGTGGCGGGACCGGTGCTTATGCAAGACCAGGACCAACCCCGAGCGGCACGGGAGTCTGTCGATCGCGGCGTTGCGACTGAAGATGCCTCGATGTTTCGCCTGTGCGTCGAGGCGTCGGTCCAGGGGGTGGTGATCCGTGGGCTGGACAATCGAATCGTGTATGCCAACCCGGCCATGCTGACCATGGTGGGAGTGGCGAACGCGGCTGACCTGGACGACATCGGCATCCAGGGCTACTACGACGAGGAGTCTCAGGACCTGCTGAAAGGTCCGATCCGGCGCGCTCTGCTCACGCGCGGACACTGGTCGGGCGAGTTGGTCATGCGCACCCGGCAGAACGCCGAGCGCAATGTCATGCTGAGCGCATTTCTGATCCGCAATGACGCCGGTGAGCCGACATACCTCGCAGGCCTGGTCACCGATATCACGGAACGCAAGCAGGCGCAAGCGGCCCTGCATCGCGAGCGTCAGACCCTCTGGCACATGCTCGAAGCCAGCGACAACGAGCGGCAATTGATTGCCTATGAGATTCACGACGGCCTGGCGCAGCAGTTGACCGCGGCCATGATGCAGTTTCAGGCCTATGAGCACATGAAGACCACGCACAGCGATCAGGCCCTGGCCGCCTTTGCGACCGGTTGTGATATGCTGCATCATGCGCATGCGGAAACGCGGCGGTTGATCAGCGGCGTCCGACCGCCCGTTCTCGACGAAGCCGGCGTCGAAACGGCTATCGCCCACCTCGTCCACGATCGGAGAGTGCTTCAAGGCCCGAAGATCGAATTTCAGAGCGACGTACGATTCAAGCGACTGCCGGCCATCGTCGAAAACGCCCTGTATCGCATCGCCCAGGAGGCCCTGACCAACGCCTGCAAGCACAGTGGCAGCCAGCGCGTCCGCGTCACGTTGGCCCAGGAGCAGGACACCATCCGCCTGGAAATCGAGGACTGGGGCGTGGGATTCAATCCCGCCGCTACCATCGACGGGCACTTTGGGCTGGAGGGGATTCGCGAGCGCGTGCGCCTGCTCGGCGGCCAGCTGCAGATCGACAGCGGCCCCCAACGCGGAACGCTGTTCCGCATTGAGGTTCCGATTCTCGAACGCTGGCAGAACGGCCAAGCCTGAGCGGCACGCCCGGCGTCCCTCTCGAACCGCGTTCCGCGATCAGATCTCTTGCCACTTGCCCGGCACGGGCACGGGGAACTGGCCATTCTCATCGGCTTTGACCGGCGGCGGACTCTGTTCGCTGAGCTTATCCAGGTAATCGCAGAACTGGAATCGCGACTTCATCATGTCGTCCCAGGTCACCGCCTGGCCGGTATGGCAGGCCGCGCGCCCCATGAGTGTGGTCAGATCCGAGTAGACCGCGCGCTTGCACTCATTGTGCGGCCGGTCCTGCCGGATGCTGGCAATGAAGTCATTCCATTCATACTGCCAGGGGCTCACGGCGTCCGGCGTGGGCGTCCAGGCGATGTTGTCCTTGTCGATCCGCTGGTCCTTGAAGCGGTGCACCGTCGCGGCGTGCACGTTGCCCGAGAACTGAGCGGCGCACTTGGTGCCGTGGATGTAGGTCGCAAAGTCGCTCCGCGTCTTGTTGATCCGGCGGAAACCGCAGAAAGCCTTCGTGCCGTCGGCGAACGTGTACTCGATGGAGTACACATCCAGGTTCTGCCCACGGTCTTCGCTGCCCGGCACCCGGCCGCCAAACCCCAAGGCCTCCACCGGCCAGGCATCCTTGATCCAGCAGCACTCGTCGATCTGGTGAATGAGGTAATCGACCATGTGGCCCGAGCCCAGCCAATACAGATGGATCCGGCCGAACTGCAGTTGGTCCATGAAGTTGTTGGCCTTCTCCTTCTGATCGTTGAGCCACCCCGCCCCCCCCAACCGATTGGCCCGGATCAGCGTGATGTCCCCCATCGCCCCCGAGCGGATCTGGTCCAACAAGGCCTTCCGCGCCGGCGAATGGCGGCACTGCAGTCCGGCTGCAATCTTCACGTTCTTCTTCTGGGCCTCTTCCCCAGCCTGCAGCAAGCGGTGCAGTCCGCCCGGATCGGAGGCGAAGGGCTTCTCCATGAAGACGTTGATCCCCTTCTTCACCGCATATTCGACGTGGACCGGGCGGATGTAGGCGCGCGTGGTGCACATGGCGATGTCGCCGGGCCGCAGCAGATCGATCGCCTTGCGATAGGCGTCGAAACCCACGAACTTGCGGTCCTCTGGCACGTCGATCTTCGCTTCGAACTGCTTCTGCAGGGCTTTCAGCGACTGCCCGATCTTGGCCTCCGACAGGTCGGCCACGGTATACAGTTTGACCGGCCCGCTGTCAGGAACGGAAAGGGCGTCCCGCACCGCGCCACTGCCCCGGCCACCGCAGCCGATCAGTGCCAAGCGAATGGTGTTGTCTTCGCCCGCGTGCACGCTGCGCGCCAGGCCGCCCAGCACGGCCGAACCCGCGACCAACGAACTGCTGCGCTGCAGAAACTCACGCCGAGTGGCACTGGATGCGTGGGAACGAGCCATTCTTTTCTCCTCGGGGGAAGGAAAGTGTTGGTGGGCAGAACAAACCGATCTCGCCGTGGCGATGCGGTCGCTCCGGCAGAATACGCTGATTCTAACGCAGGTCCGCCCGGCCAGCAAATAATCCCAATAGGCATGCACGATCTTGGGGCATTTATGCGACATTCAAGCCGCCTCCCGAAGGGTGGCGGCACGCGTGGCACGTCCCAAAATCACGAAACTACATTTAGAGCCTATCCCAGAAACATCACAGCCACGTCGGGCGGCCCGACAAGACCGAACTGCCGACAGGTTTTGGGACCGGCCCTTATAACCCGATCGCGACCGAAAATACACCTTCCCTATTGACCCTCAGATAAGCAATGCAATCCGGGCGCCCAACGGAAGCCCGATTTCACGCGGCCAACGCTACCAGCACGTTGCATTACTGTTCTGAACACCAATACACTCGGTCAGGTGGGCCCCTCCAGGATGCGAAATACGCGAAAATCCGCATTGCGGTAGGCTTCCTCGAGCAGTCCCGCGTTGCGTTGTACAAAGCCGCGCAGATACGCGCTGCGCCGCGCGTCGGCCATCCGTCCCAAAGCCTCGTCGCGTTCCACAGTCACCAGGTAACGTGCCCCAATCTGGCGGAGATAGCCCCACAGCTCAGCATCGTCTGCCGGGCAATGATACACCGAGGCCGGCCGCCCCGTCAGTAAGGCCAGCGCCCGAGGCTTGATGCACACGAGCACCTCATCCGGGGCCGTCTGCCGCCGGAGTTCTTCAAACAACGCGCTTGCGTTGGGGCTGGTCACCCCCTCATCGATCG
>CALARR010000211.1 GCA_937889015.1 uncultured Planctomycetales bacterium | reverse complement strand
GACCGCCATCTGGTTCGGCGAGTAGCCGTCGACCTGATAAGTCGAATTGTCAATGGCCACAAAGCTCAAGCCGTCCTGCTGAACCGCGTAGCACAACGGATTCCGGCCCGCACACAGCAGGACGGCTCACTTGGGTTTAGAGGTCAGATTGAACTGCTGCAGGGCTTCAGCCGTCACGTCGCGGTCCTTGAGCCCCCCGGGGCTATAGCGGAACTGATAAGGGTCCAACGGTACATTCAGCGTCACTTCCGATAATTGCAGAGCCAATAACAGCGGGTTCGGGCCCGACGCGTCTGGCGTATCGGACCGCCGACGATACTCCAGGCGATAGGGAAACAGGTCTTCCTGCCCCAAGAAGAGCAGAACCTCGTCGGGCAAGTGTTCCGGCAATTTGGCGCTGTTGAAGGTCTGGCCTCGCGACAAGGCCTTCTGGTACTGGGGCAGCAATGCGGCCAGTCGCTCCGGCCGCCACTCACCGCGTAGCCTCCAGACCGCCAGGTCCTGTAAGCGGCTCGCTTCAGGCCTGGCAAAGACAAACGTCTCGTTCAAGGCGTGCAGGAGTTTGGGGAGCCCGCCCAGCATCATCCAGGGCAACGGAGGACCGTTGCCCACCGCGGCTTGCCAAGCCTCGTCCAACCGAGCCAGGTCCACCTTGTTCAGGCTCGACTCCTTGCCTGCCTGCCGATAGCTCCAGAAGTGCTGGCCGTCGCAAATCTGCACCAGGCTGGTCGGCTTGCCGTCGACCTGGAAGTTCAACTCCATGCGCATCAGGCGACTGCGCTGCGGGTCTTGCTCCAGATACAGCCCTGATCCCATCAGCACCTGGCCGAACAACTGTACGCTGACGTTCATCCGGGCGCTGACCGCATCCCGCGATTGGAGGGTGGCGGCGGCGTTGGCCAGAAGCGCGGCGGCCTGCTGTGCCTGGACAGGATCGATTGGCGCGCGCTCGGGGGCGGCCTGGTCTCGGACGCGGGCGCGAAGGGCATCGAGACGGTCGCACCCCCCTAGTACGACGGGAAGAAATAGGAGTGTGAAAATGGGTAGCTTAGACATTGATTTGGGGGTCTTGCCGGATTTGCCAAAGATTCGCGTTGTAAGAGACCGACCTTAGACCTCAGACGGGTAGTTTGCGCTGCCGCCCCTCGTGCCGTAGCGATCGGCTGGCTTACGCAGACCACCACAACTGTTCCGGATTGTAAGACGGGTCTTGTTCCGGGTCCACGGCAATCGTGGCCCAGGGCAAGCCCGATAGGTTTGACTCGTTCACGAGCATGGCCATATCGTCTCACGCTCAAGTTCGGGCTAGGAGAGCATCCTGGGCGGCTTCGGGCGTAAGGTAGGGGGGACACCATGAGATTTGTCGCTGTAGTGATGCTAGTTGCCGTTGTGGCAATGGTCGGCTGCAAAGCCCCTTGCACCAACACACTTCCGCCGGCTCCCATGCTGGCCGCCCCTGGCCCTGGCGTGGACGGTCCGGGCCCTGGGGTCATGTGCCCTGCGATGCCCATGGCGCCCATGTGCGTCGGCTTGGCCTCGCAAGTCGCCTTTGTTGGTCCTGAAGGCATGGCCGTCCAGTGGGATGTCTCGTCCGCTGGCATGTTCGACTCCTCGCCGATCATCGCCCCGGGCCGATACGACTTCCCGCAGGCTGCCGTATATCGGCTGAAACTGACCAATATTCCCGGGCGTCCCGGTGTGGAACTGTATCCCACGTTGGAGGTCGGAGCGGCCATGCCGCGTACGGCCGCCTTCTTGGCCCATAACGCCATCCCCTTTCAGTTGACCGAAGAAGACTTCGACCAGGTGCTCAGCGGGAACTTCGTAACCAAGGTCATTTACCTGCCGGATCCCGAGTTCCAGGAGATGGCTTTGGCCGGCGTCGAAACGTTGGTCAGCACGCGGCTCGATCCGGGCGTGGACCCGATCGTCGAGGCCGACCGTCGCGGTGCGATTCTGGCCATCATCCGTGTGGGCAACAAGGATCTCGAGGTTCCCGGCGGCCAGATGATCTCCGGCGCCAACGGTGGTGGGATGTCGGGCGTCATGCCGACCGCGGCGATGCTGCCGGTCGGTGGTGCTTGCCCGCCCAATTTCGTGGCCGGGGTGACCGCACCGCAATACGGTATGCCCATGGTTGGCACGCCGATTGGATTGCCTGGCCCGCCGCACGTTCCGTTGGGAGTCCCGGCCGGTCTCAAGAAGCACGTGATGGTCAATCACACTCAGGTCCAACTGCCCGAGCCGACACGCCAGGTGCGGATCGACGTCCGGCAGGAACCGGGGTACAGCTATCCGGAACCGGCGAATCACGTGAGCATCGTCGAGCGTGCTGACGCTGGCCACGCATGCTTCCACGACAAGTACTCGCACCAGCGAGCCGTGGTTGCCCCTGAGGCTCCGGTGATGGCCTGCCCCACGCCTTGCCCGTAGCGATCGGACGGATGGTTGGGCAAGGATCGTATTCGACAACTTGAACGGCGACCAAGAAGAAGGCCCTGCGGCATGGCGACCGAACTGTGTACGAGCCCATCCCCAAGCAGCTACAGTCCGGCCAGACGGTCGGGTCTGGTGGCGGCGGCGAAAGGGGCAGGGATTGGCTCGGACAGGTCGTGCGCCACGGCTGGCAGGGCCTGTCGCTTGGCGCTGGACGACCGGTCGGTCAAGCAGGCATCGGCTGGAAGCGGTGGGCAGTGGGTTGGCTCAGTGGCTGGGGCGATTGTCGTGCTGTGTGTTTGGGTCGGGAGCCTCCCGGCCCAACAGCCCGGCGCGCACTGGCTGCATCAAGGCGTCATGCCTCCGGGAGCGATTGGGAGCCAACACCTGCTGCGCGGCGGCTGCCTACCGGGCTACTTCCAGCCGGTCCAAATCAGTGTGCCTGAGGGGGCTGCGGTCGCCCTGGCGGCCGATGGGACCTTGGGCCAGGCACAGGCCGCTCCGCTCCGCGTGGGGCTGTTGATCGGACAGGTCTACCGCCTGAGCGTTTTCAATGTGCCGTTCCAACCGGGGTTGGAGGTCTTTCCGACTATCGAGGTGATCGATCGGTTGTACGCGCCGCGCGGCCAAGAGCGGCGGTTCGCCATCCCCATCGAGTTGACGCAGCAGGATCTTGAATACGCATTGAGCGGCAAGTTTGTCACGCGGGTCATCTATCTGGAAGATCCGCAAAATGCACTGCCGGCCCGGCAGACGAATGAGCAGAACTGGTTCGACGTCGCGCCCGGCCAGGACCCCTTGCTCGCCGCCGACGCCTTGGGGCGTCCCGTGGCGATTCTGCGTCTGGGAGCACGGGTGCCGACTGAAAGTGAGCGTAGTTCCGCCGAGTTCCTCTTCGGTAGCCCACCCTGGATCTCGTATCCCGCCGCGGCGCCGTATGAGGTTCCGGTCACTGAGCCGACGACTGCCGTGTCCAGCGCCGGCCAGAGCATGGCCTCGGATCAACCGGTTCGCCAATGGCACGATCCGCGCATGCGTGGCACGGAGGGGCTGTGGCGATGAACAGCGATCGCATGCCGAATACGGTCTGCCGCGTGGCCCTCGGACTGTGGGGGCTGTGCGTCCCGTTAGTCTTCTGTTCTTGCCAAGGGCCGTCGCATCAGGCGGCCGCGCCGGGCATGCCCGGCGCTGGCATGGCAACCGTGGCGGGCCACACCGAGTTTACCGACACCGTGCCGTGTCCCGCCTACGCCATGTGCCCTCAGCCTATCCCCTGCGGACCGCCGGGCATGGAACAGGGAATTCCTTTGCCGTACGCACCCATGAACGAGTGTTGTCCGGCAGGCTTTAGTGGCGAGTACCTGTGTGACGGCGGCGACGCCTGCTTCCGCGCCGAGGTCACTCGCACCGGCGACGTCCGCGGCCTGGAGATGGAAGACACGGTGGCGCATTTCGACACGCTCGACGGTCGGACGCTCGTGCAACCCACGAATCGCGTATGCGTGTATGCCCCACGTTTCGGCGCAGCTCGTCAAGTCGTGAGCTTGATCCAGAACGAACAGGCCAACGGAGCGGCGGGCATCGCCAAACCCCTACGACTGAGCCAGCAGGAGTATGCGAGGGGGCCGAGTCTCAGTACCCAGAACCTGCAGCCGACCCCAGAGATCGGCACGAAGAGTCTGACCATTTACCAGTTGGACCGGCGTGCGGGCGCGATGTCTACGGCGGTCAAGGCAAAGGCTTTTCAGGACGCCTTCCAGCCGTATGAGAGCGTGACCCTGATCCGCACCGGACAGATGATCGAGGCCGAAGGCCCCATGCTGGCCAAGAGCGCGCAAGCTGCCATCCCCTGGTCGAAGACTCAGGCCGTGCAGGTGATCCTCGACCGTCAGGCCGCAGCGGCGGAAACCAAGAACCAGAATGTGCACGCCGTGTACACGGTCAACAAGCCGCCGTCTTGCCCGCGACTCCGCGTGTGCAAGGTGGCTTCGACGCCGTTTGCCGAGCCGGGAGACATCATTTCCTTCACGATCCGCTTCGACAACGTGGGCAACGAGGCGATCGGCAACGTGACGATCGTCGACAACCTGACCACGCGCCTGGAATACGTGCCGGACAGCGCCCAAAGCAGCGTCGACACGCAGTTCTTCAGCCAGGCAAACGAAGGTGGTTCGCTCGTGCTGCGCTGGGAACTGGACAAGCCGCTGGAAGTAGGGCAGGGCGGTGTACTCCGCTTCAACTGCCGCGTGCGGTGAAAGCAGCTAGCGATCAGCTAACAGCTATCAGCCACAGAGCTAGTGCGTGTCGCACACACGTGTAGCGTTCCCGGCAGCGTGTCGCCACGGTTCCGAAAGCGAAAAAGCCGCCACAGGTGCCTGAAACGCGTTCTAGCCGTCCGCAGTCCCGCAGAATCTCTGGCCCGTCAGCCGTTCGTAGGCCTCGACGTACTTCTGGCGAGTCTTGGCCACCACGTCCGCCGGCAGGGACGGTGGGGGACTGTTCTTGTCCCAGGGGGTCGTCTCCAGCCAGTCGCGCACGAATTGTTTGTCGAACGAGGGCTGGCCGTGGCCCGGCTCATATTGGTCGGCTGGCCAGAAGCGGGAGCTGTCCGGTGTGAGCGCCTCGTCGATCAGCAGCAATTGCCCATCGACCAGGCCCCACTCGAACTTGGTGTCGGCGATGATGATCCCGCGTTTCAGGGCGTATTCGGCCCCGCGCTGGAAGATGGCCAGGCTCCGCCGCTGCAACTCCTCTGCGATGGACTGGCCCACGCGCTTGGCCGTCTCTTCGAAGGAGATATTCTCGTCGTGGCCGCTCTCGGCCTTAGTGGAGGGCGTGAAGATCGGTTCCGGCAGGCGGTCGCTTTCCTTCAGGCCCGAGGGCAGCACCTGTCCACAGACCGTACCTCGCGCCCGGTATTCTTTCCAACCCGACCCAGCCAGATAGCCGCGGACGACGCACTCGATCGGCACGACCTTCGTCTTGCGAACCAGGCTGGTGCGTCCGGCCAACTGCGCTCGGTCGGCACCGGCCGGAAGGTCCATCTGGTCCACGTCGATCGATAGCAGGTGGTTGGGCTCGCCCAGCAGACCGAACCAGAAGGCCGACAACTGGGTCAGGACCCGCCCCTTGTCTGGGATGCCGCTGGGTAATACCCAATCGAACGCGCTGATGCGATCGGTGCTTACCAGTAACAGCCGATCGCCCAGGTCAAAAATGTCCCGAACCTTCCCGCGGCGCACTGGCAATCCGGGTAACTGAGTCTCAAGGACAACGCTCATGCCACGTTCCTCACAGGCTGGAAAATGCCGAATATACTCGCTCATTCCCCGTCTGCCTAGTACGTGGCGTACGGGCCTGCCGTGTGGCGTATCGCATTGTTCTTGGCGTCAGACGGGCGGAGATTCGCCATCGGTCGGTGGATCGCGACTTGGCCTCTGCCCCCACCATAATCCTAGCTGGTGTACCCCATCGCTTGATCGGCTCGTCCCGGTTGTGTACACTCCCTAAAATGAGGCGTTTGGTGGTGTTCAGGGAACTCATGCCACGTGATCCTGACACTTGCCGTAGAGAACTGGGCTTCCGTAGATCAGCCGGGGCCATTGGCAACGTAGAAACCCGCCGTACGGGCCGCCTACCGGCCTCGTCATTTGTCAGCCGGGAAGGGCGACCGACCATGGCCAATACTCATCCCGTCCGGGTAGCGACATGGCCAGCCGGCCGGGGGACAGGTTCTTCATGGGGGTGATGCGGTTTATCCTCTCTCCGCCGGAGCGGAACTCCGAACAGGTGGTCGAACAGGCCTACCTGACCGGATTTGACCGCATTCCCAACATGGTTCGCGCGCGTGCCGAAGGCGATACTCTCGTCCTTCAGCACAGTGGCACCGAGGCCGTGAACCTGCACGTACCCTGGGACGTCGCCGGCTACGAGCGGCTCACGCTCAGCACTGGCACACTTGTGGAGAGCGCAACCCCCTATCCCCTCCCACTGGAACTGGCGCGCGGGCGCTTGGGCTTGGTGCGCAATCAGGCGGCTGAATGGGAAGTGGCCGGACTGGCTGTTCCGGACTCGGTCCGCACGGCGGTGCGCGAGGCCACACGTTACTTCAGTCGAGCGGCAGTCCATCAGCAGCAACGAGAGCAATCCAGCCAGTTGGCCGAGCAGAGTCTCCGTGCCTCGCTGGACGCCGCCGCGCAGTTGGTGGCCGCCTACGCCAACCAGGCCTTGCCACTCCGGATCCGCTACAATGGCAGGCAGCCTCTACTACAGGGCGGGGTTTTGGGAAGTTCGCTCCTGGACGATGTCTCGACGGCCCAGTTTCTGCAGACCTTCAATGTGGCAGGAGTCCCGTTTTCCTGGCGGGAGATCGAAATCTACCAGGGGAGCTTTTTGTGGGACACGGCTGATAAGCAAGTGGCCTGGTGTCAGATGCACGGTCTGCCCGTGTTCAGCGGTCCCTTGCTGGAGCTGGATCGCCGCAGTCTTCCCGATTGGGTCCATTCCTGGGGGGACAACTTTGACGCCCTGTTCTCTTTTGTGACCAGCTATGTACAGGCCGTGGTGAGCCGCTATCGGGGCAAGGTCGCGATCTGGCAGTGCGCCGGCCGAGTGAACTCTTCGGACCTGCTGGCGCTGAGCGAGGAACAACACCTGCGTCTGGTGGCCCAGGTCGTGGAGGTGATCCGTTCGCTGGATCGCGATGCGCCGATCGTCTTCTCGGTGAATCAGCCTTGGGGCGAGTACCTCCTGCATCGTCAGCGCGAGTTTCCTCCCTGGCAGTTCGCTGATGTGCTGATTCGGGCCGGATTGGGACTGGGCGGGTTGGTGTTGGAGACGAATCTCGGTTACTTTCCTGGTGGCACGCGGCTTCGCGATGGCCTGGATTGGAGTCGACTGTTGGACTATTGGGCCGTTCTGGGGCTGCCGCTATACATCTCGCTCTGCCTGCCCAGCGGCGCTCACGAGGATCCGCTGGCCAACACGCGGACCCACGTGTCCCTAAGCTGGACGCCCCAAGCCCAAGAGGAGTGGGTCGCGCAGCACGTGCCCTTTCTGCTGGCCAAGCCCTACGTGAGCGGCATCCTCTGGAACCAGCTCCGCGACGGTGAGCCACACGATTTCCCCCACGGCGGCCTGTTCGCTCTGGACCGCACCGCCAAACCGGTCCAAGTCGCGCTGGCCGCCATTCGTCAGACGTATCTGCGGTGACCAGCCGCAGGGAGGAAGCCAGCTTTGTCCACTGCAACGCTGGGCCGAGGAATGGATGCTTCACGCCGCTTGACGATTCTCGTTCTCTGCTTCTTGCTGCTGGGCACCGAACGTGCTGGAGCCGATCCGGGCCCGAGTCGGCCCACCGCGCGGCCTGCCGAGATCCGCGTCGAGACAGCCCACGACGGCCAGCCCTTTGCCTATGACATGCAACTACTGCGCGACGCGCCCTCTTTTCACGTCTATCGGCTGCGCTATCCGTCGCCGGTTGTCACGCCGGTGGAAGCCAACAACACCGTGCCGGCCGACTACTATCTGCCGCGGGGGGCCGACGAGGACGGGTTGCGGCGTCCGGCGGTGATCTGCCTGCACATCCTGCACGGTAATTTCGAATTGGAGCGGCTGACCTGTTCTGTGTTGGCGGCACGGGGCATTCCCTCCATGATGATCAAGCTGCCCTACTACGGCGAGCGCGCTCCGCCTGAGGGCACGAAGGTCCTGACCAAGAATCCGGCCCTCTTCCTGCAAGCTCTGAGCCAGGGCTTTGCCGACGTGCGTCGGGCCGTAGATCTGCTCGCCTCACGTCGCGAGGTGAACGCGCAGGCCATCGGCGTCATCGGCGTGAGCCTAGGCGGGATCGTCGGCGCTACTGCGAGTGCGCAGGAGCCTCGCATAGCGCGTGCCGCGTTGATTCTGGCGGGCGGTGACCTGGGGTATATCGTCGAACATGCGCCCGAGACTCGCGGTCTGAAAGGACTCCTGGCGAACCTCTCGCCGGCCGAACAGAAGATCGCCCGGCAGGCCATACACGACGTCGATCCGTTGACCCACGCGCCGCAGTTGCGTGATCGAGCCCAGCAGGGCCGCGTGCTGATGGTCAACGCCGTCGAGGATGTGACAATCGCCCCGCAATGCGCGCGCAAGTTGGCAGAGGCCCTCGGTATGCCCGAACGTGTGGTGTGGCTACCAGGATTAGGCCATTACACGGCGATCGCGGCCTTGCCGCAAGTCCTGGAGCATGCGGTCGCCTTCTTCGGTCAGGATCTGCCGGCCGCGGCCCAGAAGCCCCCGGCGGCGCCGGCCAACGAACCGCTACAGGTGCTTGCCGAGTTGCTGCGCCAGGTTTCGGCCTTGGCCGCAGCGGAACCGGCCTCAGGCCGCGGGCACTTCGTGGCCCTGGAAGTCGCCCTCCGGCCGGCCCAGGGCAAACCGGTCGAGGTTCAA
The DNA here is from genome assembly GCA_937889015.1 of uncultured Planctomycetales bacterium. GTDB lineage: Bacteria > Planctomycetota > Planctomycetia > Pirellulales > Thermoguttaceae > CALARR01. The sequence goes on along the minus strand of CALARR010000211.1, from coordinate 4,261 downwards.
TTCAGTCTGGCCCGAGGCAGCGGCGCCCGGTTCCGGCTGGAAGGCCAGTTTCCGGAGATCGGCCAGGTTGCCGTAGGGCAGGGGAGCTATCCCTGGATCATGGCCCAAGGGAAACGCGTCTTTCGTGGGGTGGGAGGGACGGACACCAAGTCACGAGGGGTGCTGGACGCAATTCCCGGTGGACAGCGGCTGAGGCTCCAGATCATCCGTGGGGCGTTGGACGCGATCGTCAGGGCTCCCGAAACCCTCACGCATCTGGCCGACGTGCGCGCGGAGACTGAACAGGGCCGCCTTCAGGCAATCGTCATCGCGCCCCGTGATGGATCGCTCGGCCAGATCCGCCTGGCCTTGAGGCCGATCGCACGTTGCCCGGCCCGAGTACCATCAGCTTCGAGGCGCGCCAGGCGTCGGGCCAGATCGTCGTGCGCCAGTGGCAGATCGACACGGTCGCTCCGGACGAGCTGTTCTGCGAGCCGCCGGGCCTGGAATGCCAGGACGTGGACCGCGCCGACCTGGAACGGATGTTCGCTGCGGTCCTCAAATTCGCTTTGGAGCAGTTGCCATGACCACGGTTGGCCGGTGTCGAGAAGCGTGCGCCTTGCTGGCCGTATGGTTTGCGGCCTCCTTGGCTTCCGTCACCCAAGCCGCCGACGCCCCGGCCATCGAGCTCGTGGGCCGCGATCCGGCCGGCCACGGCCTCGTGGCCCGTTTGCAGCAGAAGACGGTCGTCATCATGTCCGGCACACCGGAGCAGATGGGCGCGGCCCACGGCCGCCTGTTGAGCGAAAAGGCTCGCCACCTCGTGAACCAGGTGGTGTACGTGGTCGGCGCGGCCGACACGCTGCGTACGAGCCGCTGGTTCTTCGACCGCATGGCCGAGATCGAGCGGCGCGCCGGCCCCCACGTCCCACAACGCTTCTTTGCCGAGTGCGACGCCCTGGCCGATGCCTCCGGCGTCTCGCGGCGCGACGCACGGTGCGCGAATCTGTTTCCCGAACTGTTTCACTGCAGCGGCGTGGCCGTGCGCGGCAAGGCCACTCGCGACGGTCGCGTGCTGCATGCGCGCGTGCTGGACTATCTGCGCGACATCCAACTCCAAAATGGAGCGGTCGTGGCCGTATTCCTGCCTGACGGCTATCACGCCTGGATGAGCCTGGGATACGCGGGGTTTGTCGGCACGGTGACGGCCATGAATGAGAAGGGGCTGGCGATTGGCGAGATGGGCGGACGTGGGGAAGGCGATTGGGACGGGATGCCGATGAGTTTCCTGTTGCGTGACGTGATGGAGCGTGCGGCCAGCGTGGACGAGGCCCTGGCTATCATCCGCCAGACCCCACGGACCTGCGAGTATTACTACGTGCTCAGCGACAAATCGCGGAACATGGCGGCCCTGGAGTGCCGGCCCAACGAGGTTACCGTTCTGCTCCCAGGCCAACAGCACGCACGATTGCCTCGCGTGCCGGAGGACTGCGTTCTGATCAGCGCCGGCGATCGGGCCCAGGCGCTCAGCCGCCGCGTCCAAGAACACTACGGCCGGATCGACGTGCCGGCGCTGATCGAGATCATCAAGCGGCCGGTGGCCATGAACTCCAATCTGCACAACGCCATCTTTGCGCCGGAGACGGGCCAGATGTGGGTGGCCGACGCCGGCAAGAAGACCCCGGCCTGCGACGAGCCCTACACCTGCTGCGACATGGCCGAGTTGCTGACCTTCTATCGTAAGACGATGCACGCCGAGAGGCCGTAACCATCCTCCACACACCATCTGCCTGACGGTCTCTTCAGGCCTGCAACCGTCAGGCACGGAGTGTCTGACCTGCGAGACGGGCCAGGAGGCCGCCGCATCACCAGCCCAGCCTGAACAGCCCCTGATATCCGGCGGGAATCAGCACGTCTTGCTCACCGATGAACGCGCAGTCGGCCGAACCGCTCAGTTGGAGACGGCAAATCAACTTGGGCTCGCTCAAGTTCGAAATGTCGGCGATCGTCACGTCTCCCTCGACCCGATCACACGTCACCAGCAGATCTCCCTGGCAGGTCGGTTTGCCGCGAAACGCCTGCGCACCCCGGAGCTTGTACACCGGCAGGTCTTCATACTTGCCGTCAAAGCCGGGCTGGAAGAACGAATAGCCGCCGCCCCTGGTCAGCAACGCGTATGAGCCGCAGGCGCCGTACCCGCCCGCCTCCATATCGGGCAGGATTCCCAACACGTCCTGCAACGGCTCGGGCTTGAAGCCGCCCAGGTCGAGCATGAACGTCCGGCCGCCGCACCAGGTTCCGCAGATGTACCTGCCATCGATGAATCCGTTGCACAACTGGCGGTAATAGACTAGGCCGCCCCAGCCGCGTTCGGTCTGCACATGCCGGGGATGCGCGGCATCGGCGACATTGACGATCTCATACGTGCTGCCGCCCGCATGGAGCACGGCGAACCGGCCGTCGGGCGAGACCCGAACCTGTTTGATCGGCGCCTTGGAGACATAGGTTCCCAGCTCCTCCAACCGCGTCCCTTCGACCTTATAGATCCCCAGCCCGCCGGAACTCTCTGCCGCATAAAGCCTGTTCCCCACCGTCTGCACGTCCATCGCGAAGCCGCGCGTCGGATAGTTGGCCTGAACGTCGAAGTTCTCGTCCAAAACATGGATGCCGGCCGACCCACACGCGGCAAACACCACGCCATCCTTCTCCACCGCCGCGTAGACTTGACCGCTGGGACGGTAGTGCATGAGGTACTGCGCGAGCGGTTTGACTTCCTGCCGCAACTTCTCCATGTCGGGCAGGTGGAAATCGCCTTCAACCTTCAATCGACGTTGCGGAGGCCCCGTCTGTCCCGTTTCCGCCTTGGCCAGCTTGGCGCTGCGAAACACGTGCAGATCGGAGAACATCCCTGTGAAATACAGGTAGCCATCGGTCGCGACCAGGCCGCAAACGGGGCTGTAGATCTTTTCCTTCGGGTCGAAGGGCAGAACCGGCTGGCGCAGGCCGTTCTTCGACTTCATATTCATCTCGCGAAACCCCTTCTCACCCGGACGCAGAGGAATCCGGACCTGGGCCAGTTCGCGCGGGTGTTTCGGATCCGAGACGTCGAAGACGAACACGCCGTTATGCGTGTGGTACAGATACGCATACGGAAACGCCAGTCTCACGCGCCACGTGTCCGGGTAGCCGAAGTAGTATCGCCAGTCGAACTTGACGCGCGACAGGTGCTTGGGATGCGCGGGATCGGAAACATCGTAGATGTCCATGCCGTTGCCGGCCCCGTAGCCGGGATCTTCGATGTGCAAACCGGCTCCTGGCCGGTGATGGCCCATCGCGGCGTAGAGAATGCCGTCGCGCACGCAGATTCCATCGCCGCGCCCGTCCAGCTTGACCGTCGCCACCTGGCGGGGCGCGGCCGGATTACGCACATCGCAAATCGCCACGCGGCGTTCTTCCCACGCGCCCGCATAGAGATAGCCGTCGCTCACTTCGCATGACTGGGCTTCGCCCACGCGCATGATCGAAACATGCTTGGGATTGGTTGCCTCAGAAATGTCGACAATCTCCACGCCGAACCAGCGGCAGGCGATGAAGGCGAAATCGTCGGCGAGGGCGATGCCCGTGGCGAATTCAATCGTATCGTAGTGTGCCACAATCCTCGCCTGGGCCGGGTTGGTGACATCGATCACGAACAATCCGTCTTCGCGCGCCGTGATGAAGGCCGTGTTGCCGCGGACAACGATCTGGCGGAGATTCCCCACCTCTTCCAACTTGCCGATCACCTTCGGTTGGTCCGGGTTCTCCAGTGAGAGAATCGTCAGGCTTCGTCCCTGCAAGGCATACAGCCGACTGCCTTCCCGAGCCACGTCCATGCATCCGCCAATCCCTGCGCCGGCGGTCGGAACCAGCTCGTTGGCGAACTTGACCAGAACCGTATTCACGGTCGGGCCGTCCTGGGCAAACACAGTACCGGACAGCGCTAAGAGCAGGAGGCAGGAGTTCGTGGTTTTCATGTTCATCAACGGCGGGCCAAACTCGGGGTAAAGGGGCAGAAGTCCTGCGTGGTGAGAGCAGAACCGACCCTAGCCTAGCGCGGGGCGATTGTCAATTGTCGCTGCCGCGCATTTCCCCGCTACTCGCCTTGCGCGTCCAGCTCAGCCAAGATGGCAGTGGCCTGAACGCGCTGGGCGTTGCCGAGCCCCACGAAGGGTGGGGCCATCGCGTCCTGGCAGATGCCGCGTAGTGCCAAGCCGCACTTGATGCCGCGGACCGAGGCCAGCGT
>CALARR010000210.1 GCA_937889015.1 uncultured Planctomycetales bacterium | reverse complement strand
TTGTGGCCGACCATGGCGTCGACCTTCTGCGTGGCGACCAGCGATCCGGTGACTTTGGCCACGAACATGCTACGCGCCCTCCAATAACTGTTTGGCCTGGCGGGCCACGATCAGCTCTTCGTTGGTGGGGATGACCCAGACTTGCACGCGGCTGCGCGAGGCGCTGATCTTGGCCTCGCCGCGCGCTTCCTGGTTGGCCGCCGGATCGAGCGCGATGCCCAACTCCTCCAGTCCGGCACACACATCGGCGCGGAAGGCCGCGCCGTTTTCGCCGATGCCGCCGGTGAAGACGATCACGTCCGCGCCGCCCAACTCGACGAGGTACGCGCCCAGGTAATGGCGCGTACTGGAGACGAAGACGTCCATCGCCAGTTTGGCGCGCGGGTTGCCGGCGGCTGCCGCTTCCTGCACGTCGCGCACGTCGGCACTGACGCCGCTGAGGCCCAACAATCCGCTTTCGCAGGCCAGGATCCGCAGGATCTCGGTCAGCGACTTGCCCGTCCGTTTCAACACCAGCGGCAAGGCAAAGACGTCGAAATCGCCCACGCGGTTGTTGTGCGGCAGGCCCGACTGCGGGCTGGCGCCGAGGCTGTTGGCCACGCTCTGGCCGTTGCGGATCGCGCACAAGGAGCTCGATCCGCCCAGATGGCAAGAGATGATTCGCAGCCGATCGGTGCCCAGCAGTTGGGCGGTACGCGTGGCGATGTAACGGTGGCTGGCACCGTGGAAACCCCAGCGGCGGACCATGGCCTCTTCGGCCCAGTCGTACGGCACGGCGTAGTAGCGGTTACGATCGGGGATGGTCTGGTGGAAGCCCGTTTCAAAGGCGGCCACCAGCGGGATCTCCGGCAGGCGCTCGTTGAGCTGGCGCATGGCGGCGATGTAGGGCGGATTGTGGGCGGGAGCGATGTCGTTCATCTGCTCCATGGAATCCAACAATTCGCGATTCACCCGCTGTACGCCGCTGAAACGCCCGCCATGCACGGCCTTGAATCCAATCGCCGAGACCTCGGCCGGATCGGCCAGGCAGCCGGATTCCGGATTGGTCAACTGCAACAAGCATTGGCGCACGGCTTCGGCGTGATCGGGCACGCGGAGCACGCGCTCGAACTTCCGATCGCCGATTTGCAGCGTGCAGCGGCTTTCGGGCGAACCAATGCGCTCGATGCCGCCGCGCGCCAATTGGCGCTCGTGGTCCATATCGAACAGCCGGTACTTGAAGCTGGTCGACCCCAGGTTGGCGACGAGGATCTTCATGCTTTGCTTCTCCGTGCGACGGCATCGCCCGGCCCACGGGTCGCAGGCCGGTGCGGTGGCGAATCCTTCTGGCGGCAAAGGTTACGAGAGGTAGGCCTCGATCACGCCGTCGGCCGGCCGGGGGATGATGTGGCTGGCCACGAGTTCGCCGACCTGCTGGGCCGCATTGGCGCCAGCCTCGACGGCCGCACGCACGCTGCCCACGTCGCCGCGGACAATGGTCGTGACCAGACCGCCACCGATCTGCACGCGTTTGACAATCTGCACGTTGGCCGCCTTGGCCATCGCGTCGGTCGCTTCCACCAGGGCCACGAGGCCTTTGGTCTCCAGAAGTCCAATGGCGTCTTGCATTGCTTGGTTTTCCCTTCGATTACGGATTGGTTTCAGTTGCGGTGGTGATGGTTGGATCAGGCGTTCTTCTTCTTGATGGGCGGGGGCAACACGAGGCCCAAGTCGTCGTGCGGGCGGGGAATAACCTGCACGCTGACCACTTCGCCCACGCGGCTGCCCGCGGCGGCCCCAGCATCGGTGGCGGCCTTCACTGCGGCCACATCGCCGGTCACAAACGCGCTGACCAGTCCGCTGCCAACCTTGTCCCAGCCGAGGAACTCGACGTTGGCGGCCTTCAGCGCCGCGTCGGTCGCTTCGACCAAGGTCACGAAGCCCTTGGCCTCGATCATCCCCAGCGCTTCCATAGCTTTTGCCATTGCTGCTTCTCCGAATGCGAAAAAATACAGGGAACACGTAACTCGGAAACACGGTCTTCGCCGCAGGACCACCGACCCGCCGGACGACGGAAACGCGATTCGTCTCCCGGCGTGTGTGCGTTGCTGCCGCGAACATCAATTCATCACATCATCGGGGCTCAGGGCTTGAACAGTTCCACGCTGGAGGCGTGGTCGATGTCGCAAGCATTGCCCTCGTCGGTATCCAAATGCACTTCCAGTTTGGCGGCCTCATCGGCGCGCACCAGAAGATCCTCGAAAACGGTGCTGCAGGAAGAGCGGACGCGCAAGGACATGCGATCGCCGGTCTTCACGCCATAGTATTCCGCGTCGCGCAGGCTCATGTGCGCGTGGCGTTCGGCGCGGATGACGCCTTCCTTCAATTCGACCACGCCCGCCGGTCCGACGAGCACGCAGCCCGGCGTGCCGTCGATCTTGCCGCTGGCGCGAACCGGCGCTTCGATCCCCAGCGAGATCGCGTCGGTGATGGCCAGCTCGACCTGGCTCCTGGGCCGCGTGGGGCCAAGGATGCGGACGGTGGGCAGCATCCGCCGCCGGGGTCCGACCAGCATCACGGTCTCTTCCGCGGCGAAGAATCCGTCCTGGTAGAGATCCTTCATGGGCGTCAGCTTGCGCCCGGGGCCGAACAGGGTCTCGACGTGCTCGTCGGTCAAATGGACATGACGCGCCGAGATGCTGACCACCAGTTCCGGTTTGCCGGGAGGCGCGCCAACCAGCTTCAGCACGATTTCGCGGACGATCTGCTCGACCTGCTTGCGATCCAGCGGGGTAGCGATGCTCATGGTCTGTACTGTTCTGTCAGGTTCCTTCAACGACCGGTTCGGCCAGCACGAGGTGCATTCCCGCGGCACGGACCTTTGCCTGCCACGCTTGATCCATTCCGCTGTCGCTGACTAGGTAGTCGACCGCGCCCAGGGCACACAGGTGCGCCAGGCTTTGTCGGCCGAACTTCGAGCTGTCGGCCACGACGATCACCTCGTCGGCGGCGCGCATCATCGCTTGCTCGGTCTGCACCAACAGCAGGTTGTTGTTAAAAAAGCCCTCTTCCTTGATTCCCGCCACGCTGAGGATGGTCTTCTGCACGCGCAGCGAAGCGAGCATCTTGTCGGCCAGCGGTCCTTGCGTGTTGCCGGTCCGGGGGCAAATGTTGCCACCGATCAATACTAGGTCACTACTCGCGTCGGCGGCGAACAAGTTGGCTACCGGCAAGGAGTTGGTCACCACGTGCAGCGAGCGACCGACGAGCAATCGGGCGACCTCGTAGGTCGTGCTTCCCCCATCCAGAATGACCGTTTCGCCGTCTTCGACCAAAGGCGCGCTACGCTGCGCGATGGCCTTCTTCTCCTTCCAGCGTGCGGACTGACTGGCATCAAAATGCGGGATTTTCGGGCTGGCCCCGGCGTAAAGCACTCCCCCGTGAATACGCCGCGCGGCCCCCTGATCCTCCAACTGCTCAACGTCCCGCCGAATCGTGGACTCAGAGACCCCGAGGACGTCGGCCAGCTCGGGCAAGGCGGCGAAACTCCGCGCCCGAATCAGCTCCAGCAGACGATTTCGACGTTCCTGAGCAAGCATACGCACAGCTCCGGCGGCCACGATGACGGCTACTGAGCAATTATTGCCATATTTTCACCATCTACGCAAGCACCTTCTTTCATGATTATGACTGTTTTTAATCAAATACTGAATGAAATAGTTGACATTCGCCTGAAGCAGCCGTCACCACCCCCCACAGTTCGGTACAGTCATATCCATATCACCCAGTCCACCATCTGTCGCGATCGTCCAGGAGTCTGGCGGACGCAGCCGCAAAGAAAGTCATTGCAGGACGACTGCAGATCGGTTAGCATACCCCTTAGCATGGGTAGACATATCCGCGTGGTTTGTGGGCCGCTGCCGTAGCACCGAGCGATTCGGGGGAGGTCTGACGATGGGGCGGATTTTCAGACACGGGTTGATCCTGGCGGTGTGGTTTGGCGCGGTGGGCACCGGGTTGGGGCAGCAGCGACGCGTGGTCATTCTGCCGCCGAGCTATGGGGCCACCCCCTTGTCTGCCCAGATCCACGCCCAGGCCTCGTATGTCGTGGCGCAGGGGCAGTTTCTCGAGTCGGCAGCCATCGCGCGGCAGGTCAACGCGCAAGCCGCGGCCATCGAAATCGACAATGCCGTGAACTACGTGGATGCGTACTTCAAGCGGCGGGAGTTGAACCGGCAGTGGCGAGCCAAGGAAGAGCCCAACTACCAGGAGCGGATGAAGAAGCAATTGGCGCTGTTCGAGGAGCAGTTGCGTTACCGTTTTCAATCCCTGATGAAGGGAGATGTTACGGAACACCTCAACTACTTGTTGCGCGAGTTGTCGGGACCGACCCTGGCCGAAGAGTTCATGGTCTCCGGCCAACCGTTGGCCGACAGCCAACTGGACGAGAAGCTCGCGGCGCGCGACGCGGAACAGATCTGGCTGACCGACGGGGGCAGCAAAGCCAGTCAATTGGTGTTTCGCGCCGGTGGTGGCAAGGTGCTGGAGACGAACTGGCCGCTGGCCTTGCGCGGCGAATCGTGCGATCCGGCCCGTGTGGAGTTCGAACGGGCGCGAGACCAGGCCATGCAGGAGATGGGCCAGGACAAGATTTCCAGTCGCGAGAGCCAACAGCGTTTGATGAAGGCCGTGAACGGGCTGTTCGTGGCGTTAGAGGAATCGCATCCCAAGGAGGCCCGGGCCGATCCGTCGACGTTCCTCCGCTATCAGGTCGGACGTCGGTACCTGCAGTCGCTGCTGGCGCAGGTGCATCGCACGATCAATACGGACGACCGTTCGTTCTTCGATCAGTCGCTGCAGTTCCAGGGCGACAGCGTGGTGGACTTGCTGCGGCACATGCATCGCAACGGCTTGATGTTTGCGCCGCCGCACCCCGGTGGAGAAGGGCTGTACAAGAGGTTGTTCACGACGATGCGCGGATTGTATCTGAACCTGGTCACGATGCCGCCCGCTCCCGGCGACAACCCATGACCGTGGCGACCGGCATACGATTCACTCAACGGCCTTCCTGGGGCTTGTGCACACGATGACGGTCGAGATCCAGATCCTCTCCGGTTCCCGCCAGGGCGAACGCGTGACGATCAGTGCGTCGCGGTTCCGAATCGGGGCCGACACGGGTTGTGAAGTGCGATTCGATCCGCGCACCGACCCGGGAGTGGCGCAACGCGCGGTCGTGTTTCGGCTGGAGGAGGACGGCTGGCTGGCCGAACCGCTGGGACGTGAAGGGATCATACTCGACCAGGAGCCCCTGACGGGACCGCGGCACGTTCGCTCGGGGCAAGTCTTGCGCATGTCGGCAGAGGGGCCGGACGTCTTGTTGCAGTTGCAGCGTGGCGCAGGCCCTTCGTCGGCCGGGGTGGCTCCCAAGCCGGCCTGGATGGTCGGAGCCCTGAGTCCGGAGCGCGCCGGGCGAAAGCCCCTGGGCGAGGAGGGGCGTGAGACGCCGCTATCGCCCTCAGCGATGGCGGCACTACCGCCGCTTGCGACGCCCGATCCGCTGTCGGCGCCGGCGTCCGCCACCGGCACTCCGCCGGCCGCGGTGATCGGTCCGCCGCCGCTAACCGCGGCCGTCGTGCCCGAGGCCCTGCCGCCATCCTACTTGTTCTTGGCCATCGGCGGTCTGATGGCGTTGTGCGCTGTGCTGATGGTGGGTTTGGTCGTGTGGGTGTGGTCGTCGCGAACCCCGGCGCCGATTGTGGCGGAGACCGAGCCGGTCGCCACGATCGATCCACCGAGCGCGTCGGAGACCCGGGCGGTGCGCACATCGCGCGCGATGCCGGAAAAGCCTGTACCCCAGCCCGAGCCCAGCGCGATCGACACACCGCCGGCGTTGAACGCAGCCGATCTCCAGCCGGCGATCCATCTGTTGCAGGTCGAACTGCAGCAGGGCGGGATTACGACCATCTGGCCTGTGGGCACGTGCTGCGCCATCGAGGCGAAGACGTTGATTACCGCGGGCACCGTTGGGTGTTTGGTTCTGCAGTTCCTGCAGGAGAAGGGGAAAGTGTGGGCGGTTCAGCCGCAGTCGGGAGCCCGGTTGGAGGTGCGCGAGGCGCGGATTCTGGACAAGTTCGCCGACCACAGCCAGGACGCGACGCGGCGACGCTTCTTCGATCTGGCCCTGTTGGAGGTCGAATCCTCGGCGGCGCGCACGGTCCCCATGGCCGATGCGGTGGAGATCGCGGCGCTCGAAGACGGGATGCCCTTGAAGATCCTGGGCTACTGGTACCGGGTCGGCAAGATCACGCGGTACGACAAGTTCCCGCTGGACGACGTGGACGCCAAGATCTTCCTGGTCAAGACGCTGCCGCCACAAGGCCCTGAAGCGCCGCGTTCGCTGGACGTCACCGCGCGGTTGAAGGAGAACAGTTTCGGCAGTCCGGTCTTCAATGCCGCGGGCCATCTGGTGGGAGTATTCACCGAATCGCCGGCGAGCGAAGACGCCCGGGCGGTCCGGGACTTGCAGCATGTGGTGGTGATTCCGCCGCGTCTGGCGCAGGGCTGGCTGCGAGATCGGGACACAACGACCTGGATTGTTCCCGAGGTTCAGTTGTCACCTGGCGAGGAAACAGCGAGACAACCATGATCTCACCTGATGACACCGCGTTGCAGCAGCCGCCGGTCGGTATCGACTTGGGAACGACCTACTCCGTCGTGGCCTATGTCGACCAGACCGGTCGGCCGGTGGCGGTCTGCAACCAGTCGGGCGACTATCTCACCCCCAGCGCCTTGTTGTTCGACGACGACCAGGTGATCGTGGGCAAGGAGGCGGTCAAGAATTCGGTGGCCACGCCGGACCGCTATATCGAGTGCTTCAAACGGGACATGGGGAGCACGTACACGCGGCGGACGGTGCGCGGGCACACGGTGCCGCCCGAGATTCTCAGCGGGCTTGTGCTGCAGCGGCTGAAGGCCGACGCCGAACGGCGATTGGGGCCGATTCGGCGCGTGGTGATCACGGTGCCGGCCTTCTTCGACGAGAGCCGGCGGCAGGCCACGCAATTGGCCGGCGAGATGGCGGGGCTGGAAGTCCTGGACATCATCAACGAGCCGACCGCTGCGGCCGTGGCTTTCGGCTATCAGTACGGAGTGGGCCAGGCCGGCGGGACCAACCAGAAACCGACCCGTATTCTGGTCTACGACCTGGGCGGAGGCACCTTCGACGTTACGATCCTGGAGATTGCGGGCACGGAGTTCCGAACCGTGGCCACCGACGGCGACGTATGGCTTGGCGGGAAGGACTTCGATGAGCGGTTGGTGAACTACTTCGCCGACCAGTTCCTGGCCGCCCACGGCCTGGACCCGCGTTCCAGCCTGGAGGATGCGGCCCAGTTGTGGCTGGATGCCCAAGAGGTGAAGCACACGCTGTCTCAGCGGACCAAGGCCACGGTGGTCTGCACGCACGCGGGACTGCGTTTGCGGTTGGAGGTGACGCGGCCCCAGTTCGAAGAGATGATCCGCGATCTGATCGAGCGAACCGAGACCACGACCTCGCTGGTGATTCGAGCGGCGGGGCTGGAGTGGCCGCAAATCGATCGGATCCTGCTGGTCGGCGGTTCCAGCCGCATTCCCAAGGTGGCGGAAATGCTGCGCCGCCTGACAGGCAAGGAGCCGGACACGTCGCTCTCGCCCGATGAAGTCGTGGCGCACGGGGCTGCGCTGTACGCGGGCATGCTCATGCAGCACCAAGGTCCGTCGCCGGCCGCCGGTTTCCGCCTGGTGAACGTGAATTCGCACAGCCTGGGCGTGGTGGGGGTGGACCCCAAGACGGGCCATCGCTGCAATGTGGTGCTGATTCCCAAGAACACGCCGCTGCCACACCGCGCCGCGAAGATCTTCCGCACGGCGCGCGCCAATCAGCGGAGCGTGATGGTCGCGGTCGTGGAAGGAGAGAGCAGCCGGCCGGACGAATGCGTGCAATTGGGACAGTGCATCGTGCCGGAGTTGCCCCCCGGTTTGCCGCAAGGCACGCCGATCGAGGTGGAATATGCCTACGCGGCCAACGGTCGGATTTCGGTCCTGGCCCGCGTGCCGCGCGTGCGCTACTCGCGGCAGGTGGAGATCGTGCGGCACCAGGGACGCAACGTAGAGGATCTGAAGGCCTGGGCGGCGAAACTCACCAGCGGCAGCGAACCGTCGGCGAACCCAGAGGCGGCCGTTTCCGAGGGACAACTCGTCAAGCGGCTCGACGAATTGTATCGCAGCCTTGGCAAGGCCGCGGCCGGCCTGGCGCTGCCGCCGGTTCTGGCGCGCAGCCAGCAATCGCTGGTGACGGCCTTCAACGATCTGCAAGTTGCCGAACTGGCCCTGAAGCAGGCGCAACAGGAGCGCGAATCGATGTTGCGCGGCGCCGAGGCCATGATCGCCGACGCGCGCCTGGCGCAGACGCGCGCGGCCTGGCAACAAAGCCGACTGCAGGCCGAGTTTGCCCAGCTTGTGCTGGGACGCGACTGCGTGGCGGGAGGGATTTGTCCACCAGGCATGGAGCAGACCCTGCGTGAGGCACAGAAACTGCGACAACAGATTCAGTGAGCGCGCATGGAAGCGACAACGGTCGTCCAA
>CALARR010000209.1 GCA_937889015.1 uncultured Planctomycetales bacterium | reverse complement strand
CCCAGCTTCGTCTCGCGGATCTCGATGTCGAATTCCTCGATATGAATCGAGGTGTACGTGTCGTTCTCCACCAACTCTTCGCTGATGATGATCGCGTCTTCGAAGTTGAAGCCTTCCCACGCCATAAAGGCCGCCAGGACGTTGCGGCCCAAGGCCAACTCACCCATGTACGTCGCGGCCCCGTCGGCAATCGGCTGCCCCTTTTCGATCTTCTCGCCCAGACTGACGATCGGCTTCTGGTTCTGGCAGGTCCGCTCGTTGAGCCCCACGAACTTCCGTAAGGTGTAGACGTCGGCTCCGATCTCGATCCGATTGGCGTCCACATAGGTCACGACGCCCTTGCGGCGAGCACGCACGATCATGCTCGAGTTCGTCGCCACTTCCTTCTCCAGCCCCGTCGCCACCAACGGCGGCTCGGTGACCAGCAACGGCACCGCCTGGCGCTGCATGTTGGAACCCATCAACGCGCGGTTCGCGTCGTCGTGTTCCAAGAAGGGGATCAGACCTGCCGAAACGCCCACCATCTGGCTCGGTGCCACGTCGATGTACTGCACCTGATTGACCGGCACCAACTGGAAGTCGCCATGGTGCCGTGCGACAATCGTGTCCCCCTGGATCTTGCCGTCCACGATCGGCGCATCGGCCGGAGCCAGCAGCGCCTCATGTTCCTGGTCGGCACGCAGCCATTCGATCTCGCTGGTCAGCTTGCCCCCCTTGACCTTCTGGTAGGGCGTGACCAAAAAACCATAGCTGTCCACCCCGGCGTAAATCGCCAGGCTGGAAATCAAACCGATGTTCGTACCTTCAGGCGTCTCGATGGGGCAGATGCGTCCATAGTGCGAAATGTGCACGTCGCGGACTTCGAAACCGGCCCGCTTGCGATTCAATCCGCCCGGACCCAAAGCCGACAGTCGCCGTTCGTGTGTCAGCATCGACAGCGGATTGGTCTGATCCACAACCTGTGACAACTCGCCGCGGCCAAAGAAGTACTCGATCGCCGCCGAAATGCTCTTCGGGTTGACCAGACTGCGCGGCGTCATGTCCTCAATGTCCTTGAGGCTCATTCGCTCCTGCACGGTCCGCCGCAGCTTGAGGAATCCCTTTCGCATTTCGTCGCAGGCCAGTTCGTCAATGGTCCGCAGCCGGCGGTTGCCCAAGTGGTCGATGTCGTCGACTTCGACCGAAGGATCGTTGTTCCGCAACTTGAGCATGTAGCGGATGCAGGCGATCAGGTCGTCCGGCTTGAGCGTCATCTCCGTCTCGGCGATGTTCAGCCCCAGCTTGCGGTTGATACGGAACCGCCCCACGCGCCCCAACCGGTAACGGTTGGTGTCGTAGAACTTCTCGTGAAACAGAGCCTTGGCCTTCTCCAACTGGGCCGGATTGCCCGGCCGCAACCGCTGATAGATCCGCAGCAACGCCTCCTCGTGGCTGGCCGTCGCGTCGTCTGCCAAGGCGTTGATGATCAGTGGGTTCTTCTGGTCGGCCATGACCTCCACCTCGGTCAGACCCGAGGTGCAAATCTGCTCTGCCGCGTTCTTGGTGATCTTCTGCCCGCACTCGACAAGAATCTCGCCCGCCCGTGGGCTATCCGCGGGATAGACGACGTCCGCAACCGCAAGCTTTCCTTCGACCTTCACCGCGCTGCGGCCGTCGACGATCTTCTCCACCGTCGTCTCGTAGAAGGCGCGAAGAATGGCCCGATTGTCGCTGTACTTCGGATCCATCGCGCGCAGCAGCGTAATCGCCGAAAACTTGCCGCTCTGGTCGATCCGCACCGCAAGGCTCTCCTTGCGCGTGACGTTCAACTCAATCCAACTGCCCCGCTCGGGAATAACTCGGCAGGACTGCAGCCGGCGGTCGCCCCCCTCGATCTCGCTCACAAAATCCACACCAGGACTGCGGTGCAACTGGTTCACCACCACGCGCTCGGCGCCGTTGATGATGAACTCGCCGCCCCCAAGCATGATCGGCACATCGCCCAAATACACCTCTTCCTCGATCGGCTGCTCCTTCGTCAGACGCAGCCAGACCTTGAACGGTCGACCATACGTCAGACGCAGTTGCCGGCATTCGTCAGGCTCATAACGCGGCTTGCCCAACTCGTAGCGGATATACTCCAGTTTCAGGGTCTTGTCGTAGCTTTCGATGGGGAATATCTCGCGCAGGACCCCCTCGATCCCCTGATCCTTCCGCTTCTGCCAACTCGTCTCGTACTGCAGGAAATCGCAGTAGCCGCGAGTCTGAATTTCGGTTAGATCGGGAATCACATGCGCCGGTCGGAGACTCCCAAAGCGACGCACACTGGTGGGTTTCAAGCGACGTTGAGCCGTGGTGGCCATTCAGGCTGACCCTCCTCAAACGCGAAAAGAATGTCCCGCCCAGCACGGTACTTGGCAGACACGGCGCGCACCGCGACCGCTGCCGACCGGGGCGGGAGCCTCGGGGGGTGGGGAGATGTGTCTCATGATGCCCGCATACGACACAGGCAATCCCTTTTTAGGGGCTGGGTCACGTTGGGCAGACGCGATCTGTTCCAAACGAGTGGCAAACGAGAACCGAGAAACAGACAAGAACGGGCAGCGCCGCCCCCAAATTGGGGCGGCCCCGTCCTCTCCGCACGGCAACGTGGCTTACTTCACCACCACCGTTGCACCGGCCTCCTCCAACTCCTTCTTGAGCTTCTCGGCGTCTTCCTTCGAGATGCCCTCCTTGACCTTGGCGGGCAAGGCTTCCACCAAATCCTTGGCTTCCTTCAGGCCCAAACCCGTGGCCGCGCGCACCACCTTGATGACGCCGATCTTCTTGTCGCCGTAGCCTTCTACGACCACGTCGAACTCGGTCTTCTCGGCGGCCGGAGCAGCCGCGGCTACACCAGCCACTGGGCCGGCCATCATCACGGCGCCCCCGGCGGCAGCCTTGATTCCATGTACATCTTCCAGGTAATCGCTCAGTTCCTTGGCCTGCTTGAGGGTCAAGGACGCGATCTTGTCTCCCAATTCCTTGGTCTCCGCGGAAAACTCGCGGACTGCTGCGTCGGTCGCCATCTCGCTGTTAGTCCTTTCTCACTCACATGCGAACGCCTCGTGCCGGACAGGTGGCAGCGAGGAAACTCGCAATCCCATTATGTACATTAGTCCCTGTCCCGGGAGCGCCCCGGGCCACCATTCACTGGAAACCGCCCGGATTACCCGGCACTCCCTTCGCTGGCCGCTTCGCCAGCGGCCGCTGAGTCCTCTTCCTTGGCCTTCTCTTTGATCTGCCCGGCCAACATTCCGCCCGGACCGGACAACTGAGCGGCCAATCGCCCTCCCGGCCCCAAGATCTGGCCGACCAGAAGGCTCAACTGCTCTTGGCGACTGGGCCACTTGCTCACCTCACCCACTTGCGCGGCCGTGAGCCGACCACCCTCCATCCAACCGCCCCGAGCCTCGAACTTCTCATACTCCTTCACGTCCGCCAGCCGGGTGATCTCCTTCGCCAGGCTGACAATGTCCTCTGCACCCCAGCACACCGCGGTGGAGCCGCTGACATCTTCGAACAACCCCGCCAGCGGTGTCCCTTCCAGGGCCCGCGCCGCAAGGCTGTTCTTGACGACCAGAAGATTGATATTCTTGCTCTGCAACTCTGCCCGCAACTTCATGTTGCTCGTCGCCTTCAGGCCAATCACGTTGACCAACAGGGCGTCGCTCACCCCCTGCAGCTCGTCGCGAACATGTTGCGAAATAAGATTCTTGACGTACTTGCTCATGATCCCAGCCTAAATCCCATCTGATCCGTCTGGATCCGGTCCAGCCACCGCGAGCCCCCAACCAAACTATGCCGCTTGGATGCGGACGCTCGGGCTCATCGTGGCACTCACCGCGATGCTCCGGATGTACTGTCCACGCACCGCGGCGGGCTTCATCCCCGTCACGTGGTTGATAAAGGTCCGAATATTTTCCGCCAGTTTGCCCGTCTCAAAGCTGAGCTTACCCACCACGGCATGCACAATGCCGCCGGCATCATTCCGGAACTCCACCTTGCCCGACTTGTATTCCTTGACCGTCCGCGCGATATCCGGCGTTACCGTGCCCGCACGCGGCGAAGGCATCAAGCCTCGCGGCCCCAAAACCTTCCCCAACGGCCCCACCACGCCCATCATGTCCGGCGCAGCGATACACACGTCAAAATCGGTCCAGCCCGCCTTGATCTTCTCGGCCAAATCGGCGCCGCCAACATGGTCGGCCCCCGCCCCTTGCGCCTCTTCAATCTTGTCGCCCTTGGCGAACACCACCACGCGCAGAGTACGACCGATACCATTCGGCAACACGATCGATCCGCGGACCAACTGATCGGCCTGCTTCGGATCGATCCCCAGACGCATCGCGATTTCGACCGTCTGATCAAATTTCGCCGTGTTGAATTCCTTGAGAATCCTGACCGCCTCGTCCAGCGACACCGCCTCGCTGCTGGTCTTGGCCGTCATGCCCTTCATACGTTTGGATTGCTTAGCCATAATCCGCGTCTAGCGTTGGGCGCGACCGGCTACTGCCGACGCGCGTGATGGTTCCCGTACTCCCCTTCGCGATGCCCTGTCCCGCAGAATTTCCTCGCGGCCACCAAGACATCCCGCCAAATCAGTCGATAACCTCCAGCCCCATGCTGCGAGCGGTGCCTTCGATCATCCGCCGGGCATGCTCCGGATCCCGCGCATTGAGATCCGCCCCCTTCTTCTTCACGATCTCGTCCATCTGGCTGCGCGTGACCTTACCCACCTTCTCCTTGTTCGGCACACCCGAACCCTTGGCGATCCCGGCCGCCAACTTCAACAACGCAGCCGCCGGCGGGCTCTTGGTCACGAACTCGAAACTGCGGTCGTTGTACACCCGCACCACGACCGGAATCGGAATGCCCCCGGCATCCCGCGTCCGCTCGTTGAACTGCTGCACGAACTGACCTAAGTTGATGCCGAATCGCCCCAGGGACGTTCCCACGGGAGGAGCCGGCGTGGCCTGGCCGCCAGGGACCTGAAACTTCACTTCGCCTACGAGTTGTTTTGCCATGCGATCCGCTTTCCACCATCCGGCTTCCAGTCACCGGTGCCACCAGTCGCCCCAAGGCTGACTATCGCACACCAGGCAACCAAACCCGTCTTCCGTCAAATTGCCTCAATTTGCCAATATTCCAATTCCACGGGCGTGCTCCGCCCGAAGATATTGATCATCACCGTCACCCGACCGTTCGTCTGATCGATCGCGTCGACTTCACCTTCGAAGTTCTCGAAGGTCCCCTCGTTGATCTTCACCCGGTCGCCCGTGTTGAAGTTGATCTTCAACTTCGGCGCTTCCTCGCTCTTTTCTTCCTGGCGAGCAACGATCTTCGACACCTCGTGCGGCAACATCGGCGTCGGGTGCCCGGCCGCGCCCGTGAAGTCCCCGATCCCCGGCGTCTCGCGCACAAGGAACCAGGAATCCTCGTTGATCTCCATCTGCACTACGAGGTAGCCGGGGTAAAGCTTGCGCTTCACGACCCGCTTTTTTCCGCCCTTGAACTCGGTGACCATCTCCGTCGGCACGATCACGTCGCCGAAGAAAAAGTCCAACCCCGCGATCTTCACACGACGCTGCAATCCCTCGCGGATGCTATCCTCTCGGTTGCTTTGCACCTTGAGGATGTACCAACTCATGTTCTCCGACTTAGGCCCCACCGGCTCGGGCTCGACAGGCTGCTTTTCCTTGCTCCGCCCGCGTTTGCCGCTTGGCTTCGGAGCTGGTGCCACAGGCTTCAAGGACTCCGTCTCCGCATCGCCTCCATCCGCAACCTCCGCCCCTTCAGCTGCTTCCGCTGCCGAATCCTCCCTTTGCACGGACGAAACGGGGGCCAGCGAGACGGGCTCCGCCACAGGCTCCCCCGACGAATCGGCCTCTCCAGCCGACAAGACGATCGGCGCTGCCTCACAGGACTCGTCCTGCGCGACCGGCACCTCCGCCTCCAGCGGCGACACGTTCTCCGGCACGGGCGTAGGCGATTCGGGAGCAATCATCGGCTCGGTTTCCGGCCGAGACTCTCCCGTCTGCTGCGTGTTGTTCAAGTCGTCAGCCACGACGCCCTTCCTCTTGGAATCAATTCCACGTCCACCAGCCGCACACCAACCCTGCCACGACGCCCCCGCCAAAAACCCTCGATTCCTACACCACCCTCAACAGCTTGAACATCGTGCTCCAAACCACATCGAACACGGTCAACACCACCGTGAGGAAGAAGATCGTCACCAGCACCACGAGCGAAGCGCGGATCAGCTCCGATCGGCTCGGCCAGGACACCTTGTTCATCTCCGCTTCCACAGCGATCAGGAAATCGGCAAACGCCGGTACATTGACGACCCGAAAGCATACCCACAAGCCGATCAGCAACAACAGGATCGGAAGCCCCAAACCCAGCCCATACCCAGCCGTCATCGTCAACAACTGATGCAGCCGGAACATGCCCAGGGCCCAGACCGCAGCCGCCGCAGCGAAAGTCACCTGGCGCGTGATCCGCCCCTGGCTTCGCTTGTAGATGCCGACCTGGAACATTTGCCGAAAGAACTCTTTCACCGCAGAACTCCGAAGACGTTATGTATGGCAGGGGCGGGGGGACTCGAACTCCCAACCGCTGGTTTTGGAGACCAGTGCT
>CALARR010000208.1 GCA_937889015.1 uncultured Planctomycetales bacterium | reverse complement strand
CATTGACAATTCGACTTATCAGGTCGACGGCTACTCGCCGAACCAGATGGCGGTCAACGTATCGGCTTCCGCGGCGGTCACGACGATGGCCTGATCCTTCAGCACCTTTCGCACGGCCTTGGCAGCAGCTCCGGCAACAGCCTGTTCCAGAGCGGTGCGGAACTTGGCCGACTTGTCCGCTAGTTTGAGGGCCTTGGTTTGCGCCGGAGTCAGCGCGATTTCTTCCTGCTGGTCCTGGGATGTGGCCTTGGCCGTCTTTTGTGCAGCACGCTTCGCCATGCGGAATCTCCTGTTCATTTGTGGTCAGAAGGCATCAGTATAGCAGACGGGCGGCGGGACAGGACGGCCCCCCGAGAAAAAAGCCAAGGGCGGCCCGAAAGCCGCCCTTGGCCGAAACGTCTGGCGCCGACGCCTGGCGCCCTCAGCGCTGCTAGGCGCTTTTCTGCTGCGGTATCGAAAACAGACGCTGCCGGCCGTGCACGACATCGCCCGAGATCACATAGCGCATCCCTGGCGGCTGCTCTGGCAGGTCGAACATGATGTCCAGCATGACTTGTTCCACAATCGACCGCAGACCGCGCGCCCCAGTGTCCTTCTCCAGGGCCTTTTCGGCGATCGCCTCGATGGCGTCGTCGGTGAACTCCAATTCGGCGTTCTGCATCGTGAACAACTCGTGATACTGCTTGACCAAGGCGTTCTTGGGCTCGCGCAGGATACGCACCAGGTCCGGCTTCTGCAGCGGCAACAAGGGGGAGATGACCGGCAACCGGCCGATCAACTCGGGGATCAGGCCGAACTGCAGAACATCGTCGCTGGTCACATGCTCCAACAACTCACCCAGTTTCATATCGCGCCGGCCGGAGTCCTCCTGGCCGAAGCCGATGGTTCGCTTGCCCAGACGCTTCGCGACAATGTCTTCCAGGCCCACGAACGTCCCGCCACAGATGAACAGGATGTTCGTCGTGTCGATCTGGATATACTGCTGTTCGGGATGCTTGCGCCCGCCCTGCGGCGGCACGTTGGCGATCGTTCCCTCGAGCATTTTCAGCAAGGCCTGCTGCACGCCTTCGCCCGACACGTCGCGCGTGATCGAGACGTTGTGGCTGGTCTTGCCGATCTTGTCGATTTCGTCGATGTAAATCACGCCTCGCTGAGCCGCCTCGATGTCGAAATCGGCGGCGTGCAGCAGCTTCAACAACAGGTTCTCCACGTCCTCACCCACGTAGCCCGCTTCGGTGAGGGTCGTGGCGTCGCCGATGGCAAAGGGCACGTCCAGGATTTTGGCCAAGGTTCGGGCCAGGAGTGTCTTGCCCGAGCCGGTGGGCCCCAGCAAGAGGATGTTGGACTTGTCGATCTCGACGTCGGAACTCCGGGTACCGTGCATCAAACGTTGGTAATGGCTGTGCACGGCGACGGAAAGCACCTTCTTGGCGTGCTCCTGGCCAATTACATATTCGTTCAGCAGCTTGACGATTTCGCGCGGAGTGGAAACACGATTGAAGAGTTGTTTGCCACTTCCTCGCCGTCGTTGTTCCTGTTCGAGGATCGACTGGCACAAGTCGATGCACTCGCCGCAGATATAGACGTCGCCCGGTCCCTCGACCAGCGGTCCGACGTCCCGATAGCTCTTACGGCAGAACGAACAAAAGGCGTTCTTCTTCGTGGTTCCGCCGCTGCGGCGTCCGGAGTTAAAATCCCGTCCTGTGGGCATACCTGTTCCTTTCCGCGTCCTCCCCGAATCCGCCCGCCGAGGGTCGGCTCCGGTGGGTCATCTCCAAGGTGTTGCTCGAGTGGCCGCGGTTCATGGGTTCTCTGGCAGGCCGCAGGGTGGTTGCACGTTGGAGCCCGACAAAAGAGCCCGCTTGGCCACCTTCACGATCCTGTCTTTGTGAGACTCAATCCTTCGCCGTTGACCGGCCTGGGCCTCCCTGTCCTCACAAGCATCGAGCGGCAGCGTTCATCGCACAGACATTCCTACGGGCGGCCGGCGGTTGTGGTTTCCCTGGTCCCTTGGGAACAACCCTTCTAGGCGTTAGAACCGCACGAAGTCCCGGCGTTGAACGGTTCGGTTCTTTCGTCTTAACCCTATTGCCCGTTATCCTTTAACTCCTCTTCAATTCGCACCGCCAGCGTCGTTTTAATTGTTCGGAATTCAGCGTCGCTTAGCTCACCCCGGGAGTGCATTTCCCGGAATTTTGCCATCAGTTCGTTCCCTACGGGTTCCTGTTGTGCCGACTTGGCTTGGATTTTCTTGATCACCCAATACGCCACGCCGGCGAGGGTCAGCACGGCAACCGACCACAAGATCGGGTCCAGTATTCGAAGCACGGCAGAGTCCATCACCCTGACCAACCAAGTCCCCTACAATCAACGCGAAAACCCACAAGACCCCCATCTTCCCATTATGGGCCTCCGCGGCAGGCTGGTCCAGAGCAGTCACACACGCGAGCGAACTGCAAACCGATCGAGGGCCGCACGGCATGCCGTCGAACAGAAGCACAATCTGTGCCAAAAGATAGTCTGCCAGTTCGGACAATTGCGTCAGCCCCGCCCCTTCTGCATGGCTCGGCTCCAACAGCGGTTGACATCCTACGCGCAGCTACCTAGGCTGAAACTCTTGCCCTACCCACCAGATCTCTCGTAAATACGACGCAAGGACTTCCCAACATGCCCAAAGACGCTGTTTTGTCGCGAATCATCAACACCGGGGTCGTTGCGGTGATGCGGGCTCCGAGTGGCGAGCTCTTGGCCGACGTGGCTCAGGCCCTACTAGCTGGGGGAGTCGAGGCCATGGAGGTCACCTTCACCGTGCCGGGCGCCCCCCGCGTCATGGAAAAGGTGGCCGATCTGTTGGGTGACAAGATTGTCCTCGGAGCGGGCACGGTGCTCGATCCAGAGACAGCTCGCACCGCCATTCTCGCTGGGGCGGAGTTCCTCGTTGCGCCGACAGTGAACCTGCCGACGATTGAACTCTGCCTGCGGTATGGCAAGGTGATGATGCCCGGTGCCTTGACCCCCACCGAAGTCCTCACGGCCTGGCAGGCCGGTGCGGACATAGTCAAGGTCTTTCCCTCCGAACTGACCGGCCCCGGCTATTTGAAGGCCCTCAAGGCCCCCTTGCCCCAGGTGCGGCTGATGCCCACGGGCGGCGTCAACCTGCAGACGGCCGCGGATTTCCTGCGTGCGGGGGCCTGTGCCTTGGGCATCGGCGGCTCACTCGTCGAACCCAAGGCGATCGCCAACCGCGACCTGGCACGCATTGAGTCGCTGGCTCGGCAGTATATCGAGATCATCCGCCAGGTGCGGCAGCCGGGCTGATGGCAACCGATGGCGGAGGCACGAAGGAAGCCGCATGCTGGAGGGCTTGCGGCGGACGATCAGGAGGCGATAGCGCAGCCGTCAGTCTGGCAGCACTTTCACGCGGATGTTCCGGTAGCAGACCTTGCTGCCCGGGTCATGCCCCTGCAGGGCGAAAGTGCCGCGGGGTAGCCAGGTCATGCGCCCGAATGGGCACTCGCCGACCGCATCCGGCGGCAAGGTGTATTCGAGGATCGTCTGGCCGTCGATCTTCACCGTCACCTGCAGGCCTTGAACGATGATCTCTTGGGTGTACCAGACTTCATCCTTGGCCGGCGCGGCAGGCAGGATCTTGACGCCTTCGTTGGTGGGTTTTGCCGGTGCAGCCTCGGTCACGTTCATCACGCCATACAAGCTGCCGGTGCGGCGCCAATCTTTGTGGCTGTTGTTCACTTGGCATTCCACCCCAAACTTCGGAAAGCCTTCTTCCTGGAACCGCGTGTGGAAGTAGATTCCCGAGTTGGAATTGGGATAGGTCATGACTTCGGCTTTGAAGTGGAAATTCTTGAAGTCATGGTTGGCTACCGGCCCGTCGTAGAACAGATGGGCCACCAGTCCGTTGACCACGATCATCCCGTCGCGGACCTGGAAGCAATCAGCATTCTTGCCCACCTTCCAGCCGTCGAGGGTCTTGCCGTCGAAGAGGTTCACGAAACCTCCCTCCGCTTCGGCCGCAACGGCCCGACCAGCGGCAATGGTGGCCAAGAATAACACACAGGCCGCAATCGCTCTCTTCATGACATGCATCCTCATTGGGACGGAGACAAGGGCGTTGACTCGATATCCTCGGCCGCCACGATGGCCGCCAGGGGCGTCGGTTTCTCCAGGTCGCGATTATACAACTCCGAAGCAGCCGTCGTACATAGCCAGGATGTTCTCCGGAGGGACATCGGGCTGAAAGAGATGCGCGGGGCCGAGAATGTACCCGCCGTCCCGCCCCAACACGTCGCAGTAACGGCGGACTTCGGCCCGGATCTTCTCGGGCGTGCCGTGCGGCAGCAAACGCTGCATGTCGATGCCGCCGTGGAAGCAGAGCCGATCGCCGAAATCAGCCTTCAGTCGCTCGGGCGCCATGCCCGGACCGAGCGGTTGGAGGGGATCCAGCACGTCCACCCCAGCCTCAATCAAGTCGGCAATGAACGGCCCGATCATTCCGCAGCTATGGTACAGAACCTTGCCCCCCAAGCCGTGGATGCAGTCCGCCAGTTCTCGGATGCAGGGCGCCACGAAGCTCTGGAACATGCTCCGCGAGATCAGGGGGCCGGTCTGGCTGCCCAAGTCGCTGATCAGCAGGTACAGGTCGATCCGGCCGGCAGTGGCCTCCGCCGCACGCGTGTAGTCCTGTTTGTAGAAGTCGCTGAACTTGCGCGACAGGAAGTGCGCCCACTCCGGACGTTCCACCATGTCCAGGAACATGTTCTCCCAGCCGCGAACCAAGGCCGGCCGTTGCCACACGTCGGCGAAACCGTAGAGCAACGCGTGTTCGTCCCATTGTCGGCATTGGCCGGCCAACGCGGTATAGTCGAACTGGTCGGAAGAAGGCCAGTTAAAGGATTGCAGTTCACCGAACGACTGCGCGTCCGCCAGGGCACCAGCCACGTCCTCGCGCATCGGCCCCCAGGCCGTTTGGCGGTAGAGGTAACGCTCGCCCCAGAAATTCTGATACACGCCGCCGCCCCGCGCACACTCGGCCGGGCCGGAAACCTGCAGGTGCCGGACGTCAATTCCCAGGTCGCGCAGCACTCGCTCCCGATCGTCATGCCCCAAGTGCGCCAGGAGACGATTCCAAGTGGCCGGCTCGGCCCAGAAATCGCGCGGCGTACGATCGGCAACGCGATGCTCCAACGCTGCTAGCACTCTCTCACGCGGGGTCATGGCGGTGGGAATCGACGGATACGGTCGGCTGCCTGGCGAAATACGTTGCGAGGACGCCCTCCTCGCAGGCCAGTCAACCTCTCACGGCCTCGATTCTAGCCGTTGGAAACCGCTATGCAATGCGGAATCGCGCATGGCCGGATGTCAGCCAGGATATGCACCGCGCACGGCAAGATGCGTCAGTCAATGCCCAACAGGGTCAGCCCCGTTTGGATCCACAAAGGGATCGTCAATAGGCTGGCCAGCGACGTGCTCAGCACCACCTGCAAGCCGGTGCGCGGGTCGCCGCCAAAATGCCGGGCCATGACAATGGGGAACGTACCGCACGGCATCGACGCCTGGACCACCAGCACGCGTTTCAGTTCCAGGCTGCAGGGCAACAACCAGGCCAGCAGCAGGATGGCCAGCGGTAACAATCCCAGCCGCAGAACGAGCGCCCAGGCCACGGTCTTGGCGGTTTGCTTCCGCGGATTGGTCCCAGGACGGGGCTGCAGCTCATCGGCGATCGTGGCGCCAATGAGGATCAATGACAAGGGAATCGCGGCCTGGCCTAGCAGCGTCAAAGCCGTGTCCACAAACGGCGGTAGGCCGGCGTAGACGCCCGACAAATTGAACGCCAGGGCCAGGATGATCGCCACGCTGGGCGGGTTGAGGATTTGTTGCCACCAGCGCCGGCCGAGCGCGCCGGTGAGGAACATCACACCCAGCGTCCAGAGCACCAGTTCGCAACCCACGTTGTGCACGAACAGCACCCCCAGCGTGCGATCGTCGAACAGGGCGGTGATCAACGGAATCGGAATGAACCCGTAGTTGTAGATTCCTACACAGAAGGCAAAGGTCCGCCGCTGCGGCGACGTATCCAGTCCCGTGACCCGCGGTCCCAGACGCGACACCAGCCAGGGAACCGCGAATCCCAAGGACATGCAGACCATGGCGGCAAGGGGCGGCAAGAGGACGTTGCTGGGCTGGCGCAACGCGGCATTCTTGGCTACCGTGGCGAAAATCAAGCACGGATACAGGACACGCACCACCAACCGCATCAGGCTCTGGTCGGCTTCTTCCGTCAGCCAACCGATTCGCCGGGTCGCGGACCCCACGGCAATGCCTGTATAGACCGAGAGCGAAGCGCCAAAGATCAACCACCACGAAGAAGACATGAGAAGTGGGGCAAGAATCGTGAAAGAGACTGAGAACATTGGGCTGCGCGGGCCGCCCGGGAGGCGAACGGCCGTGGCCCTCGACGGCTGGCCCGCGGTCTGCTGCTACATCGTGGAACCCAATCCCGGAGGAATGGCGTCGGGCAGGCGATGCACACCGCCGCGCGCGTCGAACAGGCCGGCCAGGCGCGGCAACCAGGCCTGATTGGCGGCCGGCGTGAACTGCAGCGAATTGAGCTCCACGTCGTTGAGCATCGGCACATAGGCCGCAAACAACGCGGCGTGGATCAGCGAGATGCCGGGGTTGGTCAGATCCTGCAAGGCCAGCAGCATCCGGTTCTGTCGGGCCCAGGCCGCGGCAGTCAGGGCAAAACTGTGCCCCTTACAGGTCTTCAGCGCGAATCCGCTCCACCCCTGCTCCTGCGCTTCGCGCATCAATCCCAGGCTGGTCAGCCCCTCGTCCAACAACACCGGTTTCAAGGCCGCAATGGAGCGCCAGTCGAACTTGTGGACGAGAATGTCCCGACCGGTGGGCTGCTCGAAGTACTTCAACGCCGCAAAGGCCTCAGCATCGGCCGCCTGCAATCGCTGAAAGAAATCCAGCACGCTGGCTGCGTCCGGATTGGCCTCGTTGGTGTCGACCGTGATCCACGGGTCCTGAACGCCGAGGGCCTTCACACCGCGATAAACCTCTACCGTGCGCCCCACGTCGTAGGCGTTGTCCTTGCCGAAGATCTTGATCTTGAAGCACCGATAGCCGCGGTCGCGAATCCACGGACCGACGTCGTTCTCCAGCGAATCGTTCTTGCCCACCAGATACCAGGCCATCAACTCGCGCTTGGGCTCCGCCCGGATGCTGGAGGCAATCGCCGCGCACGCGTTGCGGTCTCGGAAGAACGGATCCGCGCTGGGCAGCGGTACCGGCTGATCGTAGAATCGGAAGGCCGAACGGCCCAAGGCTTGCCCCGCCGCGTCGTGAATGGCTGCGTCGAAGGGGCTGGCGGCCATGGCTCGCGCCAGCACCGGCGGCGTCTTGTCGTGGCACACGGCCTCGTGCAGGCGCAGGCCAAGCTCCAGCGGATGGGCCGGTTCGCCGCCGCACAGGGCGTAGAGCTTGCCGGCGATCTCCTGGCATAGGGCGCGCAGCCGGACGTCGCGATCCGCATGGCTGATAGCCGGATCGGGCCAGGACCAGAGGTCGCTCAGATAGATCGAGCCGCGGCCCGTCGCTTCCTGGCCTTCCACGCGCACCGTGACTTCGGCCACCGCCTCGGTGATTTCGGTGATCGCGCCGGAACTGATGATCAAAGGCCGCAAGAAAGCCTGGTTGACGAACTTGACGTTGGCGTCCAGGACGGTCGTTTGCATGGGCAGGCTCCAGCTTGCGGCGGCGCGTGCGGGACACGCAGCACAGGCCACGGCAGCCGCAGCGCTTTGCGCAAGAAAAATCCGTCGGGTGCAAGGGGACATGAAGCGATCGCTCCTGTTGCGGCGGGGAGGAAACTCCACGATACGCTCCAGCAGATCGCGCCGCAAGGGGGGTACTGCCCCTTCTGTCGCCCGCACTTCCCTCGCCGGCCTCGGACTGGCGCCCGGCCTACTGCCGCTGCACGAATTCCCAGTTCACCAGGTCCCAGAAGGTGGTCACATAGTTGGCCCGCGCGTTGCGATAATCGACATAGTAGGCGTGTTCCCATACGTCGCAGGTCAGCAGAGGCGTCTTGCCGTCGCGCAACGGCGTCGCGGCGTTGCTGGTCTGCTCGATGGCCAGCGTGCCGTCCGGATTGCGCACCAGCCAGGCCCAGCCCGAACCGAACAGGGTGACCGCCGCCGTCGTGAACTTCTCTTTGAACTGGGCAAACGAGCCATAGACGGCGCAAATCTGTTCCGCCAGCTTTCCGCTGGGTTCTCCGCCGCCGCGGGGCGACAGGCAGTTCCAGTAGAAGGTGTGGTTGTAGACCTGGGCCGCATTGTTGAAGATCCCGCCGGAGGATCTCTTGACGATCTCTTCCAAGGGCAGGTTCTCGAACTCCGTGCCCGGAATCAGCTTGTTCAGGTTGGCCACATAGGTGGCGTGGTGCTTGCCGTAGTGATATTCAAGAGTCTCTTCCGAGATCTTGGGGGCCAAGGCGGTCTTCGCGTAGGGCAACTCTGGTAGTCGATGTTCCATGACGGCACCTCGATGTGTTGAGCGTGGGGAGAAGTTGAGAGCGCGGCTCAGACCGTTCCGTGCTTGCGTGTCAGGGAACTGTCCTCGGCCACCTGATCGCTATAGCGCGGAAACATGCCGACGATCACTCCATCCGTCGGCTTGATACTGGCGAAGGCGGCCTTGAAGGCCTGCTCGGTGTTGTGTTTGCTGGAACAAAGCCGGCCGGCTGCCAGGATCTTATAGCCCAGGCAGGGCTTCGGCACGGACTTCATGACCTTGGTCATCTCGATCGGATCGGATTCGAAGAAGGGCTCGCCCACAGCCACCTTGCCCAGCAACTTCTGCTGTTCTTCGACGGGCCGGTTCACGTAGTAGAAACTGCACATGAAGAAATCGCATTCCCACCCTTCGTCGACGATCCGCTTGATATTGTCGGGGCTGTGCGACGAAACGCCTGCCAGCAGGCCCGCGTCGTGTACCTTCTTCACGAAGTCCTTGACGCTGCCCTCCTTGTCGGCACGGAACAGCGAATCAGTCGCGCCGCCGTGGTGTGCGATGGCAATGGGTGCTGTCTCTTCGACCACGGTCTTGATCGTGGCGTCCACCGAACGTTCGGCGTGCAGGCAGATCAGTTTCAGCTTGGAACCGCCATCGCGCAGCTTCTCGATCGTCTCCACGGCCTTCTGCGTGTGCTCGAACTGCCAGGCCGTAATTCCGTTCTTCTCGCAACTGCGCAGAAAATCGACCGTGTTCTCCACCGTGAAGTATTCGCGCATGGCGCGCGCCATGTCAAGTGTCGGCTGCGACACCCCGCCGATCGGATTCCAGCCGGCGATCAGGCGGCTGACGCGGTGTTTGCCCAGCGCGATCGTGGGCATGGGCGATTCAGCCGGCGGCTTCTTCTTGTCGCTAGCAGCGGGCTTCTTCTCTTCGGCGAGCGCGGTCTGGCTGATTGCGGCGGCCACAGCAGCAGCCGCCGCTTGCCGGAAAAACTCACGGCGTTCGGCGTTCCCGCGGTCGCAACTGCTGGATGACATCGCTCAACTCCTCACGGACGGACATTCAGACGCCAGACACAGGCGCGAAGTCGGGGCCCGACCTCGTCCGCGCATGGCGGTCTCCCGGCCGTCCGGGTCGGTCGAAGTGATTCTGGAAAAGGCCCCCAAACGCTTCTGGCACCGACTCGAACGAACGGTGCGCGCCAACTCGGAATATAGCTTTAGACGAGTAGGAAATCAACGCGGCGGATTGACGCAGGGTGGCTTGCGTGCCGGTGTTTGGCCTCTGGCGGCCCTGGCAAATCCCGTACAGTCGGTCTCCAGTAGGTTCTGCGAAACGCGTTCGACGGCCAATCGGGTCCAAGTCGGCTGAGGCCACCTATTTTGACCAGGATGGCCACGCAACACCAACGAGCCCTGCACGCACGAGCTATACGGCTGCCCCGTGGCGGTTGCCACCCGCCTGGATGGACGCCGTCCGTGCCAAACCCTTCGCTTAGCGCGTCGAAAAGCGATACACGCACCAATGGCGATATTCGTCGCCGGGCCGGAGGATCGTGCTGGGGAAACCGGGCTGCTGAACCGAGTTGGGGAGTCGGCCGGGTTCGAGGCAGAAGCCTGCATGGGGGCCGTACACCGCCCCGCCCTTGCCACGCAAGGTGCCGTCCAACGCGTTGCCCGTATAGAAGATCACGGCCGGCTCGGTGGTCGCCATTTCCAGCACGCGCCCGCTTGTCGGTTCGTAGACCGAGGCCACCGTGGCCAACCAGCCCTGCGGCCGGTGGTGCAGGTAACCGAGGTCGTATCCCGGCTTGCCATGATCGTCGGGCCGGGCACCGATGGCCGTGGGCCGGGTGAAGTCGAACCGTGTGCCTTCGACGGAGGCCAGTTGCCCCGTGGGGATGCCACCCGCTCCCATCACGCTGTATCGGTCGGTATGCAATTGAACCATGTGGTCCAACACGGGCCCCTGCCCTGCTCCTCGCAAATTGAAATAGCCGTGGTGGGTGAGGTTGATGGGAGTGGCCCGATCGCCGCGAGCTGTCATTTCCATCCGCAGTTCATTGCGGTCTGTGAGCGAGTATACGACCGTCACCAGCAGCGTGCCCGGATAGCCCTGGTCGCCATGGGCGCTGAGATGCGTGAACTTCACTGCGGGTTCCGGGCCGGGCAAGGGCTCTGCCTGCCACACCACACGACTGAACCCGACGGGCCCGCCGTGCAGATGGTGAGGACTGCCAGGGTTCAAGGCGAGTTGAAACGACTGGCCATCGAGTTGGAACTTGCCCTCTGCGATACGAAAGGCGACTCGCCCCACCAGGCAGCCGAAGTACGGATGCTTGTCCAGGTACTGCGCCAAGTTATCGAAGCCCAAGACCACGTCGGCCAATTGCCCTTGGCGGTCCGGCACATGTACCTCGGTGACGATCGCCCCGTAGCTGATCGCCCGAACCATCATTCCCTGAGCGTTGCGGAGAGTAAAACGCTGCACTGGCGTGCCGTCAGGCGTGCGGCCGAAGAAATCTTGCTCGATTCCTGCCTTAATCATGGCGGATTGACTCCACAGGGTATTGGCCGGCCCGATGGCCAGAAGGAGCGTCAGGGCGATCCGTTGTACGGTCAGCACCGGCCGTCGTGAGGACATGATTCGTCTTTCGGTCCCGGCGATTGTAGCCCGTCAGGCAGCGCGTGGCTACTTCCCCAATTCACATTCCGTAGTCCGCGTCCGGAACTCAGTCCCCCGGTTTCCAGCCGACGAGATCCCAGTAGCGGCGGTCGAGTTCATACACATCGAGGCCGCGGCCGGTGGGATCGACGTCGGTCCCCAAGACACCGAAACGTCTCATCTCGCGCAGATATTCGGATCGGGGACGAAAGTCGTTCATGTCAAAGCGGCCGATCTGCTCCAACCGGCGACGACCGGCCTCGCATTGTGCGAGCAAGGCGCGATAGTCCGGATCCTGGCGACTGCGGAAGACGGCGTGCTCCGGTTTGGAGTCCGCGGCGCGGCACAATCCGTACCCCCCCGCCTCGCACGCCAAGGGCGCCAAGAGAATCAACGATTGCTCGGGACGGCTGAGATTAAACACTATGTGCCGGCTATGTTTCAGGCGCGGATCGTCCATCGCCGGCTTCCAGAAGCTCAAGCCGATCTCGTCGGAGAGAGTCTGCGGAATGGGACGCTGCTTGGGCGTGTGGCACGCAGCGCACCGCCGCTTGTGGACCTCGCGCGCGGCCAGGGTTTCGGGCCATTCGGCGTCGTTTTCCAGGACCAGCTTGTTTTGCTGGTAGCCGCCGATCATGCCGGTGCCCAATGCGGCATACGTGCCCGGATAGGCCGCGCCCGAATCCAGCCACATACGTACGATCTGCTGCTCCTGCGGCGAGACCCGCACGTCGTAGTGGGCTGGTTGCAGTTTGTCCATCAAAGGACTGCCGCCACTGCCCAGGACGCGCGGCGGATAGTTGCTTTGGGGATAATTGCGACCGTCGGATACCTGCCGCCACACCACGAGGCTATAGTAGGCATGCGAGAACATGGGGCCTCGGTCACCCGTCAGGACGACGCCGCCCTCGCGCCGACTATAGTCGTGACAACGCACGCAGTGCCGGTCCAAAATCGGCTGCACATCGCGAGGGAAATCGAGCACCTGCGGCACGTCCGCGATGGCTTGGATCTGGCTCGGCCGGCGGCGCGCGGCCGCGGGCAATCGCGGTGTGGCACTGGGCGGCGCAACCGTACGGTGCTCGTGGCACCCCACGCATCCCAACGTCTCGCCCGGCGCTACCGTGGTGAAACTCTGCATTCGTTTCACGGACCGATCATTCTCGTCCAACGCCACGAACAACAGGCTCCGCAGGGCCGGTGCGTCAAAATAGGCCGAACCGTCCTCTTCGACGGGCACGGTGCCCAGGATGCGTTCGAGGGTGAAGGTGCCGGCGTAGCTTAAGGGATCCATCCCGCCGGTGAAGTTGACCGGTTTGGGCAGGCTCTCCAGCACCAGGAGCTTCTTGATCTCGCCCGGCGTGACGCCGGCCATGTTCCGGCCGAAGCTCACATCGTTGAGCAGAAATCGGCCCTGGGAGCGCGCTAGATCGACATGCGGCGCCACGACACGCTGGCGATCAGACGGACATAAGGGCCGTGGTTCGTGCAGCCAGACCCGGCCCCATTCCTTGGGCAGCGAATAGAGCACTTCGGTCTCGCCCTGGCCGTTCATGAGCAGCAGACTGGCGTCCTCGGCGACCAGGATAGCATCCTCGGACAACGCCCAAGGGTCGCGAAAAGTGGGGGTGCGGCTGATGTCACGCAACGACCCAAGCTGGTCCGGCCCATGCTTGGCGCTGACCGTGGCCACATGCCCCATGTGTTCCATGCGTCCGTGGCCGGGCGAGCGGATCATGACCACCAGATCGCTGCCGGGGATGGGCTTCGCATCCAGGTAGGCGTTGCCCGGATGCTGATTGCCGAAGAACACGGTCTGCCCCGTACCGTCGGGATTCATGGTCCACAAGTGATGGTAGTGCACCTGCGACCGGTCGATGTACTCCCAGCGCATGTAGAGGATTCGGCCGTCGGGCAATACCCACGGTGTGTTATCCTGCTCCAGATTGGCCGAAATCGGCCGCAGGCCCGAACCGTCAGCCTCGCAGCGGTACAGCGTGGCTACCTGCGTGAGCCAGCAGTTGACCCAACGGCGGCTGCGCGAGGACACGAACACGATCCCGCCGTCAGGCAGATAGCACGGCTCGATGTCGTCGTAAAGGCCGTCGGTCAATTGGCGCAGACCATGGCCGTCGGCGCCGATCTCATAGAGATGATAGTTCTCGCTGTTTGCCTTGCGGTAGGAGAAGACGATCCGCTGCCCCTCGTAGTGGACGCACGGATCGCGCACGGCGCCCTCCGGATCGGACAACAGCACGCTCAAGTGGCCGTCGGCAAGGCTCAACTTGCACAGGCGGCCGCCGTCGCCATAGCACTTGCGTTCCCCCTCGGGCGAAAAATAGCCGAAGTTCGCGTACCAGTGTTCCTGAAAGACGCTTCGAACGGCAAAAACGATCTCGGCCACTCCGGCCAGAGGGTCTGGCTGTGCGCGTCCCGGCTCGGCTGGCTGAACGCGGCTCTCGGCATGCAGCACATCCATGCCTGGCAATAGACCAGCGGCAAGCAGAAGCGTCGCGAAGAAGCGTCGCAGACTCATGGCGTGCAGCGGGGCGTGGGTGAATCGAGGCTCAAGGCCGGCTTCTGCGGCAAGGTTCCGCAGGGTGGGTATGTTCTCAGTTTGCCGCAAGACCGTGGCCAAAGCAAGCCTTTTCGGCCACCCTCGCCGCACATCCCCTGGCAAGTCCGCGCAGCTCCAGTCAATCTTAGCAACAAACAAATGCCAAATTCCGCTGCGCAGATCATCTGCCACAGTTCCGGTACCAGGCCACTTTCTTGTTCCGGCCGGCGCTGACCACCAGGTCCGGCCGTCCATCGCCGTCCAAGTCGGCGCTCACCGCCCCTTCTACCGCGATGCCGATCTCGATGGGCGCCTTGTGCCACGCTTGCCCGTCAGACCCCAAATGATACAGGGCGACCCCTCCCCCTGCCCCGCGCCAACCAGCCACGATCTCTTCCCGACCGTCGCCGTCAAAATCGCAGGCCACCAGGGCGTGGCCCTCGTTCAGCGATTCGTCAAGTACCTGGCGACTCCATGTCCGGCCGTCGTCGGCCGGGCGGTAGACTACCAACTGGTGCCCGTGCCAGGGCTCGATCGCCGCCAGCAACTTCTGAGAAGAATCGCTGCCCACCGGCAGGACTTCGCTGGTGCCGCGCGCCGCGCCCGGCTTGTCGCTGATCGGCGAGGCTCCCGGCGCAATGATCGTGCGACGCCATTGGCCGTCCTCAAAGTCCAGGCGATGAATGCCTTCGTAGCTGCCAGTCAGGATCTCGTCGCGGCGGTCGCCGTCCAGATCGCCGGTGTAGATCCCGTGTAGGACCGTCAGGGTTTCGTCGATAGGCCATTTCGTCCAAGGGCCTTCAAGCCCCTGGGGCGGACGAAAAGCCCAGAGATGGGACGGACGCACCTGGGCAGGCCCCTTGGATCCCGGCCCGAAGATCGGTGCATGCACAAGTTCTGGCTTACCGTCACCGTCCAGGTCGGCCCAGCGGATCCGGTGGACCACCGGATCGACGGCGATGGGAATACTCTGCCACAACCGATCGGGCTGGCCGAAACGCAAGCAGTGGATGTCGCCGCCACGGTTGCCGTCGGCAAAATTGAAGCCAAAGGCCAAGGCCAACTCCGGCCGGCCATCGGCATCCAGATCGTAGGGGGCCAGGTCGATATTGCGCTCGCTACGCGCAATCGGCCAGCGACGCCAGCCGGGATTCTCGAACCAGTCGACACAATTGCCCTGGGTCGAGAGCACCAGCACGTCCGGCTTGCCGTCGGCATCTACGTCGGCCACGGCCACCTGGTAGGCGCCGGGGTAATCAGCGATGTCGTGGCGTTGAAAGGTCGGCGGAGCGATCAGGAGCAGCGTCACGACGACCAGCGAGGCACTATTCATGCCAACACCACGCTAGAACTTGATCTTGGGATCGGTGAATCGCACTGCGGCCCCGCTGTGATAGGTAGAGAACTCGCTGACCACGGCCCCTTCCGGTCCGGCCTGCTGCCAGTGCTTCTCCAATGGCTTGCTGATGCCGGTCACCTGGCCCACGCCCAATCGCGTCTCATGCAGCACCGTGACGAAGGGCTTCTGGCTCTCGTGAATCGTCACGCCGATTTTGGAGGTGGCTGGACCTTCACCATAGGTGTAGCTTACGCCGTAGCGGACCAGCCAGGACTCCATCTTGGCGGGAATCTTCTCTGCTTCCACTGCCACGTGCCAGTGTTCGGGGATCATCTGGTTAGGCAGCAGGCACATGTCCAGACTGGTGTAGTTGGCCTTCTGGTCGTTGACCCACATCTGGATGCCCAGCCCTACGTCGAGAAACTGGCCCAAGCCAAAGTCGGTGACGAACAGTGTCTTGGCCAACTCCGGGCTGTGAGGGTAGCCCAGTTGGTCCATCAGGACCAGGTAGGCACTCTTGGCGGCCTCGGGATTGAATTTTCCCGCAGTATAGAAGTCGGTGTTGCTCAGGCGCGGCGTGCGGATCAGTCCGGTCGGTCGGCGACGCTCGCCGCCCAGGGCCAGTTGTGCGCCGCACAGGGCGCCGCCTACTCCCAACAGACCGCCGCACCAGGCGCGGCGTTGGATTTGCTTGCTCATATGGTAGGCTTCTCCTCCGCGACGGGCCGTCGCGGGTTTGCGGTCCGAAAATGGTTGCGGTCTTCAAGCTCAGGCATGCGATTGGGCTTCGTCCCGTTCCGGCAGACCGATCTCCAGGTACTCGATCAGGGCGCCGTCACGGAAGAAATAGGCAATCCGCACGCCGGGGGCCGCCTCCAAGGGGCCCACCACCAGCTTCTCGCCAACGATAGCCGCGTCCAGATCGTGGACTTGCCACGATACGTGCGGCATCTTGGCCACAGGCGTCGCGGCCAAAGGGCTGTCGGGTGCAAATCGCACCCATTCCACGCGATTCGGATCCTGGCCCGGGTCGGTACCCCAGACTTTCAGGCTCTCGTAGTACTGCTCGCCCGCAACGGGCTTCTGGGCCACCAGGCCAATGTGATGGAACTGTCTCATGGCACGGCTTTCCGCTAGAGCTATCCGCCATCAGCGTTCAGCGATCAGCTAAGCCGCTTTTAGCGGTCAGGAAGCACAGGTTCACCATTGGGCACTCGTCATTCGTGATTCCCTCACTCCATCTTAATGACGGAGAGGTAGTTGGGAACTTCGAATTTCTTGTTCACTCCCCCTTCGACCGGCATGTCGAAGTTGCCGATGATCATCTCGTTGCCGCGGAGCACAACCTCACACGGCTGGTCGAGTCTTCCATCCTTGCCGTCGTCGGTCAATTCTTGGGCCAGACACTGCACCTTGCCGTCCATCGAGACCATCTGCACGGCATTGGCCTGGGAGTCGGCCACGAAGATTTTGTCCCCCTTCGGGCAATACAAGATCCCGTCGCAGCTCTTCATGAAAGGCGCCTTGGCCCAGACCGGAGCCGGACTTGGAGTCTTCACGTTGCCCTTGTCGTCAAATTCGATCTTGTGCAGCGTGCCGTCGGCAAAGTTGCCCACATACAGGTTGCCTTGGCTGTCGAAAGTCAGCCCGTCGGCTCCAAAGCCGATCTTCTCATTGTGGCTCACGATCGTGGCGATGCAATGCGGATCCTTGTCTAGAGGTTGCTTGACCTGCACGCCCTCTTCTCCCAGCTTGAAGCGGAAGATGCCGGAGATTAGCGGCTTGGAGTCGGGCAGCATGGAGGTGTCGGTCGTGTACAGATATCCGTCGCGGATGATCACCGCATTGCAGACGACCGTGCCGGAGGCCAGCACCGTCGCCTTCTGCGGCTTGCCGTCCTGCATGTGGATGTGCATTACGCGCGACTTCCAGTTGGCCTTCTTCTCGGCGAACCATTGCAGGTCGGCGTAGTACACGTCGCCGGAGGCCGGGTCCACACAGATCCCAAAAGGATAGGCCTTGCCCGTGTCGGGATGGCGAGGTGGATCGAAGAACTTCTCGATCTTGTTGTCCGTGGTCAGTTTGAGAATCCAGGGAGCTTCGGCCTCATTGTTGATGTTGGGGGCCGTCACCAGCACGCTGTTGTCCTTCATCAGGGCCATACCATCGGACGTGTTGATGTAAAAGGGCAACTGCACCAATGCTTGGGCCTTCTTCAACGGCTTGGCCGCATCGTTGTCGGCCGGATTCTGTTCCGCGGCCTTCGGCGCTGCTTCGGCCGGCTTCTTGGCCTCCGCCTGCGGCCTGGGAGGCTCCACCGGCTTCTTGACTTCCTGCGCGGGCTTCTGCTCCTGGGGCTTCTTGGGTTCTGCGACCACAGGGGGAGCGGCTGGCTTGTCGGCCGGGGGCGGCGCAGACGGCTTGGGTTCCGCCTTCGCCGGCTCGGCCTGCGTCTGCTGTACTTCGACTCCCGCCGGGCTCTCGGCTTGCGCCGCCGGCACAGCCGGAGCCGCCTTGTCTTTCAGCACGTTTCCCTCGACCGGCTTGGGACGCGACTGGTCGCAACCCGCAACGATCAGAGTCGCCGCACTTGCCAGCACCGCACAGCACAACAGGCAACGTTTCATCCGAAATCCTCCTACGAGATTGGTGTTCTTTGGTGGCCAGTCATCAGGCCTTCCGCGATTCTCAGGCTCGACTTGATAGCCGTCTACACGATTGATCTCTGCATTGTTAACGGCCCCGGCCGACCAACGGAAGGCAGGAAAAACCGGGTTCCCGATGGTCGCCCTCGGTTCATTCGCTATGCAGGACCCAATAAAGCCTTGCGTTCCTGCCCCAGGGCATCCGCCGCGATCATGGCGTCGATCACGCTATCGCAGGTGACCTCGAAGACGTGCGCCTCGCACAGCGACCCGGCGCTGGCGCAGGCCTCGCCGATGGGACGCAGCTTCTCCCGCGTCACGTTGTGCAGGTTCAGATCGGCGAAGGTCACCGGCAGGCCGATGGCGATCTCGAAGTCCACGATCTGGTTCATCTCCTGCACGTCCGTGTCCTCATCCAGGCAGAGTTGGCTGACGACGCCGAAGCCCACCTTCTCGCCGTGCATGAACCTCTTGCACTCGGGGAACGAAGGCAGCGCATTGGCGATCATGTGGGCCGTGGCCAGGCCGCCACTTTCGAAGCCCAGCCCCGACAGCAGCACGTTCGCCTCAATCACCTTTTCCACGGCCGGCGTGAGAACCTTCTGTTCCACGGCGCGCCGGGCGTCGATGCCGAATTCCAGCAGGGTATCGTAGCAGAGCCGGGCAATGGCCATCGCGGCCATGGTGGCAACGCCGCCGGCGAGGTTCACCGCGCGGCTCTTCTGGGCCGCCTCGGCCTCCAGCCAGGTGGACAAGGCGTCGCCCATGCCGGCCACGAAAGCGCGCACAGGCCCGCGCGCAATCACTTCGCTGTCCACCAACACGATGTCCGGATTGAAGGGCCAGCAACTGAAGCCCGTGCAATTGCCTTCGGCATCGTACCAGACCGAAGCGGCGCTGGTCGGCGAGTCGTTGGAGGCGATCGTTGGCACGCTCATCATGGGGATGTGCGTCTCGACCGCCGACGCCTTGGCGGCGTCCAGCGTCTTGCCTCCGCCAATGCCGATCGAGATGTCGACCCGCTCCTGGCGGATCAAGGCCGCCAGCCGGGCCGCCTCTTCGTGCGTCGAGTCGCCGCGGAAACAGACGTCGATCGGGTCCAGTCCGGCTTGTTTCAAGCTGTCCAAGACCGTGCTGCCCACCAAGTTCTTCACGCAGTCGTCCCAGAGGACCATCGGCCGGCGGCCCAGCATCGCTGCATAGCCCCCCAACTCCTTCAGCACGCCGCGTCCCTGCACGTATTTGCGCGGGGAAATGAATACCGACTTCATAGGGCTGCAATCTCCGTTAAGCCAGAAGGGTCGCGTAATCAGGCTCCACTTCGTTGACGATTGACAACGGGGCTTCGCGGCGCAAGAGCCGAGCCAATTGCGCCGCCAGCAACTTGGGACTGTTGTAGAAGGCATCTTGTGTGCTGCCGGCCAAGTGTGGTGTGATCGTCACGTTGTCCAACTGCAGCAAGGGATGGTCGGCCGACAGGGGCTCCACGTCAAACACGTCCAGTGCGGCTCCCATGATCTGCCGTTGGCGCAAGGCCTCCACGAGCGCCGCTTCGTCGATCAGGCCGCTCCGTGCCGTGTTCACCAGCACGGCGGTGGGCTTCATCATTGCCAGTTGCGCGGCACCGATCATCCGCGCGTTGTCGGCCGTCAACCGGGCGTGTAGCGAGACTACGTCCGACTCGCGCAACAAGGTCGGCAGATCCACCAACCGCACCCGGCCCGGATCACCGCGGAAATAGGGGTCGAACGCCAACACGCGGCTGCCCAGGGCCTGCAAGTAGCCGGCCACCAATTGGGCCACGGCCCCATAGCCCACCAGACCCACAGTCCGCTCGCATAACTCGGGAATCGAATCGCTGTTGGGGAATGTCCGCTGCCAGCGGCCGGCCTTCAACAGACCGTGCGAGCGCGCCAGGTTGCGGATCTCCGCCAAAATCAGCCCCAGGGCGCATTCAGCCACGGCGCGCGCGTTGCGTCCCGGCGTGTTCAGCACGCAGATCCCCCGCCGCGTGGCCTCGGCCATGTCGACGTTCTCGACACCGCCCCGCGCCACGCCAATCACACGCAAACTCTGTGCCGCGCGGAGCATCGCGGCCGATACCGGCGCAAACTGCACCACCAGGATCTGGAAGCCCCCCGCGTCAGCAAGGAGATCGTCTGGCAAGGGCACCGCGGCCGGGCCGCCCTGCTCGATGGCCAGATTGGCCTCTTGCAGGCCGATCAGCGTGGGATGCTCCCAGCGACGGACCTCAACTTGAATACCCAAGGCCGCCAGACTTGCCAGCCCCTGGCACATGACCTGGTGCGGAATATAAGTGTCGCTGATAGCCAGCAGTCGCATCTTATGCATACAGCCGCGACCGGCGGTCGCCTCGTCCTTTCCCTGACTACGAGCCTATCCCAGATCCGCCACGGCCAGCTTGAGCGGCCGGAAGAGAAGAAACGCCAAGCAATTCTCGAACTGGCTCTATGAATCGCGCCGTGCTCCCCCGACCACTGGTTGCGCCATTCGCTCCGCGCCCAACCGTCGCAGTTCGTGGCAGTCTCCCTCGCCGACAGTCTACACCCGGCCGCCGGCGCCGAGCAAATCAATCTTCTCTCCGACCACTTTGCCGATCTCCTCGCGCATCGGGCCGAAGACCTCGTGCGGCAACGGGTCGCTGCGGCAGATATCGCGGCTGGCTCGCACCAGTCCACGCTGCATGGCGATCCGATTGTCGGCATAGATGTTCAACTTGCAGATCCCGGCGGCCACGGCCGCACGGATCTGCCCCTCAGGCGTGCCCGACCCCCCATGCAGCACCAAAGGCACCGGGCTGGCTGCGTCAAGTTCCGCCAGTCGTTGGATATTGAGCGTGGGTAGGGAACGGTACACGCCATGTTGCGTGCCGATCGACACGGCCAAGGCGTCGACACCCGTTTCTTGCACGAAGCGCGCCACCTCGCCCGGTTCGGTGAGCGTCGAATCCGCACAAGCCGTCTCTTCCAGGTCCATCCCGCCTACGCGTCCCAGTTCCCCCTCCACGCTCAACCCGTGCGGATGTGCCAGTTCCACGGCGGCGTGGGTCAATTGCACGTTCTCGGCAAAGGGCAACGACGAACCGTCGATCATCACCGAGGTGAACCCCAAGTCCACGGCCCGGCGAATCGAGTCCAACTCCGTCGCATGGTCCAGGTGCAGCGCGATGGGAATGTCATGGCACGATGACACGGCCTTGACCAGCCCCGACACGTAGTGCCAGCCGTTGCCGCGGATGTCTGGCTCCAAGACCATCAGCACGGCCGGGGCGCGTCGCTGTTGGCAGGTTTCCAGGATCGCGCGCACAAAGACATCTTCCACGCAATCGAAGGCGGGGACCGCGTAGCGGTTTCGTCGGGCGTCGGTCAGGATCGGCGCGAGAGATGTGAGCATTCGGAAGTCTGCATTCGGAACAAGGAAATCAACGCATCAGCATGCCCCCGGTCACGTCCCATGTGGCGCCGGTCACATAGCTGGCGCGCGGTGAAGCCAGGAATGCCACGGCTGCCGCCACTTCGGCCGGATCAGCTACTCGGCCGAGCGGGATGCGTTTCAGATAGTGGTCCAGATTGCTGTCGATGGCCTGGCGAGCCATTTCGGTGTCCATCAGGCCCGGGGCAACGGCGTTGACGCAGATGCCCTGAGCGGCAACTTCGCGCGCCAACGAAACGGTCAAGGCTACCATGCCCGCCTTGGAAGCCGCATAGTGGGCATGCCCCGTGGTCGCCCCCTGAAAAGCCGCCGGACTGACGATGTTCACGATCCGCCCCTTCCGGCCCGCCGTCAGCCAACGGCGCACCGCCTCCTGGCAGGTCAGAAAGGCGCCGGTCAGGTTGACCTGAAGCGTCTGGTTCCACTGCTCCAGGGTGATGTCCTTAACGCAAGCCGTGGGCCAGATTCCGGCATTGTTGACCAGCACACCCACAGGGCCGAGGGTCGTTTCGGCGAGATTGAAGATCTCGACGATGTCCTCCGGCCGAGCGATATCGCCGGGAACAGGCCGCGCCGGTGTGCCGCAGGCGGCCTGGATCGCGTGGGCGACATCCAGCGCATCGGCATGCATGTCCACGTTGCGCCCCTGGTCGCGGAAATAGTGGATGGCGACCTTCGCGCCTTCGGCGGCCAAAGCCAGGCAGATCGCCCGGCCCAGCCCGCGCGAACCACCGGTGACCAAAGCAACTTTGTTGCGGAGTTCCAGGTCCATGGCAATCCCTGGTGATGGCAGAGGAACGCAACGCCCTGTATACCGCACTGGACCGCGAGAGGAAAGGGGCTGCCTCTCTGCGGAGGGGGCTTATGGTCTTGATTGACCCTCGGAAGTGAAGCTGTTAGCCTGGACGTTTGCGACCCCACTGCGAGGGGCGTGTCGTTGATGCCCTATGAGTTGAACCTGTTGGCGGAGGTCACCTTGAGAACTTCTTGTGCTGCAAACCTCGAATCAGCGGTGCGGACGGCCCAGGCATGCCGCCTCGATCGCCCGTTCTGTGGTTGGTTTCTGGTCATCGTGGCGTTGGCGGCTTGTTCTTCGTGTGGCAAGTCGCCGCAGGCCCAACCAACGCCCAAGGCCGAAGAGGCCCCCCCGGCGGCAAGCCAGACTCCGCCATCGCCAGCCGCGCAACCTGTCGTACAGCCTGCCGCTCCAACCGTCAAGTCACCGGCGATCGGCACGCAGGCCGAGTTGGAGGCCGCCCTGAAGGCCAAGAATCCCAAGTTGGCTGCTGCGGTGGAAACGGCCCTGGACCAGCAGCAGATCGTCGGGGTCCAGGTGAACGATCCGGCCCTCGAAGACATCAGCCCCTTGGCCGGCCTGCCGCTGCAAATGCTGAGCCTGGCGGGGGGCCGCGTATCGGATCTTTCCGCCCTCCGCGGCATGCCGCTGAAGTCGCTGGATCTGCGCGGCTGCCCGGTCGAGGATCTGGGGGCCGTCGCCGGCGCACCGATCCAGGAGCTATTTCTGGAAGAGACGCGCGTTCGGGATCTGAGTCCTCTGGCCAAGATGCCTTTGGTGAAGCTCTATTTGAGCAATGCGCCGGTCGATGACCTGCGACCCCTGGCCGGTCGGCCATTGCAGGAGTTGAACCTGCTCGGCACGCGTGTGAAGGATCTGGCGCCCCTGCGCGGCAGCCGGATCAGCATGTTGTGGCTCAACCAAACGCCTGTTGAGGACGTTGCCCCCCTGGCCGACGTGCCGCTGGTCAGCCTGACACTGGAAGGAACCAAGGTCTCGGATCTGTCGCCCTTGGCCAATAATCCCATGGAGCGATTGCACATCGGGGAGACCGCCGTCACGGACCTCACGCCCGTGGCGCGAATGCGTCTCACGCGGCTGATCTTCACCCCAAGCCGGATCCGAAAAGGGATGGACCTGGTGCGCCAGATGCCCACCTTGCGCGAACTGGATACGAAGTTCGGCCAGGGCTCACGGCCCATGCCGCCGGCGCAGTTCTGGCGGTTGTACGACGCGGGCGAGATCAAGTAGCCCCGCCACGCGGCGCGCCGCGTGGAGCTTCCCCTTGTGTAGAGAGCCAACACGCGAAAGAACGCCGCCTGGCGACTGGAAGTGACC
This sequence comes from uncultured Planctomycetales bacterium, assembly GCA_937889015.1. GTDB lineage: Bacteria > Planctomycetota > Planctomycetia > Pirellulales > Thermoguttaceae > CALARR01. Next base: position 65,099 of record CALARR010000208.1, on the reverse strand, counting down.
TAGTCGCGGCGGTGCGACCAGGCCATGGCCTCGATCTCGACCAGCAACTCCGGTCGGCACACGTCGGCCACGGCGTAGATCGTCGGCCGTTCACCAAAACGCCGCTCGCACACCGCGCGGATCGTCTCATAGTCCTCTTGGCGCTTGATGTACACGCGCACTAGGGCCAGATCCTCCAGCGTGGCGCCGAAGTGCGGCACGCCGTGGCGGCGGAAGTTCTCGGGCGCGATCAGCTTCTCGATGTTGTCCAGCGTCAGATCGGTCTGCGCGCCCGGATCGCCGTCGTAACGGCTTTCCGAATCCGTGATGCTTGCCGTGCCCGACACGAACACCGTGGCCGCATCGCCGGCAGTCACCGCCATGGCCCGGGCGAACTTAGGGCTGCGCGGGCTGTAGTGGGTGCCGTAGTCGAAAGCCGAGACCTGTTGCGGGTTTTCCAACGGGACCAGCATCAGGTCCGAACGCGTGGTCTCCAGGGCGATGCAGCTCATGACGATCCCGTCGCCGTCGGTGCCAATGCCCGTGCTCGCTGGGTAGATCGCATGCTTCAGCCCCGGCGGCAGGCGGTCCATGCCGAACTTGATCGGTTCGTAGAAGTCGGTCCGAGCGCGGTTGAGTTCCTTGTAACGCTGCGTGTCCCCTTCCGGTCCGGTGATCGCGCCCAGGTACAGCCAGGTGCGGATCACGTGATCGTACTTGACGTTCCGCTTGGCCAACATGTCGGCCATTCGCTGGAAAGCCACCAGAGACCGGCTGTAGACGCCGCTGGAAGCCGGGGAGGGCAACAGGTTGGCCGCATGCACCCAACGCACGCCAGAATGCTCGGTCACGACCATCTGCTCGCAGCAGCGTTCGATCTGCACTTCGCCGTGTCCACAGCCCACCCCCAAGGCCTCGATCGCCAGGTGCTTGCCTTCGCAGGGCGGCTGAGGGATATAGCTGGTGGCGGGCAGCCGATCGCCGTAGAAGTCCTTGATGATCTTACGGCACGTCTCGACCTGGGTAAGATCCTTAAGGAACACGGCCTGATGCACGATCGAGCCGCACCGGCCATGCTGCGGGATCACTTCGTTGACTGTGCGCAACGCGTCGTGGGCCTGCTCTTCCAGGCTCTCGCCGCTCCGCGGCACGGCGCTGACAAACATGTGACGAACGTCATTCAACTCGGCGACGGAGTACCCAACGCCCCGTTCCGACTTCGTGGAGATCATGACGCGCCCTCCGGGTTGGCACGACCAAATGGAGCGAGGTTCATCGGGTGCCGGTGTGTGAGAAAGGTGGGCTCGAAGGCGAGATTTCGCTGTAGGCCGCCTGCACTTCCAGGCACGTATCAGCTTACCTACTCAGCTTCCGGATGTCGATACCCCTTTTCCCCTTCCAAAGCGCCGATGGCCAGGTGGCTTGCCGCCCTCCTTCCTAGCAGGGCATAATGATGGCCGAAGCGCGGCCTGCTTGTCCCTCGGAGCGGCCTTTCCCGTCAGATTCACCCCAACCGGAGACTCTGCCTCAGCGAAGCCTCTCGGGACCAGCCCTGCCCCGCTCGGCCGGCCACCAGGACCGGCGTGCCTGTCAGTTCGAAACCGGCTTCACTGGAGCCTCCACAGCCAACGAACTGAGGGCCGGGCCGCAACCGAAGGTTGATCGCGAAAGTCCGGGTTTCCTGCCCTCTTGTCAGTCGGCCCGGGCCGTCAACAAGGCAGAGATCATAGGAAGTCTTCCGCTATGCACAACCCTTCGGCTCCGACCGTCATCGCCCGTCTATTCGGATACCCAGTGCTGTGCATCGTGGTCGTCTGGCTGACAACCGGCGGACAGGGGGCGGCGGCTCCGCCCCGCCCCGACTATCGGCCCGACGACGCCCTGACGCTTGCCTGGTTCCGCTTTGAAGAGGGCTCGGAAAAGCTTAACGGCACACCCTACTACTGGCTGGGGCGAAATGACATTGAACTGGTTGTCCAAGTCAGGCCTCAGGCGGGGCACGTCCTTGAACTGTTGTGGGGTTCCAAGGATGACGTACGCGTGGCGATGGTCACAATCAACGGCCAGCAACGAACCGTGCGCAGCGACGGGTTCGAGGGCTTCCGTTGGGTCCGTGTGCCTGTGCCCGAGAACGCCAAGGGCGAACGATACGAGATTATCCTTCGCCGGGGCGAGGGGAAGCCGGCCTTTCTCAACGAGATCCGCCTGACGTGGAAGCAGCATACCGGGCCGCAAGCCGATCTGACGAAGCCCACCTACAAATGCACGGCCAACATCCGCCCCCGGCCTGCCGAACCCCGCCAGCGCCCGCCGGTTGTCGAGGCCTTTCCTGATAAGCGTCCGCTGTGGGACGCGTCAGCCGTCCCGGCACCCAAGCCCCATGCCGATGCCAAGTTGGAAGCGGCCTTCCAGCAGGCCCAGGTCAACGGCCGCCGAGCCAACGAGATGCTATTTCGCTCACGCAAATTCGTGGAGGGCTGGCTGAAACAGGCCGATCCGAAGACCGGGCTGATCCCCCGCAATCTCAACGGGCACCACTACTGGAACGCCCAGGACGCCGCTGCCGACAACTATCCGTTCATGGTCCTGACCGCCGCCCTGACCGATCGGGCCCTATTCGATGAACGCATGCTGCAAATGTTGCGCACGGAGACCAAACTCACCTCGCGCATCGATCGTCTGCCCGACACATGGTCGTTCCCCAAGCAGGCCTTTCTCGATCAACACCCCAATCTGGACGGGATCATCTTCGGCGCGGCCGAATACGTCAAAGATGGATTGATCCCGCTCACCGAGTGGTTGGGGCCCAGTCCCTGGTCCGAACGCATGTTGGGGATCGTCGACGACATCTGGAAACACGCCCCCGTCGAGACCCCTTTCGGCCGCATCCCCACCCTCAAGTTCGAGGTCAATGGCGACCTGCTTCAGGCTTGCTCACGCTTGTATTGGTTCACAGGCGAGCGCAAGTATCTGGATTGGGCTATCCGCCTGGGCGATTACTATCTCCTGGGCGATCAGCATCCCACGCGCAACCTTCCCACCCTGCGTCTGGTGGATCACGGCTGCGAGGTGATCAACGGGCTGTCGGAACTGTATGTCGCGGTGAGCCACGCCGCACCGGCCAAGAAGAAGGCCTACCAGGAACCGCTGCACGCCATCTTCGACCGTATTCTGCAAGTCGCCCGGAACGAGCATGGCCTGCTCTATGCCTCCTTCAATCCCAAGACGGGCGAGCACAGCCGCACGCTCTGCGATACCTGGGGTTACGACTACGATGGCGTCTACACGCTGTGGCTGATCGACAAGAAACAGGCCTATCGTGACGCGGTTCGCAAGGTCTTGGGCAATCTGAAGCCGCACTACACGGGCCACAATTGGGGCGGGGCCGACGGCTACGCCGACTCGATCGAAGGGGCCATCAACCTCTACAACCGCGAACCGATCGCCTCGGTGGCCGAGTGGCTTGACAGCGAAATCCGCAGCATGTGGCGTGCCCAGCGCGCCGACGGAATCATCGAAGGCTGGCACGGCGACGGCAACTCGGCGCGCACCGCGATCATGTACGCCCTGTGGAAGAGTCAGGGGTTCACGATCCAGCCTTGGCGCGAGGACGTGCGCCTGGGCGTGGCGTGCGAAGGGGATCGTCTAGCCATCAGCCTGATGGCCGACAAGCCTTACTGTGGCAAGCTGCTGGCCGACAAACCCCGGCACACGCTTGTCATGCACCTGCCCCTCGACTATCCGCGCATCAACCAGTTCCCGGAGTGGTTCACCGCCCAAGCCGATAGGTCGTACACGCTGCAGGACTTGGCCGCGGAGAAGCCTCGCACGCTGTCCGGCCAGCAATTGCTGGAGGGCGTCGCGGTCCAGGTGCAGCCCGACCAGGAACTACGTCTGCTGCTTCAGTAGCCCGGAAAATGGCCGACACGGAGTCAAATGCCTCGCGGATGAATGGCGGAAATACCGGGATAACGCGCGAAATCGTCTAGACCTTCAACAAGATCCCCTTCCGATAGAAGAAGGTCATGATGCCCAGCCAGAAGAGAACATAGAGGATGGCAAACGCCAGCGAGCCGTTCAATGCCCCCAGCCACTGCGACAGGCCGTTGAACAGGAACGCCTTGAGGCTGCTCCATGTTCCGTCGTCGCCAACCAGCTTGATCTTCTCCAGGGTCTGCTTGAGCGTGACGCTGCCGATCCAGACGGCGAGCGAATTCACCCCAAACACAAGGAAGGCCGGCGTCCACCAGACGATCTTCCGGACATCGGCCACATAGTAGCACGAAGCCAGGATGACCATGGCCATTCCGCCCATGAACAGGACCAGCGAACTCGTCCAGAGAATCTGGTTGATGGGGAAGAACAGGTTCCACACGGAGCCGAGGAACATGCTCAACGTGCCCAGGAATAAGGCAAACACAAGGTCTGCAAAGGCCCAGCCGTGCCACGACACGTGGGCAACTGCCTCATACCGTGCACCCGGGTCGCCCGGGCTGTTGACCAGGACCATGCCCATCAGCGTCAGACCGCGGAAGACATCCAACGACAACAACCGCTCTTTCTTGACCGGCAACGGCTGGCAGAGTTCGGCGACGCTGTGTGCGTCTGCCGTCGGGAGGGCGGCGCTGTTCATTTGGGAGTGAATCTCAGGGACACGATACCAGGCCCGATCGGAACGATCCCATCGGGCCCTTCATGGGAAGTCTCGTGAGAGGATCTCGGATTGGCGATTCACGGTGGGCAACTCGCGGCGGCGGTCCCATTCGCTTGCCCAAGCCGTGAAAACTCATTCAGAATAGCAGCTATGTCGCGATGGTTCTACGCCAGGCTCCAGGGGCGTTGTCCACGGACTGCACTGGCTGCGGTCCGATTGCGTTTCTCTGCGTACTGGGCTATGGTGTTAGGCGCATCCCCGCCGGTGCCGTCCTCCGTCGTACTCAAGCCCGAGGGTCTGCTATGTCACGCTTTGCTCTGAACGTCCTCTTGGTTGCCTTCCTGAGCCTGTCGCCAGTGTGGGCCACGGGCGAAGAGAAGAACGCATGCCGGTTGGCCACTTTCCAGAGCGACGTCACCCCGCCGTTGAACTCCCACCCGTTAATCTGGATCGATCCGGTCAAAACGGTCGAAGATCCCTTGGCGGCCAAGGGTGTGGTGCTGGAATGCGATGGCCAGCGCGTCGTGCTCTGTTCGGTCGACTGGTGCGGCCTGTGCAACGGCTCGCACCGGCTGTTTGCCGGGAAAATTGCCGCAGCAGCGGAGGTTCCCCTTTCGCAGGTGGCCCTGCATTGTATCCACCAGCACACAGCGCCCTACACGGACGGCGATGCCCAGGAGCTCCTGAACGCCACGGAGAACCCACCCAAGTATGTAGACGCAGCGTTCGTGGAACAGGTTTCCGATCGTTTGGCGGCCGCGGTCCGTGAGGCGTGCGGCCGGTGGGAGCCGTTTGACCAGGTGGGCATTGGTGTCGGCCGCGTGGAGCAAGTGGCTGCCACCCGGCGCGTGAAAACCGAGGACGGCAAGATCCGCGTCCGTTACAGCGCCTGCAAGGACCCTGGCCTCCGCGCTATGCCCGAAGGCAACATCGATCCCGTGCTGAAAACCATCACGCTGGCGAGGGCCGGCAAGCCGCTGGTTCGCATGCACTACTATGCGGTGCATCCGCAGAGCTTCTATGGCGATGCGCGGGTCTCGGCCGATTTCCCTGGTCATGCACGCGAGGCGCTGCAGCGCAAGGAGGGCGTGTTCCAGATCTATTTCACCGGATGTGCTGGTGATGTGACCGCCGGAAAGTACAACGATGGCGCTCCCGAGGCGCGCACGCGGCTCACCCAGCGCCTGTCGGCTGGCATGGAGGCTGCCGTTGCCGGTACGAAATTGGCGCCCGTCGGACAGTGCCGCTGGGACGCCACAGAAGTCAGCCTGCCGCCGCGCACCGATCCCCCGTGGAATGAACCAGAATCGCTGAAGAAGATCGGCAATACGGCGTTGCCGGGCGCGGTGCGCGCCCGGGCCGCCTGTTGCGTGGCCAGTGCGCGGCGCGCCGACCGGCCCTATGCCGTGGCCGCCCTAACCCTGGGGCCGGCCACCATCCTGCACCTGCCCAGTGAGTGCCTGATCGAGTATCAGCACTATGCTCAGCGAAGCCGGTCGGACCGTTTCGTGGCCGTCGCCGCCTATGGTGATTTGGGGCCGGGCTACGTCTGCCCGGCCAGCGCGTTCGAGGAGGGGGGCTACGAACCTACGGCCAGCCACGTCGCCCCAGCCAGCGAGGCGATCCTCAAGGCAGCCATCGATCGCGTGCTGGGCAGCGAGAAAGCCAACCCCGGCGACAAGAAACCATAGCCTGGCGACAACAGCATTCGACACACGGAATCTGACTCACGGAGGTCGTTACCTTGGCGCGACGCGATATTCAACACAAACGAGCGATCGTGACCGGGGCGTCCAGCGGCATCGGACGGGCCTTGGCCTTGGAATTGGCCCGGCAGGGGGCGGACCTGGTCCTGACCGCGCGTCGTGAGGATCGATTGTGCCGAGTCTTCGACGAAGTGGTCGCCTTGGGGGGGCATGCCGAAACCGTGGTCGGCGACATTGTCGACCCGGCCACGCGCGAGGCGGTCGTTGGCCGTGCCCTGCAAAGCTACGGTGGGCTGGACATCCTGATAAACAACGCCGGCGTCGGCGCCCTGGGACTCTTCGAACACGCCGATCCGATGCGGTTGCGCAAGATCATGGAGGTCAATTTCTTCGCCTTGGCCGAGATGATCCGGCTGAGCTTGCCTCTGCTGAAGAACGGCGTGGCCCCCATCGTGGTCAACCTCAGTTCGATCCTCGGGCACCGCGGGGTGCCCTACAGCAGCGAGTACGCGGCCAGCAAGTTCGCCGTGCACGGATTCAGCGAGTCCATTCGGGCCGAATTCGCGCCGTTGGGCATCGACGTGTTGATCGTCAGCCCCGGCACGACCCAGACCGAGTTCTTCGACAGCGTCATGGAACGCAAAGGAGAGCCGAACTGGCCGGAACACACGCCGGTCACGGCCGAGCACGTGGCACGCCAGATCGTGGCCGCCATGCGCCGCGGCAAGCACGAGATCATTCCCTACGGTTGGGGCCGCGTGCTGTGCTGGCTGAATCGCTTCTCGCCTCGCCTGGTCGATTCCCTGATGACGCGCTACGTCTGACAGGACGCCGATCCGTAGACCGGCGCATTGAGCCCCGCGCTGTACGCATTCATTGGTGCGAAGCCATTGGAGCAACTCTGTCCAGGGGTCGTGGTTGCGTGTCAGAAGAGGAATATCGTAGCCGCCAGGCCCTTGCCCTGGACAACCAGCCTCACGCGGGTCAGCCTCACGGCATTGTGTACCCGAAATGCAACAGTTGATCGGTCGGTGCCAGAGTCTATCCTCGCGCGCGGCATGAACTGCAGAGGGGGCACCAGGGTTCTACCTGACATTTCTTTGGCCCGGCACACGCCTAGCATGCGGGGCTCGCATCTCATCTCGCGTTGGCAGCGGTCACGCCGCCAGAGAGTCGTACTCATGACGGGTGCGATCCGCGTCTACTCCCTTACGCCGTGGTCACCTGCTTAGGGCGTGGTCTGCTGCTTATTCGACTGGGAAAATGGCTCTCGGAGTTTAAGATATGCGACTCGTTCTGCGCGCTGACCTGAAGTGGACTTCTGGGGTCGCGTCGCGATGGAACGAGCATCGGGCAAGGGTAATTCGCGATTAACCTGGGAAACCGTGGCACAGGATCGAGGAGAATGCGGATGAATCCCAAGTCATTCCTGCGATGGTTGGTCGTCCTTGCGGTCATCGGCGCGTCGCTGCCCGCTGCGGCGTTCGCGCGCAAGTGGGTGGATAGCTCAGGCAAGCACAGTATCGAAGCGGAGTTTGTCCGCGTGGAAGCTGGAACGGTCTATTTGAAGAGAGACGATGGCGGCGAAATTGGGGTGCCGCTGGACAAACTCAGCCAGGAGGACCAGCAGTTCGTGGCCAAAGCCGCCGGAGCGATGCCTCCGGAGAACACATCCGCCCCTGCGGCATCCTCGGAGTCGGGCACGGAGATCTCCAATTCGATCGGCATGAAACTCGTGTTGGTTCCCGCAGGTGAATTCCGGATGGGATCGCCGAATTCAGAGGAAGGACGCAGCGGTTACGAGGGCCCCCAGCACAAGGTGCGGATCACCAAGCCGTTCTATATGGGAAAGTACGAGGTGACGCAGGGCGAGTTTCAGGAGGTGATGGGCCGGAATCCCAGCCGTTTCTCCACACGAGGCGAGAACAAGGGGCAGGTTTCCGGTATGGACACCAATCGCTTTCCGGTGGAAAACGTCTCCTGGAACGACGCGGTCGAGTTCTGCCGCAAGCTGAGCGAGAAGGAAAGCCGGAACTACCGGTTGCCTACCGAAGCGGAGTGGGAGTACGCCTGCCGCGCGGGCACCAAGACGCCCTTCAGTTTCGGCAGCGTGCTGAATGGCCGCGAGGCGAACTGCAATGGAGAGAGTCCGTACGGCACGGCGGAAAAAGGACCGAATCTGCAACGCACGACGACCGTGGGGTCGTATCCCCCGAACGCCTTTGGGCTGCACGACATGCACGGCAACGTGTGGGAATGGTGCGCAGACTGGTATCACCATTACTACTATCAGATAGCTCCTGAGAAAGACCCGCCCGGCCCGGAGACCGGTTCCTCGCGTGTGATGCGCGGTGCCGGTTGGGGGAATGCAGCCTCCGACTGTCGTTCTGCCCTTCGCGGCAGCGACGCACCGACATTTCGCCGCGACGTAGGATTTCGCGTGGCTTGCGACGCTCCGGAGATATCCGCCACGCGTTAGCGGGAATTCGCCTCTGCCCCAAGGTGACTCGATCGCACGGTTCGCTATCGAAGCCTCAAACGCAATAGGCAAGGCAATGCCTGGCCGATGGTCGGACCGCGTGCGCGTCGGCCGTCTTTCATAACGCCGCCAACGGGTTCTCTCGATTGGCCAGCGGGATGGGTACCTGGCGGACTTGGCGTTGCGATTCGAAGACGGCGGCCACCATCTCGATGCTCAGCAGCGCCTCGTAGATGTTGGCCTCCGGCTCGCGGTTGTGCGCGATCGCATCCAGCAGGTCGCGCACCGCCAAAACGTTTCCGGCATGCAGTCCGCCGTCCGTCAGCGGTTCAGGCTTGTCCAAGCCGGCCGAACTGATTGGGAGCCAGTGCTTCTTCGTTCGGCCCGGCGACCAGCCCGGATCGGGCAGCAGGAAGGCCTCGGGCAGATAGCCGACATACAGCTCCAAAATGCCCTGCGAACCGAAGATCTGCAGGCCGAAGCGGCTTGGGTTGCCGCCGGCGCGGCGCGTGGAATCGAAAGAGGCCACAGCCCCGCTTGCCAGTCCATAAACGGCGTGGACCTCGTCGCCAGCCAGGGGGCCGATGCCCTCGTTGCCCGGAGCCACGTCCGCCGTTCGGATCGGCCGACCTTCCTGACGCACACTTGCCATGCACCATTGCGGGTTGCCGCCCAAGTGGACAATCAGGTTGAACAGGTGGACGCCCAGGACCCACAGGTCCTCGCCCCCGCCGCGATGGTCTTCCTTGCCTCGAGCCCGAAACTCCAGCACCCGGCCGATCTTGCCCGACTGGAGCAGTTCTTCGATCACGGCTAACTTGGGGCTGTAGCGGGTCTGGAAGGCCTGGGCCAGTTTCACATCGTGCCTCTCGCACGCCGCCACCATCCGATCGGCCTCGGCCAAGGTTCGGCACAGGGGCTTCTCCAGGTAGATGCCCCGCACGCCTCGTTCTGCGGCTGCGAGGACCATGTCGCAATGCTGGTCGAGCCAGCGAGGACAGATCGCCACCACATCCGGCCGCTGTTCGTCGAGCATCCGCCGATAGTCGGCGTAACCGTTGGCGGTCTGCAAGCGGGCTGCGGCCAAGGCCAGGCCGGCAGGGTTCGCGTCGGCCACGCCCACGACCTCCGCCTCTGGTATGTCAGCCCAGACACGATCCAGTCCGTGCCCGTAGTTGCCCTGGGTGGTATGCCCGATGATCCCGATACGGTATTTCTTGTCCATAGCGCAGGTTGCCTGGGAGATAGAGAGAGCAGGCAGGGACTCGGTTGACAGTCGGCAAGCCAAAGTGCATTATCAGGACCATTGGACCAACCAAACTCGTGAGCTTCAAGTTATTTCCCGCTTTATGCACATCGATCAGGCAGTGATTCTCGCGCGCGGGCTTGGCACACGCATGAAACGAGCCGACGACCAGGCCCAACTCCAGCAGGGGCAGGCCGCCGTGGCCCAGACCGGCGTGAAGGCCCTGATTCCTATTGACCGGCCCTTCCTGGACTACGTCCTGACCGTGTTGGCCGACACCGGCTATCACCGCATCTGCCTGGTGGTGGGGCCGGAACACGATGCCCTGCGCGATTACTACGGCCGGCAGATCGTGGCGCGGCGATTGTCGTTCGAGTTCGCCATTCAGGAAGAGCCCCGCGGCACCGCCGACGCCGTGCTGGCGGCGGAACATTTCGCCGATGGCCGACCGGTGGTGGTACTCAACTCGGACAACTACTATCCTGCCGAGGCACTGGCGGCACTGCGCGCTGCAGACGGTCCGGCCGTGGCCCTGTTCGACTGGCAGAGCATGTTGGCCGAAAGCAATATCAGTGAAGAACGTCTGCGCCAGTTTGCCATTGGCGCGATCGACGGCCAAGGCTACCTGGCTCGCATCCTGGAAAAGCCCGACGAAGCCACCTGGAACGCCCTGCCTCGCCCCCTGTGGATGAGTATGAATTGCTGGCGATTCGGGCCGGAGATTTTCCAGGCTTGCCGGTCGATTCCCGCCTCGCCGCGAGGGGAGTTCGAAGTCACCGATGCCGTTCAATACACGATCGATTCGCTCGGACAACGCTATCGGGCATTGACAGTCCACGCTGCCGTGCTGGACCTGAGCAGCCGCCAAGACGTAGCTCCCGTCACGGCTCGGCTGGCCGGAAGGAGGGTGGAGCTGTGATCCCCAACCTGCGCTACGAAGGACCGCTCGACGGGCCCAACCTGGTCGAATGCTTGGCGATGACCGGCCTGAGCCCCGCGGCCTGCCGCGAAAGGGCGAGCCTGCTGGCTCAGACCTTTGCGGCCCTTGGCCGAGACCTGGGGGCGAGGCCGGGAGCCGAACTGGGGGCGTTCTTCGTGCCTGGCCGGATCGAAGTCCTGGGCAAGCACACCGACTATGCCGGCGGCCGAAGCTTGGTCGCGGCCGCGGAACGTGGTTTCTGTCTGGCCGTCGTGCCGGGCGAAGACCGTCGCGTGCGTGTGTGCGATGTCTCACTGGGGGAGTCGGTCGAATTCGACCTGGATCCGGACCTGCGTCCGACCGTCGGCCACTGGTCCAACTATCCCATGACCGTGGCTCGTCGCTTGGCCCGTAATTTCCCCACCGCCCGCCTGGGCGCGACCATCGCCTTGGCCAGCGATCTGCCCGCCGCTGCCGGCATGAGCAGTTCCAGTGCCTTGATGGTGGCCGTCTTTGCCGCCTTGAATCATGTGAATCAGGTCACGGCCAGCCGGGCTTTCCGCGACAACGCAGCCAGCTTGACAGATCTGGCCGGGTATCTCGGCACGGTCGAAAACGGTCAGACGTTCGGCTCGCTGGAGGGCGATCGGGGCGTTGGCACCTTCGGTGGCAGCGAAGACCACACCGCCATGCTTTGCGCCCAACCCGAAAAGCTTTGCCAGTATGCCTATTGTCCGGTGCGGTTCGAGCAGGCCCTGCCCGTGCCGGAAGGGTACACGTTCGCCATTGGCACCAGTGGCGTACTGGCCGAAAAGACCGGCCAGGCTATGGAGAAGTACAACCGCGCGTCGCGTCTCGTGGCCGAAATTCAGCGGCGATGGGCTCAACACACGGGCCGGTGCGAAACCCTGGCCGCGGCCATCGCCTCTGGGCCGAACGCCCCAGAGGAGTTGCGCGCTATGCTTCAGGCCAGTGGAGGACCGTTTTCCTCCGAAGACCTGCTGACGCGGTTGGAGCACTTCTTCGTGGAGAACGAACAGGTCATTCCACAGGCCGGCCAGGCGCTGGCCTGCGGCGATGTCATCGGCTTTGGATTGGCGGTGGACCGGTCGCAGGGCGCGGCGGAAGAACTGTTGGGCAACCAGGTGCCGGAGACTTCGGCCCTGGCTCGCGCCGCGCGGCAGTCGGGCGCGGTGGCCGCTTCGGCCTTTGGGGCCGGTTTTGGCGGCAGTGTATGGGCCCTGGTCGAAACTGGCCGGATCGAGCCATTTTTGCAGTCCTGGGCCGAGCGATATCGGCAGGCCTTCCCCGCCGCCGCCGACCGGGCCCGCTTCTTCGCCACGGCCGCCGGACCAGCCGCCTTCCAGGTCTGCTGAAGGATCCACGCGTCGAGCGGAGACTCCCGCCGAACAGACGTGGCTCCACGTTTCTTTTCCAGTCCCTTGACCGGGCTGGGTGAGCCCCTTATATTCGGCGGTCTATTGCTGCGTGATTGCGCACCTCGCTCCCGCCGCGAGCCGCCCTTTTCTGTGTCCTGAGGTTGCCGCATGAGCCACATCGCGCTGACGCCCATCGACTGGACCATCATCATCGTCTACATGATCGGCTGTGCTGCCGCCGGCGTGTGGATGCGACGCTACGTAAGAGACGTCGAGGATTTTGCGGTCGCTGGCCGCGAAATGGACCTCAACCTGGGCATTGCCTCGCTGGCGGCCACTGAGGTGGGCATCGTCACCGTGATGTACGCCGCGGAAAACGGCTTTCGCAACGGCTTCTCCGGTGCGCTGCCCGGCGTCCTGGGGTGCCTGGCCATGCTGCTCATCGGCTTGACCGGGTTCATCATCGTGCCCCTCCGCACGGCCGGCGTGATCACTATTCCCGAACTATTCGAAAAACGCTACGGCAAACGTGTCCGCTGGCTGGCCGGCGTGGTGGTGATCATCGGCGGCCTGTTGAACATGGGCATCTTCCTCCGCGTAGGCGGCGAGTTCCTGATCCACGTCGCGGGCCTCGATCCCAGGGCCACGTTCACGCTCTTCGGCCTCGAGCTCGGTCTGCTCGAGACAGCCATGACTGGCCTGCTGGCCGTGGTCCTCGTGTACACCGTGCTAGGCGGCATGCTCTCGGTGCTCGTAACCGATTATCTCCAGTTCCTGGTGATGGGCGCCGGGATCGTCGTCACCTCGGCCGTGGTGATCTGGTCCGTGGGGTGGTCTGGACTGGTCGATGGGCTCCAGCAGGCGCACCAGTCCGAAATCACGATGGTCGATACCCATGACTTGTCGGCCGAACAGTTGCAGCACTACCAACAACAACGGCCCGCGGCCCTGGCCGAAAAGAAGCCGGCCGATCTGACGCCGCAGGATAAGGACGTGATTGCCGACACCCTGCCGGAAGGCGCCAAGCTGGTGAAGATGCAGAACCCCTTCAACCCGGTCCAGAGTTGTGGCGGTTGGTGGGTCTTGTGGCAAGCCCTGCTGCAAATCGCCATCATGACCACCTGGCAGACGACCATCGCTCGCGTCCTGGCCGCGCGCGATGCCGGCACTGCCAAGAAGATGTACGTGCGAACCTCGTTCTATTTCGTGGGTCGGTTTGGCTTGCCGGGGCTGTGGGGAGCGGCGGCTTTTCTCTACTTCACCAACGTCGCCGGCGGACTGCCGCTGGGCGAAGGCAGCCTCACTGCCTTGCCGATGTTTTTGGGCCACGTCATGCCGCCGGTGCTGATCGGCATCCTCGTGGCTGCCATGCTCGCCGCCGAAATGTCGACCGACAGCGGCTATCTCCTGACTTGGGCCACGGTGATCTACAACGACATTATCGGCCCGTGCCTGCGCAAACCTCTCTCGCCCAAGGCCAAACTGCTGACCGTGCGCGCATTGGTGCTGGCCATCGGCGCGTTCCTGGTGTTCTACGGCCTGTGGTACAAACTGCCGGGCGGCGCCTGGGACTACTTGGCGCTGACCGGCACGGTCTACATGGCGAGCATGTTCGCCCTGTTGGTGGGCGCCTTGTACTGGAAATGGACCAACAGCGTGGGTGCGACCGCCGCGATCATCCTGGGGGCCATTGGCCCCCTGGCCTACATCGCAATCAACATTGCCGTCAAAAGCGTCCCAGATTCCTGGCTGGCCACGGTGGCCGAGTATTACACGGTGGACTGGGCCGGCCTGGCCGCCTTCGTCTCGGCCTTCGTCGGTCTCCTGGTGGGGTCGCTCTTCGGCCATTCCGCATCCCCTGAGCCCGCGGCCTAGCGCCAAGGAGCGAGGAGATACATGATGCAAGATCCCTTCCGCTGGTTCTGGACCGCCATGATCTGGGGCTCCATTGCCTGGTACAGTTATCTCCTGTTTCACGTGGGCTGGCGCGGCGGTCGTGATATCGTGCGCATGGCGCGCAGTCTCAGCCAGAACAACCGCGTGCACGATCCCGAGTGATTCCAAGGCGGAGCGCAGAGCGCGACCACACGACTGGTCACGGTCATTCACGTTTATTCCGCTTGGGAGGCAACTATGAGAGGCTATCCCAGATCCATCACAGCCACTTCAAGCGGTGCAGCGAGACTGGATTGCCGACAGACTCGGGGACCGGTTCCCTCAATCCTTGGCAAGCTGCTTGCCGCCTTGACGTTCGCGGCGGTCTTGGTTCCAAACGCGATCTGCGCTGCGGCCAACGACAAATCGATCGACGAAGCCTGGCGCAATGTTTTCGACGCGCCGCAAACGCTGGCCACGCTCGATCGTCCGGTGGTGGTGTTCTTGTATATCCAACATGCCGCCATCGTGCGCAAGGGATTGGGAGAGTCGCTCGATTCGGCCAAGCCGCACCATGCGGCCGAGATGCGCACGCGGTTTGCCGAACTGTCGGGACTGGATTGCCTGGTCGTGCACGAAAGCGAATTGCGTGGAACGGAGCTCAACCAGCCGCAGATCAAGGCTCTCTTGATCAGCGGACGAAGCACAACCGATATCCCGCCCGACGACGAGAAGTTCTACGAGTTTCTCCGCACGACCAGGATCCCCATGATCGGCTTCTGCGGCGGCTGCCAGTTGATCGGCAAAGCTTATGGAATCCCGGTCGTGTATATGCGTGAACTGGCCCCGGGCGAACCGGATCCGATGCCTAACTATCATCCGGGCCGGTTCAAGGAACGCGGTTATCTCACCATCCAGATCGGCCTGCCCGACCCGCTTCTCGCCGGACTGCCCGCCAAGCCCTTGTTCAGGCAAACGCACGCTTTTCAGTTGGCCGATGTGCCGCCGGGTTTCGACCTGCTGGCCTCCTCGACCGAATGCCGGGTGCAGGCGATCAAGGACCGGCAGCGCATGGTCTACGGAGTGCAGTTCCACCCCGAAGCCTATGACGACGAGCACCCCGACGGCCGAATCGTGCTGGCCAATTTCTTCCGCCTGGCATTGGGCAAGTGATGCGCGGTCGTCTTCCGAATCGACGGTCAGGCCACGAGCACACGGTCTGCAATTCCGCCGTTCACCGCTACTCGTTGCACGACCGGATATGGGCCTCGATCACCTCGGCCACCTTGGCCGGCGAAAGCTGGCTGAGTTGGTCGACCACAAGGTCGGCCTCGGCCAACGATTCCCGCGTGCGGCCCGTGCTCGCCAGGCCGATACAGGCGGCGCCGGCGGCCTGGGCGGCCTGAATGCCGGCCGGGGCATCCTCGATCACCGCGCACCACTCGGGCGGAATCCGCAGTCGGGCCGCGGCCGTCACAAAAACCTGTGGGTCCGGCTTGCCGCGATCGACGTCCGCGCCCGACACCACGGCGTCGAAGACATCCCCTTCGAAGTGGCTCAGGACCACCTTCAGATTCTCCGGCGGGGCCGAAGAGCCGACCGCCAATCGAAACCCGGCCTCACGCAGGGCGGCCAGCAGTTCCCTGGCGCCGGGCATGATCGGCATTCGCCGGGCCAGGATCTCGCGGAACAGTTCCTCCTTGCGATGGTCCATCTGCCGGATCTGCTCGTCGCTGTAGCGGCCGTGGCCCCAGAAGGTGATCATCGATTCGCGGCTGGTGCGTCCGAAGGTCGCGCCAAACTGCTCTTCGGTCACCGACAGGCCCCGCTCGGCGGCCATGCCCTGCCAACTCTCGAAGTGCGGCCCGTAGGAATCGACCAGCACGCCGTCCATATCGAAAATCACGCCAAACATGAGGACCTCTGGGGGAAAGAAGCATGTCAAACCAAGGCCATGCGTTGCAGGGCGATGCCGGAAGGAGATAAAATACCCCAAGTATGCCGTTTCATCCATGCCCACCTCGGGACCTCGCGCCGGATTAACAAGCCAGCCAGGAGTTATGCCACAATGACATGCAAA
This sequence comes from uncultured Planctomycetales bacterium, assembly GCA_937889015.1. Classification (GTDB taxonomy): domain Bacteria; phylum Planctomycetota; class Planctomycetia; order Pirellulales; family Thermoguttaceae; genus CALARR01. Next base: position 48,782 of record CALARR010000208.1, on the reverse strand, counting down.
CCGATCTCTGCCGCCACAGCGGCCCTTTGCGTCGGACTGATCCTCACGATGGCCGTGGCTTCGGCCGCCGACAAGAAGACCACGCCCGACAAAGCCAAGGCCGTCGCCAAGAGTGCGGCGAAGGCGGCCGACCCCGTCAGCGAGATGGCCGCGAAACTCGAACCCACGCGCGTCGTGGTCTACAAGAAAGTCGGCGATCGCGAGCTTTCGCTGCACGTCTTCGAGCCCGCCGGACATAAGCCTACCGATCGGCGGCCCTGCTTTCTGGCCATCCACGGCGGCGGCTGGACGGGCGGTGAACCACGCCGGTTCTATCCCTTCGCCGACTACTTCGCCAAACAGGGCATGCTCGGCATCAGTCTGCAGTACCGTCTGATGAAGAAGGGACCGGCCGCCACCACCCCCTTCGAGTGCGTCAAGGACGGCCGCTCCGCCGTGCGCTGGATCCGCGCGCATGCGGCCGAGTTGGGCATCGATCCCCAGAAGATCGTGGCCAGCGGCGGTTCGGCCGGCGCGCACGTGGCGGCGGCCACAGCCCTGTTCGACGGGGTCGACGAGGCCGGCGAGGATACCTCGGTCTCCTCGGCGCCCAACACCCTGGTCCTGTACTTCCCCGTGATCGACACCTCGACCGCCGGCTATGGCAACGCCAAGTGCGGCCCCGACTGGCAGCAGATCTCCCCGGTACACCGTGTGAAGCCGGGCCTGCCGCCTACGATCGTGTTTCATGCCACCGGCGACACCACGACCCCCTTCCACGGTTCGGAACGGTTCCGCGAGGCCATGCGCAAGGCGGGCAACCGCTGCGAACTGATCGTACACGAGGGGGGCAGCCATGGGTACCTGATGCGCGACGCCGACCTGCTGAATAAGGCCTGGCAGCAAAGTGTCGAGTTCCTCAAGTCCCTGAACATGCTGCCGGTGGACGGCGCCCGTTAGTCTGCATCGGATGCAAAAGGCCTGCGTTGGGGCATTTTGAAGGTCGTTCCTCACCGTGAACAGCCGCAATCCGCTTCTCACGCACATGCTGCCCGTGGAGGTTGTTTTGCATCCCTCCTGGTGGCATCACCACGCCGGAATCACGTTTGACGAGGACTTCTTCTTCCACCCGGCACGACGCGTGGAAGTTGAACGCCACATGGAGCAGGTGCTCTACGATCGCTGGGGACGCTTTGGGCTGGGCGAAGCGCGCAACGAGGACCGGCCTGTGATCGGACCCGTGCACCTGGCCGCCGGCTATCTCACCTCCGCCATGCTGGGCTGCCGGATCGAGTTCTTGGCTGATAGTTCGCCCCAGGTCATCCCGACCTCGCGCGAGAGCCTGGACCTGTCGGTCGACGACGCCTTCCGCAGCCCGGCCTTCCGCCGTTTCGAACAGTTGCTCGAGGCCCTCAAGAAGCGGTTCGGCTACCTGACGGGCGATGTGGGCTGGGGCGGCGTGCTGAACACGGCCTTGGATCTTCGCGGCCAGGCCTTTCTCATGGACCTGGTCGACCAACCCGACGACGCCGCGGCGTTTGCCACCGCCATCGCCGCGGTGAGCGAACGTTTCACGCAGGGGATCATGGCGGCCACGGGCAGCACCTCGGTGAGCGTCAACCGCAACGTGCGGCACCTGGCCCGGCCGGTGCACCTGCACAGCGAGTGCTCCAATGTGATGATCTCTACGCGTACCTACGAGCAGTTCTTTCTGCCCTTCGACGTGGCTTGGAGTGAGCGCTGGCGGCCGTATGGCATCCATCATTGTGGGGCCGATCCCCACCGCTTCGCAGCCTCATATGCCAAGGTTCCGCACCTGGATTTCCTGGACGTAGGCTGGGGGGGCGACGTCGCCTGCCTGCGACGGCATCTGCCCGGCACCTTCCTTAATCTGCGTCTGAGCCCTGTGGAAATCGTAAGGCAGACTCCAGAGGCCATTCGCGACACGATCCGTACTCTCGTGGCGGCGTCGGACGATCCTTGGCGGACCGGAGTCTGCTGCATCAACATGGACCAGCAGGTGAGCGACGAGCAGGTGGGGGCCATCTTTCAAACCGTGTTTGAACTGCGCCAAGAGCAACACGCCTGACCTGGCCTGGAGCGCAGGGGCCACACGCCGGCCATTCGCTCAAGCCCCGCCTGTCGCCTCCGCCCGGTTTCTCAAGGCCTCCTGGGGTCTGAATCGCACAGCGCGATGGGGAAGCCTGAAACGCAAGCGAAGGCGAGTCATCACCGCTCCATCGTTTGCACTTCGAGCTTCGATCGGGGCGTGAATCATCAGTCATCCGTCTATTGCTCCTCAGCGGTCCGTCTTGATCGCTTTGGCCATGCGGCGGATAATGACAGGTCAACCAAGGAGGCCGAGTGAATGATCCTCGACGTGAACCGCATCGCGCAGTATAAGGCCGAGCTTCGGGCCCAGGCCGAGGCGGCGCGCCGCGGTCTTGCTGACCGCTTGACTCTCAGCCGGCGCATCACCGATCGCTTGGCCGAGTTGCCCGAGTATCGCCAAGCGCGCGTGGTGATGTTCTACGTCAACCTCCCGCACGAGGCCGACACGCAGCACTTCCTGCCCGCAGCCTGGTCCGCCGGCAAACAGGTGGTGGTGCCCTTCATGGCCGAGGGAGCGATCCACCTGTTTCGGTTACAGGCGATGGAGGAACTAGCCGCGGGGCATTTTCACGTCTTGGAGCCCAGGGCTGAGTTGCGCGCGCTGGCAGGGCGCCAGGTGGATCCTGCCGCAATCGACCTGGCCGTCATTCCCGGCGTGGCCTTCGACCGCCGCGGAGGACGGATCGGCCATGGCAAAGGCTACTACGACCTCTTTCTCAAACGCATCCGGCACGACACACCGCGCGTGGCCTTGGCCTTCGAGTGCCAGATGCTAGACGAGGTCCCCATGCTGCCCCACGATGTGCGGATGGACAAGGTCGTCACGGACCAGGGCGTATACGAACGCAGCCACGCCGAGGAACACCCGTGACGGATGACGGCCGCCCCGCGACCACCGCCCGCGGCCTTACGGCAGCCCCAGCCCCAGCGGGTCGTAGCCCTGAATCCTGAAAGGGGACATACGCCAGCCGAAACCGACGTCAAAATAGGGCTCGGTAATCGCCTTGCGGATCGCCTCGTCACTCCCCTGCCCTGCGTCGTAGGACATCCGCACGCGCGCATAGCCCGGGCCGGGCCAGGCCTCGATGCGGAACCAGCCGGGCACCTGGTACAGGTCGTCGCGCTCCAGGAAGAAGTACAGCAGGTTTCCCCGACCCCGGCAGGTCATCTCATCCACCTGCAACTCCACCACGGCGACCTGCGCCGGCAGCGGTCGCGGGCTGCTCCGTACAAACGAGGCCATGGGAAACCAGTAGCTGGCTGCCACCGCCGCGCTGGTGCAGCCCACGAGAACCAAAACCAAGACGGCTTGCGACCACTGCCGGCCCAGCATCTCGGGCGGACCCCAACGCAGCGCATGGCCGCGCGGACTGCGGCACTTGTCCAGGCAATTCAGACACGACACGCACCGGGCCGCGGTCACCTCCTGGAGTCGATCGACTTCGATCTGCATCGGACAGGCCTTGGCGCACTGCCGGCAGTTGGTGCAGGTCTGCGGATCGCGTTTCACCCGAGCCAGAGCGAAGCGGGAAAACGGGTTGAGCACAGCGGCCAGGGGGCAAAACCAGCGGCAGAAGGGGACCATCATCACCAGCGAGGCCACGGCCACGGCCGCGGCCGAGACATAGGCCCAAGAGGTGATGTCCGGACCATGGCGGCTAATCAGGGCGTAACAGGGATCGAACCCGCGGAAGATCAACTCGCCGGCCTGCCAGGTGAAGTACAGGATCACGGCCAGCAGGACGTACTTGGCCAGAGCCAAAGCCCGGTCGGCCCTGGGCGGTACCGTCAGGGTCGGCAACCCCAACCGCCGGCCCAGGGCCTGCAGCCATTCCGAAAGCGTGCCGATCGGACACAGGTAGCCACAAAAGGCACGCCGCAACAGCAACGTGGCCAGCAGCACGCCCGCCAGGATGAAGAAATTCGAGACCCCCAGCGAACAGATCATGTTCCCTTCGGCGATGTAGGTCCCAAGGGCTTCTACGCCGCCGAAGGGGCACCATCGCTCGCAGTTGCCGTGCAAGACAAACACGCCGACCAGGGTGATGGCCAGCATGACGGTCTGGATGCCGCGGCGCGTGTGCTGCAAACTCATCGGCGACGAGGGGGGCGAGAGATTCGTGGCTGGTTTCCGTCCGCCGGTCGGCTACTTCTGCGGCTGCTGGCAGTTGCCACGCATCGGGCAGTTGGCGCAGCCGGAACCGCCCGAGCATTTCGACTCGGCGATCTTCGACCCCGTCTGCAAGACCTGCGCAAAGGCCGGCGTGGATGCGATCGTGCCGAAGTCTGCGCACTGCCGCGCGTATTGCTTCAGGCCCTCCAGACGGCTGGGCGGAGTAGACTCGAAGCACTTGGTAAGCGTGGCCATGGCCGCCGACGTGTCGCCCACCACCGACTGCAATCGGGCCGCGCTGTACAGCACGCCCATCTGCTCCTCGGTCGACAACTCCAGGCCCTGCGCGATCTTCTTGGCCTCCGCCAACTTGCCCTCGCGCGCCAAAGCCACGCCGAGCAAAGCCCGACTGGAGGTGCTCTGCTGGCTTTCCTCCAACGCCGACAGCGCCTCTGCCGCCACGTCGTTCTTGTTCATCGCCAGGGCCGTTTCCGCTACCAGCAACGCGGAAGTGCTGTCCTTCAGGCGTGCAGACATCTGCTGGCTCAACTCCAGGGCCATCGGATACATGGCCTGGCTGAAGTAATAGCTGTGCAAGGCACGCGCCACGTATTCCCAACGCTGCGCGTCGCGTTCGCCCTCCAGACGCGCACGCAAATCGATGATCTGACGCAACAACGCGTACTGCTGCATGTACTCCTGGTTGTTGCGATCGGCTCGGACCGCCGCAGCAAAGGCCTGTAGCGCCGGCTGCAATTGCCCCTCCGCCAAAAGGGCCTTACCCTGGGTGAAGCTGTCGGCGGCCGACTGGGCATGCACGGGAAGCGCCGCCAGACACACCGCGGCAATCGTCAGGCTGATCATTCTGAGGCGGCAGTCCATGGACTCTCTCCTGCTGTCGGATGAACGGAATGTGACGAGGATAGGGATGGCCGGCGGGGCAGGCAGCCAAGGTGAAGGCCGCGGCCTACCGTGGGTATGGTGCGCAACTCTTGCAGGGTGGATCTTACACGATTGACGTCCTTTTGCAGAGATCTTCCTCCCGCCGACCAGCATCGCTGGCCGGACGCAAGCCGATTCTGATTCGCAGGTCGTAGGCTGCCAAAGACTTACGACGCGAAAGCCGTACCTGCCGTCCGTCCTTGAGGAGCGGTCTATCAAGGCTGTCCAGACGCCGGTCCACACGGATGCAAATCCAGTGCCCGTTGACAAGCGCCACGACCGCTCGCTGGGACCATCGCTCCGCGCGCCTTCCGCTTCTCGATCGTCCTACGCCGCAAATCGGTCGGTCTTTGCGCAAAGGCACTCTTGTTGCCTGCCGCCAGCTTCCCGATCATGAAACCTGTCTCCAACCGCCACAGCCAGTGTTGAGGAATCGTCATGGATCGCCATGAGTTAGTGCGCCGTGCGATTGAGTTCGACCGGCCGCCGCGTCTGCCTTTTTGGCAGCACTGGAACCACAAGCTGGCCGGATTTCCGGACGACATCTGCAACATTTGGGAGATGGATCGCGCCGAGGCCGGCTGGTTCTTCGACACGCCCGGCGCCGACGACTGGGGCTGTGGCTGGAGCACGACCGCCGTGAAGAACATCGGGCAGGTCAGCGAGTATCCGTTGGCCGACTGGTCGGCTCTGGACCGTTATCGGCCGCCCAACCCATGCAATCCCTTCTACTACGAGCGGTTGGCCCCCCTGTTGCGCGCCGCCGAAGACCGCTACGTCTGCCTCACGGCCCATTCGCTATTGTTCTCGCGGCTGCATAAGCTGCGCGGGTTTACGGCCACGATGGAGGACTTGTATCTTGAGCCGGATCGCGTGCGGCGCGTGCTGGATATGATCGTGGACTTCAAGGTCCGGCAATGCCGGGAACTGCACCGCCGGTTTGGCCAGCGGATTCACGCCCTCTTCGTGACCGACGACTGGGGCACGCAAGAACGTACCTTCATCAGCCGCAAAACCTTTCAGGAGTTCTTCGCTCCCGGCTACCAAGCCATCTTCGACGCAGTCCACGACTGCGGTTGGCACGTGATCCTGCACAGTTGCGGCCGCGTGAACGACTTCGTCCCGCTGTTCCTCGAACTGGGCGCGGACGTGTTGAACATGCAGCAATCGCGAAACTACGGCTTGGTGGAGTTCGGCGAACAGTATCGAGGCAAGGTGTGTTTTCTGGCCACGGTCGACATTCAGTCCACGTTGCCGCGCGGCGTCGAGGCCGAAGTCCGCGAAGAGGCGCGCCTGCTGGTCCGCCATTGGGGCACGGCCGAAGGCGGTCTGATTGCGTTTGACTACGGTGCCTGGGACGCGGCCGGTGTTCGTCCCGAGATCCCGCAGATCATGTTCGACGAATTCGCCCGGCTGATGCACTATTGGACGCCGCAGTCCTCCTGAACGACGCTCTTCCGGCCGGGAACGTATCCCATAACCGCCCCAGCCAGGCCGAGCGGCCCAGCAGGACTGACCAGCCAACAGGTTCTGGGCCGGCTATAGAATTCCCGACCTCCCATCGGAATGCCGGCAACGGCTCTGCCGCTTGAAAGTCAGGACTTCTCCGTCTCGATGGCGCGGAGCTTGTAGATCAGGGCGCGCCGGCTGATGCCTAGCTTCTTGGCGGCGTGGGTGCGATTGCCGTCGCATTCGGCCAGCGTGGCCAGGATTGCGGCGCGCTCCACCTGCGACAGACGCCCGGCCGAAGTCTCGGCGCTGGGCGCCTGGGTGGCCAGGCCGGCGATCTTCGGCGGCAGATGCTCAGGCAGGATGATGTCGCCGCGCGAAAGCAGGCAAGCGCGCTGGATCGCGTTTCGCAGCTCACGCACGTTGCCCGGCCACGGATAGCCCAGCAGGCACTGGACCGCCTGGGGCGACAGTCGTACGGGCCCATGGGCGAATTCGCCGGCGAACTGCCTGGCCAAGGGCAGAATGTCGTCGGCACGATCGGTCAGGGGGGGCACGCTCAGTTCCACGACGTTGATGCGGTAGTACAGGTCATCGCGGAACTGGCCGTCGCGCACCGCCTGGCCCAGGTCGCGATTGGTGGCCGCCACCAGCCGCGTGTCGCAGGGCACGGGACGATCGTTGCCGACCGGCGTGATCTGGCGCGATTCCAAGGCGCGTAGCAGCTTCGGTTGCAGCGGCAAAGGCAACTCGCCGATCTCGTCGAGGAACAGGGTACCGTTGTGCGCGGCGCGGAAGAACCCCAGCCGCGTCTCGCCAGCGCCAGTGAAGGCGCCTTTGGTGTGGCCAAACAGTTCGCTCTCGATCAACGTCTCCGGCAGGCCGGCGCAATTGGCGGCCACCAGCGGCCCGTCGCAGCGCGGACTCCAGCGGTGGATCAATTGGGCGACCACTTCCTTACCGGATCCGCTGGGGCCGAGGATCAGCACCGGGGCCTCGGAAGGGGCCACAACGGCCGCCGTCTCCAGTACCCTCCGCATGGCCACACTCTCGCAGACAAAGCCCTCGGGCAAGGGCGGCAGCGTTCCCTGCGTCACTCCTTGCTCTCCGGCCGGCAGGCGATCGGCGATCACCGCTTCGAGTTCGTCCAGATCCACTGGCTTGGCCAGATAGTCGTCGGCTCCGCCTTTCATGGCGCTCACCGCTTGACGCAGGTCGGCGTGGGCCGTGATCAGCACCACCGGCAGATTGGCATCCGTGGCGCGGATGTGCTCCAAGGTCTGGATGCCGTTCATGCCGGGCAGACGCACGTCCAGCAGCACCAGATCGGGCACTTGCCGGGCGATCTTCTCCAGGGCCTCTTCTCCGGAAGCCGCTTCCGCGTAGTCCATGCCACGCGATTGCACGAAACCGCCTAGCAGGCGGCGCTGCGAGGGCTCGTCGTCGACGATGAGAATCGTGGGGCGTTTATCCGGCATGTATCTGATCCAGCCAGAAGACAGCGCCCCCACCGCAGCGCGGCGTGTAACCGGCCTGCCAGCCGTGTACGGCGGCGATCTGCTGTACGATCGCCAGGCCCAGGCCGGTGCCGTTGGGACGCGTGGTGAAATAGGGAGTGAACAGCAAGGGCATCGACTCGGCCGGCACGCCTGGCCCCCGGTCGGCCACCTCGATTCGCCAGCACGCGTCGTGCCCGGCGACCAATGCGATTTCAAGGCAGCCGCCTTGCGGAGAGAAATAGATGGCGTTGCCCAGCAGGTTGAACAATGCCTGGCGCAAGGCCTCGCGGTCGGCATACACGCGAGTCGCTTGCGACACACGCGCCCGGTCGATGGTCAGGCTCTTGGTCTCCAGATCCGGTTCCAGCAAGTTGGCCAGTTCCTCGATCAGCGGCCGGACCTCGATCGATTCGATCTGGGGTGAGCGAGGGCGCGCGAAAGCCATGAATTGGTTGATCCGCGCCGTCAGCCGATCGCACTCCTCGATCACGGCCTGGGCCTGGCTCAATCGCGTGCCCGCCAGGCTCTCTTCCGCCAACCGCTGCATCCAGCCGCGGATCAGGCCCAGCGGGTTGCGCGTTTCATGGGCCAAACCGGCCGCCGCCTGGCCCAACTCGCGCAGACGCCGTGCCTCGAGTTCCAGCAAGTGCGTCCGGGCCCGCGCGTCGACGAGATTGACCGATGCGTGCCAGGCCATGGCCACGGCCAGCAGGAACAAGCCCGCGGCGACCACCAACAATCCGCGTAACCAGGCCGAGTTGCGCAGTTGGTCATCGGCATGCGAGCGATCCAACAGCAGCCGGAAAGTTAAGGCAGTGCCGGGGACCAGTGGACCGCCCATGGTGCCGCGTTCGCCGGAGGCTCGCGTGTCGCCGGGTTCCGCGCGCGTCAATCCCGCGCCGCCGCCACCTCCGCGCCCACGGCCCCAGCCGCGTCCCAGCCCCGGGCCTTCACCCCATCCGGCCGGAGGCCCGGTGGTATCGTCAGGCAGTTCAAAGTGCTGCTGGCACAAGAAGGCCTGCGGCAACCACCCCGGCTGCGCGGAGTGGGTCTCGTCCAGCAGTTGACGGTTGCCGGCCGTCAACTGCACCGAACCGTCGTCGGATCGCAGGGACACCGCCAACACGTTCTCCGAGGTCGCAAACTCGTCCAGCATAGCCTGGATCTGCTCTTCGAGAAAACGGCCTAGACGGCGATGCGAGCGCACCCCACCCACCAGAGCCTTGGTGATGGCTTCGCCTTGGTGGGCGAGCACGTCCTCGGCCAGGTGCCGTTCGTTGCCGTACTCCTGATACTGCCACCAGGCGAGCAAGGCCCAGGCCGATAGCAGAACGGATCCAACGGCGATCAGCCAGCGGTGTATCACGGCCCTTGGTGACTCCGACTCAGGACCCAGTCCAGAGGACATCGGGGAACATCAGTCCTTTCCCATGCCTTGTACCAGGCTGGCCACGGTTTGTTTCCAGCGATCCGGCGTCGATTCAAAGGGGACCGTCAGCATGCGGTAGCGGAATGTCACGTCAGCCGGAACCGTTTCCTTGAGGAACGTCACGAAATAGTGCTTGCGATAGCGTTCCGGCTGATCCCAGTAGCGGGTCCGCCACTCCGCGTTCTGGGGTGTCGACAGCACATAGCTCACGGCGCCCTTCTGGCTAGGACCGTCGTAGATGGCGGACCACCTGGTCGCCTTGTCGATCTTCTGCGACTTGTCGCCCGTGAACGAACCTTCCACACGCGTGCCATCCAGCAGTTCGGCACAGTACTCCGTGGCGGTCGGCGTCCAGGGATGCATGAAGTGGTAGATCAGGTTGACCGGCGTGGGTTGTTCCGCCCGCAGTTGGACTTCTTCCAGGATTCGGTTCTCGTTCACCAGGATCTTGGTTTCCAGCAGCAGGCTGCGGATGCGCGACTTCTTATGCAACTCGATGCGATTGCAGCGCACGGCGGCGGCCGGTTCGTCCACCGGTTGCCCATCCACGGTGAGCCTCTTCTCCAGGACTTGCTCGTTCTCGTTCTCCGTATGGCCGGAGCCGATGAATCCCACATCGGGGAAATTGGCCACCGAACCGTAGTGGCTGCCGAACCGGTCAATGCACAACCGGGTGGAGCGATAGTCGATGCGGTACAGCGTCCAGAACGAGCGGCTTTCGAAGCGGACCTGCAAGTCGCCCACGTCGGCCACGATCTCCGCCGGCCAGCCGTTTTGCGCGGCCGGCTCGCAAGGGCGCAACGCCAGGTTGTCGACCCAGACCGTGCCTCGGCAGTCCCCGCCCGACTCGTGGAAGGAGAACCGCAGGCACACGCTCTGCGTGCCTTCCGGCAGAGGTTTGCTCGTGCCGGGGCCGAATTGATCGGCCACCTTGCGCCATGCGTGGGGCTTGGACCGCGGATTGAGGTGGTAGAACACGATTTGCTTCAGCGACTTGCCCTGCGCGTCGAAGCAGTACATCGACACGGCGAACACGCCCTTTTCCAGACCGTCGCATTTCAGATCCAACTCCACCTCATACGCCTGGTCGGTTTGGATCGCCTCGCCGATCTTCAGCCGTGCGGTTTCCACGCCCAGAAGACGGCCCTCGGGGTGCAGACGCAGAACATGGCCTCGCGCGGGCCCCGCGTCCTCGACCGTCGCCTGCGACTCGTCGCCCGGCCGGAATACCCATCCCGAAAGCCCGTCATCGAATCCCGCATTCGTCAGCCGTGCTGGATCGCCGTCGGCCGCGGACGCAGGCTGCAGGCAGACCGTGAGTGTCAACAACGAAAGAGCCTGTCGAATCATGGCACACCTGGGATGATTGCTTCGAACTCCGGTAGTTGATGGGATCCACGGCCGATGACCCTTCGGATGAACCGCGCGACCCCCATAGCCGCCCGGTGTCGTGCGGCCAATGCCGGCCTCAGGTGACATTCCGCCTGGGAATGTCCATTGAGGCCGGCTCACCGGGCCCCCCGACGCCTGCGGCGAGCATCGTCTTGCCCACGACCCATGATACCATTCCTTCAGACACACCGAAACTGTCCTTCGGCCGCTGGCCAAGGACGTTTTGCATGAGAGACGCCACCGCTGCCGCCCCAATCGCCATCCTGCGGCTGCGCATCAGGTGCGCCGCAAGGCAAGAACGGTGGCGTCATCGGCCAGATCGCCACGGCTGAAATCGCGCGCCGCCTGGATCACCTGGTCGCAGATCTTCGCGACGGGCTCTGCGGCCGACGAAACCAGAATCGCCTCCAGCCGCTTCTCGCCGAACATTTCCCCTTCCGGCGCGTTGGCTTCCGTAACCCCGTCGGTGAACAAAACCAGCATATCGCCCCGGTCGAGGTGGCACTGCCCATTGTCAAAGGTCGCCCCGGCAAGCGGACCCACCAGAGGCCCCGTCGGTTCCAAAGTCTCCAACCGTCCCTCGCGGCGCACCAGGCACGGCGGATTGTGGCCCCCATTCACGTAGGTCAGTTCCCCTGTCGCCAGGTGGTAGTAGCCGAAGAACAGGGTCACGAACATCTCACGTTCGTTCTCCTGGGCCAGATCGCGGTTCAACTCGGCAACGACTTCTGCGGGCGTTTTCTGAGCGGTGGCATAGTCGCGCAGCCGGGTACGCGTCACGGCCATGTACATGGCCGCCGGCAGGCCCTTGCCCGAAACATCCGCAATGACCACCGCCAGCCGATCGGGCGTCACGAAGAAGAAGTCGTAGAAATCGCCCGCCACGTGCCGCGCCGGCGCATTGAAGGCGTGGAGGCAGAAGCCGCGCTGCACGTGAGCGGGCAGCATGGCCGGCAGCAGCGAGGCTTGCACCTCGCGCGCGGCGAGCAAGTCGCGCTCTACCTCGCGCCGCGCCGTCTCCTCCCGGATGCGCGCTTCGACATTGCTCCTCAGATTGACCACCATGGCGTTGAACGTGTCGGTCAATTGCGACACTTCATCCCGCCCCTTGGAGGGCGACACGCAGACCTCAAGATTCCCCGCCGCCAGTTGTTGGGCGGCTGCCGCCAACCGGGCCAGCGGGCGCGTGACGCGGACCGACATCAGCCAGATGATCGCCAGGATGCTGATCACGCCGCCTACCAGGCCACCCAGAAAGCGGAAGAGCTGGGCATAGATTGGGCCCATGATCTCTTCTTCCGGAATCACGGCGGCCAGGGACCAGCCCACGGAATCCACCGGCGCGAAAGCCATCCACTTCCACTCCCTTGTCTGGTAGTCGCGGATCCGCCGCACTCCAGCCCGTCCCGCGACCATCTCGCATCCCGCGGCGGCCAGGTCCGGCAAGTCGTGCCGTTCCGCCAGGCCGAAAATGCTCTGATGCATCACCAGGGAAAGGTCGGGATGCGAGACGAAAGTCCCCTTGCGGCTGATCAGCATGCAGTAGCCGCTTTCCATCCGGGCCGGCGAGATCTCGCGGAGCAGGTCTTCCGACAGCAAATCGACCGTCAAGACACCGCGAAAGTCCCCCTGCCGAAACAACGGCGCGGTGAAGGTACACATGATCCGCTCACCGATGCCCGTATCGAAATAGGGCTCGCTCCACACGGGCGCGCGAGCCGCCTTGGCCGGTTGGTACCAGTCGTAGTGCGCATAGTCAGGACTGACTTGAGCGATGTCCACAAAGCGCAGTTGGCCATCGGCCACCCGGCAGTAGTAGGGCGCGAACCACTCTACGTCGGGCGAGAAGGCGCCCCGCTCAAATGCCGCGGTCATGCCAAAGACCAGCGGATTGGCGCGCAAGTGCTCACGCAAGGTCGTCTGCAGCCGGTCGGAAGTCAAGTCAGGCGAGGAGTTCAGGACCAGGGCCAGGGTCTTCGCCAGTTCTTCCGCCCGAATCAACTCTCTGTCCAACTCGGCGGCCTGCCGACCGGCGACCTCAGTCAACAGCGACTGGATGTCGCCCAGGGCATCGCGGTAGGTGCTGTAGTACTCCGAGGCAGCCAGGACCACGTACACGGTCAACAGCGGAACGCCGATCGCCAGCAACAGTTTTGTCTTGAGAGATCGTGTCACGGATGTCCCTGCTGAACGAGTCCTGCTTCGGTTTCACGATCGTGGGCGCCGGCACCGCATGGAAGCTGCCGTTTTCACATGGCATTGCCCCTCGAGTCCTGCATGGCCCAGGTCTTCCCGCCGCCGAGGGAACCCCCTACTCCAGTCTTCCATTCTCCCGCTCGGGCCCATCAACAGCCAGGAGATCCATAAGGCCGTCTCCAATATCTTCGGCTGCTGGCGGCGAAAAGACGCCACGACTTGCGTCAAGGCGTTTTGTCGCCGCCGGCACGTCTTACCCTGCCGACACCCTGCCCAAAAGATCTCTTTTGCTGAAGCATAGATCGAAGTTCCCACGGCGGATTATGCAGGTCGTGTGGATGCCGCCGCCCCGCCCGTTCAAGTGAGGCCGATCGCGGTGCGATCCCGCCCCCCCCTGCGGCCTAAGCAAAATGCGCCATAGGACGTGGACGTGACCTAGTCTTGTGACAACCGAGCAGAGATCGCGGTCCGGTGCCATTGGTGCGCGGTCCTTGTAGCCGAGTTCGTGGTCCTCACCGTACCGAGACCGGAAATGCGGTCTCCCGGCCTTCCGCACAGGAATGCTGTGGCAAGGCCTCGCGTGAGTCCGCGAAACCGGCCTCTCCTTGGTCGGCATCGCGGAACTCGTTACCTGAGACGTCCCCGGGGGAAGCCAAAGTGTGCGCCACCTGCCTTGAGACTCGGCCCAACGTGGATCTGTACTTCCAACGCGCCTGCGCCGCGGCTGCGGTGTTCAGCCAGTTCACCCAGGAGCAGACCGACCGCGTGGTGCACGCGGCCTACGATGCCGCGTTCCGCAATCGGGTCCGCTTGGCGAAACTCGCCGAACTGGAGACCGGTTTGGGCAAGTGGCAGGACAAGGTCATCAAGAACGTTGTGGCCAGCCAATTCGTCTACGAGGACATCAAGGACCTCAAGACCGTGGGGGTCATTCGCGAGGATCCCATCACCGGGATCACCGAGTTGGCTCAGCCGGTCGGGCCGATCCTCGCCATTACTCCTGTGACGAATCCCACCTCGACCACCATCTTCAAGATCCTCATCGCCTTGAAGACCCGCAACCCGATCATCATCAGCCCTTCGCGCAAGGCAAAGCAGTGCAGCGACGAAGCGGCGCGGATTTGTTACGAGGCCGCGCTGGCCGCCGACGCCCCGGAACACTGCATTCAATGGCTGAGCGATTGCTCCCGCGAACTGACGCAAGCCATCATGGGCCATCCCTCGCTGTCGCTGATTCTGGCTACGGGCGGAGCGGGACTGGTGAAGAGCGCGTACAGTTCCGGCACGCCGACGATCGGTGTCGGAGCCGGAAACGTGCCGGTGTACATCGAACGCACAGCCGACATCCCCTTCGCCGTCGAACAGATCATGATCTCCAAGCTCTTCGACTACGGCACGGTCTGCGCCAGCGAGCAGGCCTTGGTGGTCGAAGCCTCCGTTGCCGACCAGATGCGCGCGGAGTTCCTCCTCCGCAAGGCGTGTTTCCTGTCGCCGCCGCAAGTCGCCCAACTGGAGCGGGTGGCGTTCGACTCGCACCAAGGGCTGATGAACCCGGCGGTTGTGGGACAGCCGGCCGCGAAAATCGCGCGCATGGCCGGATTGGATCTGCCCGACGACGTGCAACTGCTCGTCGCCCCCCTGGCCGGAGTGGGGAGCCAGTGGCCGCTTTCATCGGAAGTCCTGGCCCCCATCCTCGCCTGGTACGTGGCGGCCGATTTCGCCGAGGCCGTCAACTTGTGCATCGACCTGAACTACCATGGCGGCGTGGGGCACACTGTGAGCATCTTCTCCAACGACGATGCGCGAATCAAGCAGTTTGCCTCGCTGATGAACGCCGGGCGGATCGTGGTCAACACGCCTTCTTCGCAAGGCGCCGTCGGCGGAATCTACAACATGCTTCATCCTTCGCTGACACTGGGGTGCGGCACCGGCGGCAAGAACATCACGACCGACAACATCACCGCCGCGCACCTGCTGAATATCCAACGCATTGCCCGCCGCCGCGAGAATCAACGCCTGCTGCGCGCGGATCTGCATCTATTCTACGACGAGTCGCTGGATCCCGCGGCCGTCGTCCAGGCCTACAACAAGAACTTCTGAAAAGGCGCCACTCATGTCCCAGACGTGTCAACCGATCGAAGTCCTGATTGTCGAGTTTCAGGGGCGCCTGGACACGGCCCTCTGCGTGGAAATGGAAGCCGAGGTGCGCGCCACGGTGACCGCGCCGCAGAAGCCCGTCGTCTTCGACCTGAAAGGCGTGGATTTCGTCTGCTCCGCCTTCCTGCGATTGTGCATCTACGCCTATCAGCAGGCCGGCAATCAAGGGTTCGAGGTCGTCAACCTGAACCCGAGCATCAAGCGCGTCTTCAAGATTGCCGGCCTGGACATGATGCTCCAGGACAAGTGACACACGCCGCGGCCGTCCTATGTGCCCCTCGTTCTCCCTGTCGATCGCCAACCGCATGTCGGAACTTCCGCGCGCCACGCAGGCGGCAGGAGAGTTCCTGAGGCAGCAGGGCGTTTCCCGCGATGTGATCGCGACCGTAGACCTGGCCCTCGACGAACTGCTGGCGAACATCGTCAAGTGGGGCTATGCCGACAGCGGCGAACATCGTATTCAGGTGACCGGAGCGATCGACACAACGCACATGCACATGGCGATCGAAGACGATGGCCGGCCCTTCGATCCTACGGCCGCCCCGGAACCGGACCTGAACGCCCCCCTGGAGCGTCGCCGCGAAGGCGGCCTGGGCATCCACCTTGTGCGCACGCTGGTGGACGAGATCCACTACGAACGGCATGGCGCACAGAATTGCCTGCGGCTGAAAGTCGCCCTCGCCCCGCCAAGCGGTTGACCCCGCGGTTGGGCCTGTTCGCCAGGGCCGTCTTGCGCACAATGGCCATGGTCTCCGCCTGGTGGCGGTGCACGCACGCCATCGCCTTAGCCACCTTGGCCTTGGGGAACCGATCCTTGAGGTACTCTTCGTACCTTTCCCGACGTCGGCCTTGCGCAAGCGGTAGACCGGGACCAACGACCTATGTGCCCCCCAATGTCGGTATTTTCTTGACAGGCCTCTGGGACAGGTTAATACTGTTGAGAATCTGGTGAACCACAACATAGAAAGGAGATGCGGATGAGGTCGAGCACTGTGCGTGGTGGGTTGGTGTTGGGGCTCCTCCTGACGACGGCAATCGTGGTAGGTGGGACGGCCGTGGCCGCGCCTCCGCCTCCGGAAGCTCCCCAGGTCTCCACATTCGCTCCGGCCGAAGACCTGGCCAACCAGGTGCCCGAGTACATCGACAGCCTGGAGAAGGCGGTGGCCACCGAACAGGAGTTCAAAGACGCCGAAGGCAAGGTCGCCAAGGAGTCGAACGCCTTGGTGCTGATCGCTTTGGCCTTGGGCCTGCACGACACCGACAATCCCTACAAGGCGGCCGCCGCTGCCTTGGTCAAGGCAGCCCAGGACGTGGCCGCGGCCAAAGACTACGCCTCGGCCAAAAAAGCAGTCGAGCAGCTCAAGGTCGCCGCACAGAGCAAGGCCGGTGGCGAACTGAAGTGGGAGAAGAAGGCCGCCCTCGATCAACTCATGAAGCAGGTGCCGATGATCAACACCAAGATGAAGCGGTACCTCAAAGGCTCTCGTTTCAAGAGCAATGCCAAGGATACGGCCGGCTATTCGGCCGTGCTGGCCGTCATCGCCCAGGGCTCGATGGTCGACGTCTCGGTGACCAAGAGCGACGAGCAGGCCAAGCAGTGGTACGATTTCTGCGTCCAGATGCGTCAAGCCGCCAGCGAGTTGAACAAGGCGATTCGCGCCGGCGATCAGGCGGCCGCGGATGCCGCCACCAAGAAGCTCACCCAGAGTTGCGACGACTGCCACGCCGTCTTCCACAAGGAAGAGGCCGCCAAGTAGACGTCGCGCTCCGTCGACAATGGCCTACCTGCAGCAGACGGCATCCTGACGCCAGGACGCCGTCTGTTGCGTTTCTTGGGTTCTCCAAACCTCTCGTCTTCTGCCTCGACGCTGCCGGCGGCTCCACTTGCGTGCTTCTTCCGGTTTGGCCCGGCCATCGAGAGTCTGATGGTTTCCCGGCTCCTTCCGGCGCTCTGCACCGGCGAGTGGACCGAGAAGTCCGGTTGCATCGCCCCAAGTCGGTCCTGTTGTGACAGTTAGTTGTGACAGGAACAGGCGTGTGGATTGAGCCGCCGGGACGCGGCTTCCTTTCGTTTACGATCATCCCCTGCCGAATTACATGAGGTCGCCTGGCAGACGCCGATGGTCGGATTGTGCCGCCTATTCCTGGTGCGCTCAATAGGACGTCCGTCGGACATCAGTCCGGGCGATGTTTGCCCTCAGCATTGGGGGTGGCCACGAAAGACCCCAATTCCCGCAACCCGCCTTTGACGTGACCACTATGACGCTCTTCTCTAACGAATGGTATGCTTACCCGGCGGACGGCTTGAGCGATTCTCTGTCCGCGCTGGAGTCCTTTTCTCCCTACTGCCCACCGGCGATGCTCCGCTTCGATTACCCTCTTCCGTACGGTGCGATTGTCCGCGAAGGGGGAGTACAGTTTGTCGTCTTCAGCCGTTCGGCAACGGCCATGCGCGTGCTCCTTTACACGCGCCTGGAAGACCCGGACCCCACCACCGTCGTCGATTTCGACCCAGACCTGAATCGCTGGGGAGACATCTGGAGCCTGTTCGTGCCGGACATCCGGCCCGGCCAGCTCTATCATCTCCAGGCCGAGGGGCCCTATGAACCCCATCGCGGCCACCGCTTCCAAAGCCAGGCTCGCCTGATCGACCCTTATGCCAAGGCGCTGGCAGGTGAGTTCATGCCTGCGGCGGACGGCATTGTGCGCCCGCCGCGGTGCGTCGTCGTCGACGACACCTTCGACTGGCAGGGCGACCGGCACCTCCGCCGCAGTCTTCCGGAAACGGTGATCTACGAAGTCCACGTCCGCGGGTTCACCTGCCGAGGCAATAGCGAAGTCCAACATCCGGGCACCTACCGCGGACTGATCGAGAAGATCCCCTACCTTCAATCGTTGGGAGTCACCGCCGTCGAATTGATGCCCGTGCACGAATTCTCCAGCCTGGACTACTTGGGCCAAAAGCCGCCCCGCTCCAACTACTGGGGCTACGATCCCCTGGCCTTCTTCAGTCCCCATCGCGGCTACGCCTATTCGCGCGAACCGGGCGCCCAGGTGCGGGAATTCAAAGAGATGGTCATGGCCCTGCACCAGGCCGGAATCGAAGTCATCCTGGACGTGGTGCTCAACCACACCGCCGAAGGCAACGAGCAAGGCCCCACCTTCAGCTTCAAGGGGCTGGAGAACCGCGTCTACTACATGCTCGAAAACGGCGGGCACTACCGCAACTACTCGGGCTGCGGCAATACAGTCAACGGCAATCACCCCATCGTCCGCGAATTGATCTTCAATTGCCTGCGGCATTGGGTGCACAACTACCATGTCGATGGCTTCCGCTTCGACCTGGCCTCGATCCTCAGCCGCGACCGCGAGGGAAATCTGGTTCCCAACCCGCCGGTCGTCGAGTCGATCGCCGAAGATCCTCTCCTGGCCGACACGAAAATCATCGCCGAGGCTTGGGACGCGGCCGGCGCGTATCAGGTGGGCACTTTCGGCAGCCTGCGCTGGGCCGAATGGAACGGCCGCTACCGAGACGACGTGCGCCAGTATTGGCGCGGCGACGGCCGCATGACCGGCGCCCTGGCCACGCGTTTGGCTGGCTCCAGCGACCTCTATCAACCCAGCGGCCGGCGGCCTTACCACAGCATCAATTTTCTGACCTCGCACGACGGTTTTACGCTCAACGATCTGGTGAGCTATAACCACAAACACAACGAAATCAACGGCGAAAACAATTGCGACGGAGATAACAACAACCACAGCTACAACTACGGAGTTGAAGGACCTACGACCCACCGTTCCATCGAACGCGTGCGGCACCAGCAAATCAAGAACTTCCTGGCCACGTTGATGCTTAGCCAGGGAGTGCCCATGCTCGTGGCTGGCGATGAATTTCGTCGCACCCAGCAGGGCAACAACAACGCCTATTGCCAAGACAACGAGGTCTCCTGGATCGATTGGGACCTGCTGAAGAAGCATCGCAGTCTGATGCGCTTCTGCCAGGCGCTGATCGGCTTCCGCCGCGCCGAACCAACCGTCCGCCAGGAGAATTTCCTCACTGGCAAGCCCCGGCAGACAGGCGACTTGCCCGACGTCAGTTGGTACAACCCCGACGGGCAGGGATGTTCCTGGAATCCGGAGGAGCGCAGCCTGATGTGCCTGCTGGCGGCCGTGCCCACCGCGCCCCTGGAGCCTCCCTGCCATCATGTCCTATTCATGCTGCACGCCGGCACCGAACCGCGACGGTTCCAGGTTCCGGCGGCAGCCAGCGGCGAGGACTGGCGGTTGTTCGTCGATACCTCGGCCAAGACTCCGGATGACATCTTTCCGGATTTGGGCGGGCCTCCCCTGCCGGCCGATCGCGCCGTCATGCTCGAAGCCCGTTCGCTACGGTGCTACGTGGCCCGTGATCGACGCTAGTCTTTCAGATGACCTTTGACCGGCGCGTCCGCGTGATGGCGGGCGCGCTGGTGCGCTTTCTTGGACCTTTCGGCCGGTCTTGTACCTGCGGCATTACCGCTTGCAGCCTCTCAGCAATACGCCCAGCAGCGTGGCTCGATTCAAGTTCTCTCCCTGCTGGTAATCCCTGTCCAGGGCCAGCATCTGGTCGACCATCCGCTCGACGGTCGGGGCCACACGCTGCACCAGGTCCTTATCGCCACACAACAGGGCTTCGTGGCACGCCACTGTGGCCAGCCCGAAGCAGAGCTTGCCGTACATGTTCTGCCCGGCCGTGTCGGCCTGCCGCCAGCGACCGACATCGAACTTCTGGTGCAACTCGAGCGCTGTGGCTGGCTCGCCCAGCGAGATGCCCAGGCTCTTCAATTGCGGCTCGATCTGCGTCTCGTCCTGCTGGCCGGCCCAATCCAGCCGCCGCCAGCATTCAGGATCGAAGACATTCCCCTCGATGGCCCGCAAGGCCCTCCGCCGCAACAGATCGTGGATTTGCTGGCGTCGCTGCGGATCCGATTCCGCTCGCCGCAGGGCCTCCAGGGCCTGGGCAAACTGGTTGCTGTAGAGAGTCATGCTCCGCCACTGGGCGCCGTCAGGATGCAGCAGGACGCGCCACCGCAGCCTGTCCTTCTCCTCGCTGAGGCGTTCGTATTCCGCACGCCAATCCGCACTCCCGGTGGCCTGAACCACTTGCGCCAGGGCCGACAACAGGCTGGCCGCGCCGATGCTCGTCGGCTGCAGCCAGCAGAACCCCACGTGCGCCTGCCGGCTGTTGTCCTCGACCAGGATCTGCCAGCCGTTGCGCTGCATGCGTTGCGCGAACTTGTCAAGCTGATCGGCGGCGAACCGCCGGTCCTCGTCCGTGGCCAAGGGCCAGCGCGAGTAACGCCACAAGGCTTCGACAAAGGCCGCGTGCTGGTCGCGCGACGAATCGCGATAGTAGCTCTTGCCGTCGGGATGGGGACCGCGCGGAACAAAACCGGGTTCGGGGCTCAACGTGGCCACGCGCCGCAGACCGGCGAACAGCCGTCGTGCCAACTCGGCAAAGTACGCATCGCCCGTCGCTTCCTGCGCATCGCACAGCGCGAACAGCAGTTGGCCATTCTCCAGAACAACGTCCTGAATGCCCGAGCCGTAGCCGTAGGGCATCGGTTTGCCGCGGACCGTGCCCGCGGCGATCTCCCGCGGATCGGCCAGGGCCGCAATGCCCCGCGGCCCATCCAGCCGGTGGTGATACAGGACAAGCGTCTCCGCGCTGCCAAAGCCTTGCCAATAGGCCTCGCACAGCCGCTGCACGCGCTGCGCCAGGGGCGGGGCCGCCGACTGCGCCGCAACGTCGTGCGGGCAACACACGAGAATCAGAGCCGCCAGTCGCGACAAACGCATGCTGAGTCTCCTGAAACGACGAGACAACACCGTGGCCGGCGGTCACCGCGGGCTCGACGCCTTTCACCGACCGGGGATCAGCAGCCGCTCTGGCTGAAAGCCCCAGTAGGGCGGCAATTCGCCACCCAGGGTGATCGTGTAGTCCTCCCATACGCCTTTCGGCCCACTGGCGGGCACCACCGACCAGGCCTTGCCGGCTTGTCCCCGCGGGACAACGATCTTCAGCGTCGCTTCCTTCTGCTCGCCCGTGTCACCCGAGGCGATCTCGCGCCCCTGCGGATCGAGTACCGCAACCTTGGCCGTCTCCCCCGGACTGGGCGATTCCAGTTTGATCTGGAAGCTCTTGGTCGACTCGGGGACGAAGAAGTACATCGGTCCACTGGCTTTCAGCAGTCCCAACTGGCGGCCGAGGATCACGGCATGCTCGTTCTGCAGCGTGAGCTGCGCCAGATTTGCATTGGTGCTAAGGATCAAGTTGTGGATGCCTTCCTGCGGAGCCGGGACATCGATGGACGCCGGCTTGCCCGCGGGGATCTCGCCCTTGGCCAGCACTTGTTGTTCGGGCGACATGAGGCTCCACTCGATGGGCTTGGGATTGGCGCCCACCCGGCGTGTGGTGATCGTGGCTTGGAACCGTTCGCCCGGCTTGAGCAGGGCCACGCAACCATAGTGGCCCCGAAGTGAAATCGGCTGCAGGTCCCCCGGCGGCACGCTGGCGGCCATCGCCTTCAGCGGCTGCCCGCGATAGAGAACATCGCGGACCGTCGCCCCAAAGGCCCGTTGTTCCAGGAAGAGACAGTAGGCCAGGTTGGCCACGTTGTCCTCGGCGATTTGGCGGCGATAGCTGCGCAGATCGGCCAGCGCCTGTTGCGTCGCGAGGAAGTCGCCTTGGATCTGAGCGCGAGCCGCCGCGGCCGACTTGTCGGCGTGGACCAGGCCCTTGCGGAGAAACTCGACCCTCGCCGCGGCCACCTCATCGTTGGCCGCCGCCTGCTTCGCCTGGTCGAGAATCGCGTAGCCCCGGCCAATCGCGTCTGCAGTGAAACACAGATGGCTATAGCGCGGGAAGCTGGACCACTTTCCGCCGGTCTGCTTGGCCGCTTCGCGGAACTCCTGGAAATGGCCCATACAGTACCGTTCCCAGTAGTCGAAGTACGCCTGCACGGCCTGCGCCGCCGGGCCGAATCCGGCGTAATACTCCGCCAGCACCTCGTCCACCGGCCGGTCCAGGCAATTCTGCCAGCGCGCGAAGAGGTAGAGCTGCGGGCCCTGTGCGGCCCACATCGCGGTCAACGAGTCGAAATCCGTGGCGATCATGCCGTGGCGCGCGTGATGCGCGAACTCCTCCGCGAACTGGTGTGTGTAGAGGTAGGGCATGCAATAGCCGTCCAACGTGTAGTTAGGACGCAGGAACAGCTTGCAGCCCGTGCGCGCCCAGCCTTGCCACATGTCCAAACACACGCGATGCTCCTCGGCTGTGCGCGGGTAGAAGCTGTCCGGCACCAGGCCGATCCACACGTGGTCGTTGAGCTTCTCGCGGACCGGCGGCGCGGCGTAGTTCACATAGGCGTAACCGGCCACGATCACGTCCGGGTCATGCCGGGCAGCCAGTTCTTGAAGCGTGCGCCAGAATCGCGCGTAGCGGTCCGAGACGATCCCATAACGCGAAAAACGGTCGGAGTACTGTTCCGTATCGGTCCGTGGCACGTCCCATGCCCGGCAGGCCGCGCACTGGCACCGGCCGTAGACGTCGTTCTCGCAGCCGTTGATGTTCGGTTTGGCCTCAGGCCGCGCCTGGCAGGCCTCCAGCCAGTTCTTCACGATCTGTTCGTGCAGTCCCAGATTGGAAACGCACATCGCAATCCGCGAGCTGTCGCGACTCTGTGGCTTGCGCTGACCGTCTTCCAGCAGGTTGAACCACTCGGGATGCTCCTGGCCGTATTTCTGCCACCAGGCGGTGAAGGCGTGACCCCAACGCATCGTGCGCGAATGGCCCATCCGTTGCCGCCGCAGCCAGCGTGCCTCGTCCGCTCGGGCCTTGGCCAGCGCTGCGCGCGAAAAACCGTCTTCGGTGTTGGCCGCCGCCGGACGCCCGTCGAGCGTGCTCCGCAACCGGCGAATGATCAGCCGCGGGGCGATCGTCTCGTCCAAGTCGCAAATACGCACTTCAGCCGTCTTCGGCACATGCTCGCCCAACTCTCCCGGCCACAGCCAGCGCACCCCCAACACACGCTCCAGGAGCTCGTACACACCGAACAGCGTGCCGGCCAGGGTGTCGGGCGAAAGCGGTTTGCCTGGGCTGTCGCGGCCCACAACAAACAACGTCGAACCCAAGGTCCGCAGCCTGAAGCTGTCCGGCGCGAGTTGCGCGGCATCGATTCCCGCCTTCCTGGCTGCGCTGGTCGGCCCCAGATAGACGCGACCGGCTGGCTGCGGCGGCTCCTGCCCCTCGGTGACCACCGCCAACTTGACTCCCGTCGCCTTGGCCACATGGTAGACCAACTCCTCGGCGGCGTACCGCACGACGGCCTGGCAGTTCTCCGGCAGGACGACCACGGCCCGTGCTTGGCCTGCACTCACGACATCCACCGCGCCCAGTGCCCAGCTCGCACCACAGCACAGAACACAACTCGCAGCAATCGCGATGCTCCATGCGGATCGCAAAACAGGCCGCAGTGAATGGATCGGCAACGACAGATGAACGCGTGGCATGGTGGGACTCCGAACACGAGTCAAGGTAGGAAACAGCCGGGGTGCTCTGGGCAATGCCTTCACTGGCAGGCGTGCAGCGAAATCGCTTGGGCCATTGGCCATGCTGAAATCCAAGGAAGCCAGCAAGCCCAGTTTTACCGCCGCTCCCATTGGCACGCAAGTTGCCCTTACAGAATGGCGTTGCGGATTTCAATGGGCCGCCAGCGATCCGGCGAGGCGCGACGGGGATGGATAGCCGGATCGAGTGTGCCGATGGCAACCGAACCAACCCTGGGGAGTGTGAAATCCGAGAACGCATGCGGCCCTGGCAGTGTGTACCTTTTGCAGCCCAGTGCCTCCAACGGGGCTGACGCGGGCTGCAAGCCCTACAGAAAGGATGGATATCATGAGCACGCGACATTGGACGCCGATCCTGGCCTGCCTGGCGATCGGTCTGGGCTGCCTGGCCCAGGCAGCCGACCCCACGCCCGAAACCAAGCCGGTGCCTGCCCCGGCCGCTCAGGCAACGCCGAGCAAGCTCCTGGAACTCCGCGCGGAGATGCATCGCACGATGGCCGATCTGCTCCAGGCGCGCAACGCCGAGAACCCCGATCCCAAGCAGATCCAGACCCTAACCGAGAAACTCCAGGGCTTGCGCAAGACGCTCGCCGCGGAAGTCTCCGCTCCGGCCGCAACCTGTCCTTGGGGCGGACCGGGCCTTGGCCCCGCTTACGGAAGGGGCTACGGACGCGGCCCCGGATGGGGTGGTGGACCGGGCTATGGTGGCGGCTACGGCCGCGGCTATGGCCGCGGTTGGGGCGGCGGGCCCGGCTACGGACGCGGGGCGGGCTGGTTCTATCAGGACGCGGACCACGACGGCGTGTGCGACAACTTCGAACGCGCCTGGGGAAAACCCTGACCGCTCGCCGGCGCCCATGTCCGGTCTCCCTCGTGGCGACCGGCGCTGCGCCTTCTACGGCGTCGGAATCGGTTTGAGTTCCACGTCGTCGAAACAGGCGTAGTCTTCCGGCGATTGCTGCGAGGCCGAAAGCATCAGCATGGCTCGGGCCGCACCCTCGGGAACCTTGACCAGTGCCGAGCGGCGGATCCAGGTTTGCGTCAGGCCGGTCGGCAATGGCTGCGACTTGGCGTCCGCCGCCGGCAGCCACTTGCCGGCCTTGTCCTGCCACTTGACCACCAGCCCAACCCTCGCGGTCGGGCCGACCTGGCCCTTGAGAAACGCCGACGCCAGGTACTTCTCGCCCGGCTGGACGGGCACCGACTGGATCACCGATGCCGCCGTCGCATCGCGGATCGTCAGGCCTAGCTTGCCGCAGCGCGCCGCTTCGGAACTCCACTCGATCTGGGCCGTGGTCTTCGGACGGATCCACTGGCTCCAGTCTCGCGGTGTGGCACGTGCTGCTGTGCCGCTGCCGAGGTCCTCGAAGCTGCCGTTGCGTGCCTTCTGCCCCAGGTCCGACGCCGGTTTGAACGCCGCGGCCAGCAATTCCACCGCCTCGCCCAAGGCGCTGCCGCGATGCTTCTCGGCCAGGCTTCGCAGGCGATCGTGTACGGGCCCGGTCCGTTCCTCGTTCCAGTCGTAGATCCGCAACAAGCAGTCCATCCAGGGGCAGTCGTCACGCAGCAACGGTCGCTCAGCGATGTTGGCCAGCAAGGCGTGCTTAGGCAGGACAGTCTCCAGCAGGTGACGCCGCTTCTGCGTCGCGGCAAAGGCCCGCCCCACCGAATCCAGAGCGGCAAGGGCCTCCTTCTCGCTGTGCGGCGTGTCGGGCAGGACTCGGCTGGCCCGGTAGACAATCGCCGAGCACTCATAGTACTCAAAGGCATCCATCAGGACCTGGGCCCTGGCCTTCTGTTGTGGAGTCTGAGTCTGCGCCAACGTCGTTTCCAGCAGACTGCGGCACTCGGCAATCTCCGCATCGGTCAACTCAGCCAGGTAGGCCGGATCGCGGTTGAAAGGCAGGTACTGCCCGGCCCTGGTGAACCAGGCGGAGTCCAGGATGCGCCGGGTCCAGAAGTCCTCCCAATGCGCGTAATACTTGGCCAGGGACGCTGCCGCGCGCTCTCCCACGCAATGAACGTACCAGTCATTGAGCAGCCGGTTTACGTCCTGCGCTGGGTCCCACTGCAGCTTGAAGGCCACGTACAGCTTGGGGCCTTCGCCCCAGTTGGGATAGGCCTCGGCATACATAGCGCGCACGCTGTGGGCCTGTCCCCAGCGATAGTAGTCGGCCATGTGGTGGAACCAGACACGCGGGAGCAAGTACGGCCGACCGTAGATGTAGTCGTACCAGCCGAGTGTCGGGCTCTGCTGCTGCCAGGCGACGGTCAACTCCTGGCCGGTCTGGCGGATCTCCGGGTCGATCCACTTGTTGCGATCGTAGGTCATGAAGGGGATCAGCCGCGGATGCAATCGAACCTTGCGCGGCGGCGCGGCCAGGTTGCTGTAGGCCAGGCAGCCGAAATACTTGTCCGGATGCTTCTTCAGCACCCCTTCAATCACGCGATTCGCCCAGTCGTAATAGAGTTCGGAGTAGTCCACGCGATCCAGGAAGTTCTTTTCCCCGCTGATCCGCGTCTGGCACTCGGGGCACTGGCAGAAGTTGCGATTGTCGTTCATCCCCAGCGAATACGAGGTGGCGTCGGGGTAGCGGTCGAAGAAGGCGACGATGTTCTTCACCGCTTCGTCGACAATGCCTGGGGCCGTGAAGCAGGGTTGCCACCCCTCGTCGCGCGTCGGCACCAACCGCTTCCCGTCGATCATCGGGTAGAACTCAGGATGCGTCTGCGCGTAAACCTTCCAGGGGAACAGTTGTCGCAGATTGTGGTGAAAACTGACTCGACCGTGCATGCGGTTGCGCCGTGCCCAGGTCGATTGTCCGTTGCCGGAGAAGCCGCTCATCAATCGGGAGAAGAAGACCGGCGTCTGTCTCACCGGTTCAGTGGAAATGGCGATTGTGGAGGCCTGTGGGACATCGGTTCCCGCCTGGCCCGGCAGCAACCAACGCACGCCAAGATAGCGTTCCAGGAACTCGTAGACGCCGAACTCCGTGCCCCAGTCGGTCGGCCCCAAGACCACAATATTCCGGGCGTCAGGAAAGGCGATCACGAATCCGTCGCCGTCGAGCCCCTGTAAATCGAGCTTCAATCCGGCGACGTACTCGCTGCGCCCGACGTGGATGGCCGCCAGGTTCGCCGGTCGGTCAGTGACGATCTCCAGCTTGGCCCCGCTCGCCAGCCGAACGCACGACTGCATCTCGGCGCAGGCCGCACGGAGCTGCGATGAGGCATCTGGGGCCAAGACAATCGCGGCCCGGGGCTCGCCCCGTTCCACGATGGTCACAGAGTCGGCCACAGCCGGCAGGCCCAACGCCAGGCAGAGAAACCAAGCCCAAAGCATATCGCCTCGCATTGCTACACTCCTGTTCATTGGGAAATGGACTGTCGGGCCACGCGTACTGTCCGCGGCGCCTGCGGATCAACGCGCAACGGGAGGCCGGCTAGCAACTCGGATCCAGCCCGGACCGTGGGGACCGCGTCGTCGATTTGCACGCGGTACTTGTGCCGCGGACGCACCACAAACCACTGCGGCATCTCGTTGATCCGGGCCCAATCGATGGTAACCGTGGGATACTCCGTGCGCGGTCCGTCGAAGACCAGGCGGCCTTCCCAGGCCTGTTCGGCACGCAGCGCCAGCAGCAACTCCTCGCCCCGCCGCACGGCGCCGAGTTCGACCCCCTGGCCAAAGGGCGAGGCGCGCACCCCCTGCGACTGGAGCATCATGTGCATGCAGAGGGTCCGTCCGGCGCTGCCGTCCAGGTGTCCGCCCGTGTAGGGGCCATAGGGATACTTATCGCTCTTCGGACGGCGATGCACATGTTGCAGCGTAGCCCAATCGAGCCAGGCCGCCGCGTCGCCCACCTCCGGATAGCGGGTCCAGAGCACGATCATGCTCTCGTAGCTGTCGCTCCAGTCGTCCGAGACCCTGGATCGCGGCCAGAGATTGCCACGCAGTTCGGCGTACTGGCTGCGGTGTTCCAAAAGCCAGCGGAGTGGCTTCTCCACCGCCGCGCGATAACGCCCCTCGCCCGTGCCACGGTCGTAGTTCTCATAGGTGAACAGGACGTAGCCCCAGGTGTCGGGCGGCTGCTGCCAGGACTTCTGGCCATCGGCGTCTGGTTTGCATTCGCAGAACAGTCCACTGACCGGGTGGGCTCCGCCCTCCAGGATCGCATCCAATAATTGCCGCAAGGGCGCACGGTAGGCCTTGGCCTTCGGTCGGCCCAGCTTGCACTCCAGCGCGAATAGCTCCCCCAATCCCGGCACCAGTTCGCAACCGTGGTCGCGGAAGCTGGAGAAGGGCCTCTTGGGCTGATCACCCAGCAACACGGCGTCGGCCAGGCCTTCGGCAGCCGTGAGATAGGCTTCCTTGCCCGTCATGGCATACAAGCGCGCCAGGGTCTGGAGCATGTTCCCTTGCCCCTCTTCATCGCTGATCGCGTGGCGCAGACCACCTTGGCGTGCAGACTCGGAGAGCATGGCGTCGACCAGTCGCTCCATTTCCCGCGACCAGTCATTGTCGTGGCCGAGGACTTCGGCCAGGCGGATCAGTCCGTCGCGCAGCCATTCGGCCAGGTTGGTCAGGCTGGCGACCTCACCCTGCGTGCCGGTCTTCAAATCGTAGTGCGTTGGCAGCCCGGACGGGGTGGAACAAAGCTGGACGGAGCTTTGCAGTGTGCGATGCAGCGGCGCGCCGGGCCGGATCAGGGCCGGTTCCAGATAGTGGGCCATCAGGACCAGGGACGAATAGTGGTCTGCCGCCTCGTTGTGGTAGTTCCACTGGCCGTCGCGGCTGTAGAGGTGCGTCTTGGGGTCCACCTTCTCCGCCAGCCAGCCGCTGAGGATACCCAAAGCACAACGGCCGCACTCGGCATACACAGCCCCTCGCTGCCTGGCGAGGTCCAGAGACGCCTCCTCTGCCCGGCCGGTTCGCGGCGCGACCCACGAGCCCGCAATCAGCCCGGCCACCCCAACGATCACGCGTGAAGTGCGCAGGCCGGATTCGGAAAAGAAGAGACGACGGTGTCTTGTCTGCATGGGGATGCCTTCAGGTTGCCTTCTCAGTCGGCCATCACGCAGCGGCCTTGGGCCCAGGTCCGTAACTTCTCCACGTGTTCGCGCATCACGACCGACAGGGGCTGCGTGGTTTGAATCGCCGCCAGGATGTGCTCGGTCGAGCAGTCCGTCTTCTCCGCAAATGCCGCATACAAGCCGGAGATCACGGCCTGCTCGATCTCCGCGCCGGTGAAGCCTTCGCTGGCGGCCACCAGATGTGGCAAATCATAGCGGCTCTTCTCCCGCAACCGCTTGCGCAGGTGAATTGCGAAGATCGACTCGCGTTCCTCCGCGCCCGGCAGATCGACAAAGAAGATCTCGTCAAAGCGGCCCTTGCGCATCAGTTCGGGCGGCAGTTGCGCCAGGTTGTTGGCCGTGGCGATCAGGAAGATCGGGTGGCGGTGATCCTGCATCCAGGAAAGCAGCGTCCCGAACATGCGCTGCGACAGCCCCCCGTCGGCCGAATCGCTGCTGGCCGAAGCGAAGGCCTTCTCGATCTCGTCGATCCACAGCACGGCCGGGGCCATCGATTCCGCCTGGTGCAGGGCCTCGCGCAAACGTGCCTCGCTCTCGCCAATGAACTTCTGATACAGCACGCCGGGATCCATGCGCATCAACGGCATGCGCCAGGCCGAGGCCACCACCTTTGCACAGAGACTCTTGCCACACCCCTGCACCCCCAGCAACAGGATTCCCCGTGGCGGATCGAGCCCGAATTCCTGGCCCCGCGACGAAAACCCGCTGTGCCGCAGGTTCAGCCAGCGTTTGAGGTTGCGCAGGCCGCCCACCTCGTCCGGAGAGACGTCGGCCATGATCGATTCCAGGCAACCGGTGGTCCCCAGGCGGTTGCGCTTGGCATCCACGATCCGCGTCAGATCGCCGCTGTCCAACACCCGGTCCCCGTGCAGTGCCGCGGCCACGATGTGCGCCGCCTCGTCAGTAGTCAGCCCGCGCAGCGTCTGGACGAGCATCTCCAAATCCCGCGCCGTCAGCTTCGATTCGATCTTGTGCAGGCTGCGCCGCTGCACGTCCTGAAACGTGGCACGCACCACTTCCAGCAGTTCGTCGGCGTCAGGCCAGCCCACGTCAAAGGGCACCGTTAGACGTCGCACGTCCGGCGGCAGGCCGATCGGGTCCAACAAGATCAACGTCCACAAACGTGAGTCAGGCGAGAAATACAGGTCCCGTATCAGGCGAACCACCTGCGGGTCCTTGCAGTGCGGCCCCAGGTCCTTGAACAGGTACACCGCCGGATAGGAGCATTGGCTGACGTATTTCAACGCCGCGGCCGCCTTGCCCGGTTCGACCAGCGTCTGTTGCGCTGCGGGCGACGTGGTCGTGAGCCCTGTGGTCACCGACCACTCCGTCACGGGCAAGGCCAGCAATGCGGCCGCCTCGTGCACGGTGCGCACCGCGCGCGGTTCGTCCGGCGTCTCCATCGACAGGATCGGATTGCCCGCCTGGATCAGCAGTTTCAGACTTTCGGTTCGCATAACTCGTTCGTTCCGCCAGCGGTACTCCGGGCCACAGGTCGCCGTAGCCCAGGGCCAAATAGATGGGATCGGACTGCTGATCGCTGAATCCTGACAGCTATTCCTTCGCCAGTTGCCGCGCCTTGCCCACAATCCGCTCTTCGATCGTGTCGGTAAAGGGACCGGGCAGCGAGCCCCAGAACATCGCATCGCCCGCCTCGTAGCCCCCTTCCTTCAACACGCGAACCGACGGCACGTAGCCGAACACGTCGTTGCTGTAGCCGGCCACCCACACGGCCGGTCCCGCCAACTCCTTCTTCAGTCGTAGCGAATAGTCGACCACCACTTCGCCGGCCAAGGCCACCAGGGTCAGGTCCGAGCCGAATCGCACCACCTGCACCGGATAGTCATACGTCGAGCGAATGCGGCCCGTCTCGGCCAACTGCTTCAACAGACGTTTTGCATGACCGTCGCGCGGACGTTTGCCTTCCTCGGCCAGACGCTCCAACTCCGCCTTGCTGGGGGGCGGGGCAAAGTCCAGCACGACCTTTTCCAAGGCCGCATTCAAGGGGCCGGTCAACGGCTTGGGCACCGTTTCCAGGGCCGCCTCGACCGCCGTGGCCAGCGAGCGGCCGTGGGCCAGGCAGTACTGCACATGGCGTCGCGGGTACGGGTTCTGGTCACCGCCACAGCCGGCCATGAACATCGCGATCGCGTCGGGATGGGCCTCTTGCAGATATTGCTGCGCGTAGCCGCCATAATCGCCGCGGAACTGGTAATCGCCCATGGTGGTGCTGTGGCAGGCATAGCCGAACAGCAAGGCCACCAGTTTGTCCCCCGCGTCGCTCACGCGCAACACGGGCACGTCATGGTCCACCGGACCGTCGATGTACGGCGCATTGCTGTATCCCGTCTTAGGGCCGACCCCAGAACCTGTCGGCGCCTCAGTCCCGCTGGGCCGCCCGACCTGGCTGGGGGGCTGGGATACGCTCATCGTCGGCCGGCGGCGATTGATGGCAAACCCGCAGCGCGCGTGCAGATAGTCCAGCCGGGCCGGCTGCAGCTTGCCCAGGGCCTCGCTCACCACGGCCAGCAAGTTCTGTTGCAGCACCGTGTTGTACTCCAGGATGGCGGGGGCCTGATCCGCAGGCAGATCGCTGTCAACGAATTTCTCCGGCCGCAGTTCCGGCCCGCAGTGCGTGTGCGAGGCGTTCAGCAACAGCGACTGGGGCGGCAATTGATGCTTGGCCTGCAATTGCCCTTCGAGCCAGGCACGCATTGAGGCTTGCACGCCGATCAAGTCCATGGTGACGATGACCAGCCGCGTGCCGCAATCGTCCTCCAGGGCCAGGGCCTTGGCGAACAGATCCTGGGCCACGCCTTCGGAAGGCCTGGTGCGCGAGGCGTAACCGGCCATCCACAGGCTCTTCTGCGGCGTGATGGTGACGCAGGCCGCCCCGGCCTTCCACGTCGGGGCGGGCTTGGCCGCCGCCTTTTCCGCCGCCGCAATCACATCAAACAGGGCCAGCCAACAAGCCGTTGCCATCAGCACACGCCCCAAGCGATGCATGGTGCTTCTCCCTAGGAAGTGAATGAAATCATTCGATCACCAATTCGTACCACAGCGTTTGGTGTTGCGGCCCGATCTCCACGCATGCCTCGGTCGTGGTTCCGCCCACGGAAATCTCTGCAGCGCGGTCGCCATTCTGGTCCAGGGCGAACAGCTTGACCTTCGCGGCCGGCCGTTTGAGGGTCAGTGTCGCGGGAATGCCTTCACACAGAATCGGGGCCGTACCATTTGCGCCTTTGTAGCCCCCGGCGCCGGAAATGCGGTCCGGTGGAACCTGTCTCAGCACGGCGCCGCTGTTGTGCATCAGGCCCGATGCTGCCAGCAGGTAGTTCCCGGGCGACAGATCGCCTTCAGCCGCCGAGGGACCGCGCGCCTTGACCAGCGAAATGGTCGTCCAGTCCAATCGCGTCTTGCCGGGCCGCAGGCTGAGCCCGCGGAAGGCGAAGGTCCGATCCCGCACAAAGCCCGTAAACAGCTTGGTGTTCGGCGTGTCCACCATGAAGTGGCCGCCCGCCTGGGCGTCAAAATTCCAGTACAACTGGCCAAACTCATTGCGGATCCATTTTCGCTCCGGCGAGCCCATCGTCTCGGGCAGGTCCTGCCAGGAGGAAATGGCCTTTGTGCCGGCATCGCCTGCGCGCGGACGGTTGTCCAGGTCGGTCAGCTCCATGCCGGCGAACACGGCCATCGTCAAGGCTGCGTCCGGATGGAGCAGGGAGGTCGAGTGATTGTACCGGTTCGGCCTGGCCGCCTCCGCATTCATCTGGCGTTCCTGCTGTTCCGACATGGGAAGCAGATAGCGGTATCTTCCCGGACCACGCCGTACGTCGCCGCGCGTGAACATCGCGTAACAGGCGGGGAAGTGGACCTGCTTGACCGAATTGGTCTTCATGTCGAAGTAACCGACCATCGCCTGGGTGTCGAAATCGTCGTTGTGGGTCCAGGCAAAGTGCATGATCCCGTCCCAGTTCTGGAACGCGCCCAGGGCGAAGAGCATCGGGTTCCCTTCCGCCGCGTAGAAATTCGGATAGGCGTGGTCGTATTCGCTGACCGTGTAGGGCCGGTTGACGATCCGCTTGATGGCCAGTTGGGCGATCGTGGATCGTGCGGGGGCGCAGTCCACCAGCGGGACGTTTCTGACGAACCAGTAGTCCTTGAACTTGGGATTCGTCCAGGAGCCGCCCCCCGGGCCGGCCGGATGACACCAATAGTTGTGGATGTCGCAGTAGTCCAGCCGCCCCATCGGATAGCAGAAACCATAATTGAGTTGTGTTCCGGCGACCGGCTGCGGGGCCTGGATCTCCTCCTTCACCACGCGATACATCTGCTGGAAGTACGTGTCTTCGCAATCGAACAAAAAATCACTCATGTCGGCCAGAATGCCCGGCAGATGGAGCCGCGCCGGTCCGCCGGGGTTGGGCAGCGGCACCGTTCGCGTCTCGAGCGTCTCATCTTCCTCCAAGCCGATCAGGCCGCCAGGCCGCAGCGAGAGGTCGGCGATCTCCACGGTCACCCCAGCCGTGAAGTTGGCGAAGACCAGGCGGACCTTGGGGTCCGTCAGGCTGGCCTTGAAGCGATAGGAATACTCGCGCCACGCCTGCGTGGCGTCCAGCGTGGTGCGCAGTCCGCAGACGCGCCACGGATCGTGGTCCTGGCTGATTCGCACCGAGACCGACGTGGCCTGTGACGCGCGCAACTTGAACGACAGGTTGTACTGCACCCCTTCCGTCACCGCGAAACGGCGGAAGAACTGCGGGATGTTGGGGGAACTTCCGACGCGTTGGACCGTCAGACGCGCGAAATTCCTGCCGGCCAAGAGCGGACCGCTGCCGGGCAGGATCTCCCAGCGGCCTTGGCTGGCTTTGTCCTGTTGGAAACCCCAGTCCGGGTAGTTGGTCTGGTTGGCCGGAGTCCGGGGAAACTGGCCGTCAGGAATCATCTCTTCGCCCAGCGGGTCCGCACGGCAGCCCCAGGCCTGGCGCAACGCGGTGGTCTTGCCGTACTTCTTGCGCAGCCAGTCGTTCCACAACCCCACGAATCCTTCCTTGTACGGCGAAGGCAGAGTATCCAGGCTCCCCTGCCACCATTTGATCACGACCGAGTTTTCGTTGGCCAACTCCAACGCGGCGATGGCCGGCTCGTCTTTGTAGGCCAGGCCCGTGTAGGGATTGACGTGGCTCAGCAGGTCGCGCACGTACTTCTTCTGCAAGGCGATCATCCGCGGCTCGATGTTGTCGATGCCGTTGTTGTACCACGGCAGCTTGTCGGCGTTTTCGAACCCCGACGCCTTGCCGAACTTGCGCGCGATATTCAATTGCATGTAGACGTAGATCCCGCGCCGCTTCAACTGGTAAAACAGGTAGTCGAATTTCTCCAGTTGCAGGGGCTCGATGAACGAGTCGGGCGAGGCATAGACCTGGTTCGGCGGGAATTTGTGATGCACATAGTGCAGACGGACCAGGTTGATCCCAAACCGCGCCAGGTCGGCAGCCACCTGCTCGGCCTGTTCGTGTTCCGGAAAGCACCCGCTGAAGCAAACATTCGTGCCCGAAAAACGACACGGACCCCGGTCATTGACGAATTGTGCGTTGGCCGACCTTACAAAGCCGTCCTGCCCGGCCGGACGCCAGGGCCCATTCCACGTCTGGACATTGGTGATGTTGTCCGGCGCTCCATGCGCGATCCGGAACGGGAACAGCGGGGCCCAGTTGTTTCCGGACGTCGTTGTGTTCAATGCGTCGGGATAGCCCGATCCTTGGTCCTGGGAAAAACCCTCCAGTCCGTTTGCCAGCACCAGCATGCCGGCCAGCCAAAGCACTCGCATCATGGCTCCCGCAGTGTGAAATATCGAACTACTTGCGTGCACCGGTCTTATCCGTCGCCGCGCCGGACGATAGCAGTTCCTTGACTGTGCCGACAATTAGGTCTTCCACTTCCGGTGCGAGCCTGGCAGGACGCCCGTAGCCTAGCATCGACGTATCGGGCTCATAGCCCCCTTCCGCCAGGATCTGGCGCGTGACGATGTAGCAAGGCACATCGTTGGCATAGGCCGTGACCCACAGTTGCGGATCGTTCAGTTCCTGCTTCAGACGCAGGGCATAATCCACCACCACCTCGCCCGGCAGAAAGACCATCGCCAGCCCGTCGCCGAATCGCCAGGTCGTGATCTGGTAATCGAACCCGGTGGCCAAGATCCCTTGGTCCATTTGCTTCAGCATCGCGGCGGCGTGGGCCGCCACGCGTTTGGCCTGCAATGTGGCTTTCGCCTCCTCCCCCTTGGCCACGCGCTGTTGAAACTCCTCGCGCGTCGGCAGGCTGTCGAACGGAAGGCGGATCGCGCGACTGCGTGCCGCCAGCTTTCCGGTCACGGGGGTCCAGGGGCCGGCCAACAGTCGTTGCACCTCGTCGGCCACGGCCTGACCGTGCTGAGATGTGTGCTCCATCTCGCCACGCGGCTCCGGATTCGCGTCGGCCCCGCAGCCCACGCACACCACGGCGCTGGCCCCGGGGTGTTGGGCCTCGATCATCTGCATGGCGCAGCCCGCCCAGTCGCCGTGGATCTGGTTGTGCTTGCCCGTGAGCGTCGTGCAGTGACAGGCGTAGTTGAGCACCAGGGCTCGGAGCCTGCCTTGCGCGTCGTCGACGCGCAGCAGGGGCAGGCTGTGATCCACGTGCCCTTCCGGATTGACGCCCAGCCCGGGACAGCGGCCGTCCTTCACCGGGCGCCGGTTCATGGCAAACGTGACCTTGCCCTGGGCCCAACTGAGTCGCGACGGCTGCCGGGCCTGGAGCGCCTTCTCGGCCACTTCCACCAGCCACTGGCCAAGCTGCTCCGTGTATTGCCGCATGTGCGCGCGGTGCTCGTCGGGCAGGCCCGATACCGTGTGCAGCGGCAGAAAACCGACCAGCCAAGGACCCGTGTGGCAGTGCGTCGAGCAGATGTTGATCCGCTCGGGCCGTACGTTCCTCTCCCGCGATAGACGCTTGACGACCACGCGCGTCAACGACTGCGGCACGCCGCAGTTCTCGACCATCACCAGCAGGGCCGGCCCTTCGCCTTCATCACTCCCAATCGCTACGGCCTTGGCCCAAATCGGCTGCGCCACCCCTTCCGACTCGGTAATCCGACTTGCGTAGCCGGCCAGCCGCACGGGATGTTGTGGCGTGATGGATACCCGAGCAATGCCCACCGGCACGAGTTCGTCGGCCGCGGCATTCCCGATCGGGGCGGACAACGACAGCGCAAGCAGGGACAGGACGATGCGTTTCATGGCCTCAGGCTCCTTCAAAGACCAGGGAAAGTCACGTCCAGAATTGTAGTGGACGCGCGGCGCCAATGCCAGCAAGTGCCTGGCGCGGATTGCCGGCCGGGGGCATTCGTTACGAAACGAAAGAACTCGCGGACGTTACGCCCAGACACGCGCTATTCCAGCGTCGGCTGCACGACCTCGCCCCGCGACTGGGCCTCCGTGTTCTCGTAGGACCCGTAGAACTCGCTGTTGCAGTCCAGCCACAACGTGATGCGGTGATAGTCTTCCGGTGAGAGCTTCAGACCGTAGTGCCGCTCGTCGAGGTACTCGCTCAACTTGGCGGCCTTGGCGCCGAACTCGCCGGCGATGCTCCGGCTGCCGCCATGGACCGGTTCCTTGATCGAGCCGTTGAATACGTTGAAATAAAATCCATATTTGGGGGCCAGGTTCGTGTACGACCGGCTCCAGCCGTACTTGGGCTCGATGGTGCCGCTGAGGTCCAGAGCCTTCTTCTCCTGGTGGCATTGCACGCAATTGCGATCCAGGACTGGCTGTACCAGGCGCACATAGCTGAAGGGGTTGGAGCCTTCCACCTCCGGTTCGATCTTCGATGGCCTGCGGCGCAGGGCCAGCGGAATGGCCTTGCCGGTCGGCGGGGGCTGGTGCTTGTGTTCGTGGCAGCCCTGACACACCAGGCGCTCGCCCGGGTGCAGATAGGTCACCGAACGCATGGACTGGATCGCCAGCCCCTTCTCATTCAGGGCCTGGAAATAGATCGCCTTGCCGACCGGCGCCTCGAACAGTACGCTTCCGTCCTCTTCCACCGGCACCGTGCCCAGGACCAACCTGGCGTTCGTCTGGTTGCCGATGCCGATGCGTGGCTGGTTCGGCGGGGCGGTGCTCTTGGCCAGGGCCTGCAGAATGCGCAATTGCTTGATCTGCGAGCCTGCCGGCCACTCGAAATCGCTTTCGTACACGTTCATCACGGCCACGGTGCCCTTGGTCAGGTCGCCGTCAGCCGGCGTGGCAACGTTGGGAATCACCGGAGGGCACGGCCGCGCCCCCAGCGGAATAGGGCTGATCGCGGCGATCTGCGGATCCCGGTAGATCAACTCCCGGTTCCCCTGCCGGTCCAGCCAATACAGTCCGTGGTTGGCGGCCTGCGCATCATAGGCGCACAGATAGTCCTCCTCGCTCAGCGGCCAGGGCGTACCGTAGATCATCAACGCCTTGATGCCCTTCTTTCCGCCTTCCGACTCAGGAAAAGGCACCTCGGGCGTGAGCCGCGTCAACTGCGACATAGAGTTGTCGTCCGGAATGCGCGGATCGATCAACACCAGCGAGCCGAAGGCGTGGCCGTGATGCGCCGCGGCCGTGGCCACGTAACGATGCGATCCGGGAACCGCGCGGATGTCCATTTCCATCCACGGCCGGCTCTCGCGCACCAGGGGATAGTTGCCGTGCGAGCTGCGCGGGTCGCGGCCGTCCGGATAGCAGGTCCACAAGTGATGGGCGATGTCCGAGTCGCGATCCACGTAGTCCCATCGCGTGTAGGCGATCATCCCCTCGTGGTTCACGCTGGGCTGCCACTCGTGCGTCTCGTGATAGCTCAGGCAGCGGATATCGCTGCCGTCGGCCGCCATATCGAACAGGGTGTACGTGGGGCAGTGCCGGCCGCAGCGCAAGTAGCCGCCCCGCCGCAGCGAAATGAACGCCACGCGTCCGTTGGGCAGCCAACAGGGGTCGAAATCATCAACATCACCGTCCGTCAGTTGCACCAGGTGGCTGCCGTCGGCGTTGCAGCGGAACAGGTGGTGGCTGAACTCGGGCGACCACAGATAGGCCTCTTTACCCTGCGTCTGCTCAAACGCCTTCGCCTGGGTGTAGGCGAACAAGATCGTACGCCCATCGAACGACACCTCGGGCGAGAGGAACGAACCGCCCTGCAATCGCTGCCCGGCCAGCCGGCCTTTCTCCACGGCCGAGGTGGCCAGCAAATCGATCAGCTTGGGATTCGGCCCGAAGGGGGCCACGAGTGCGAACAGCCCTCCACCCGGCTTGGCATTGCAGCCGTAGAACTGATCGCACATGTGGAACACCCCCACCGAAGCATGACGTTTGATGAACAGCAGCTTGGGGATCGCCAAGAGCGGATTGGCGAAGGCCACGGCGCGCACCGCACGCCGCACGCCGAAATACGCCTCGCGCCGCGCGTCGAGCGACGGTTCCGCGGCCTTCTCCAACTTTTCGATCCCCGCCGCCGCCTTCGCCAGGCCCGCGGCCAGCGGTTCACGCTGCGCTGCAGAAAGGGCCGGGCCGATGCGCGCCAGCAGTTGCTCGCCACGTGCCAAGACCTGGCGGCTGTGGGCCGGCAGGAAGGCCGGCTCCGGCAGCACCTGGCTCGATCCCTGACCGAGTTCCTCCAGGTGCGCCGCCTGATAAGCGGCCGTGTCGGGCGCCCACTTCCGCTTGGGTTTTGACAGAACGGCGGCTACGGCCTTCTTCACCGCCGCCGGATACGAATAGCGGCCTACGCTCTTCTGATCCGCGGGCCGGCCCAAGGCCAGGTTGAGTTTGGGATTCTCCCGACCGTAGACCTCGATCTCGTCCAGGGCGAACGAGCACTTACCGGCCACGCACACGCGCACGCTGCGAGCCGCGGCGTCCTTCTCCTTCAAATCCACGACCAGCGGCTTGCCCGTATAACCGCCGAATGCCGTGCCGTCGTGCCGGTAAACCTCGCGCAGTTCGCGGCCTTCACAATCGGTGGCCAACAGGATGCGCAGTCGCGGCCCGCGCGACCCGTCGCAGCGATTGTAGATCACGATCCGGTCCAGCCGATACACCTCGCCCAGGTCGACCTGCCACCACGGGTCCTGTTCGCCACTGGCCGTGTGAAAGCCCCAGCAGCCCAGCTTGATCCCGTCGCAGCCCCCTTGGGCGTCCTCTTGGGTGCTCACCGGCGGCAGGACCGGCTTGCCGGCTGCCTTTTGCTGCGCGGCCATGTGCAACCGGTCCTGCTCGATCCAGTCGGCTTCGACCAGGGTCTGCATCTGCTGGCCAATGTCCTGTCCTGCGCCGATGGGCTCCGCCGGCGTGATCCGCGCCGCGATCGCCCCTTGCGCTATGAGCAACAGAGACACCATGAAGAATGCGGTGCATAGACCGCTCTGCCAACCAGAACCGACACGACGCATCATGGGACGTCTCCCCGAGTGCGGTAGGCGTGGGACGGAGGACCGCGCAGGCAGGAACAGCAGGAAGGCGTCAAGAGTCGCTTCCCTCCGAGCGATTATAACCGCCCCGGCAGGACCAGGGAACAGGGAATGGGACTCGCCGACTATGCCGCCTTGCTATGCGGGGGGCGGAGCACAAACGAGGCGCCTGCGGCCAGGATCAGCAGTCCGGCGGCCGTGTAGCACGAATACACGTAACTCTGGTGCATGTCGTACAGCCGGCCGGCCAGCAGGGCCAGGACAAACCCGCCCGCCCCCCACGCCGTAAACACCAGCCCATAGTTCACCCCAAAGTTCTTCAAACCGTAATAGTCCTTGGTGATTGAGGGAAACAGCGAGAGGTTGGCCCCGTAGTTGGCGCCGATCAATGCCGAGATCAGGGCCATCGATCCCACCGAACCCAAGGCCGTCCCGGCCTGGGCGCGCGTCAACAGCATCATCAGCACCGCCTGAAACACGAAACAGGCAAACATGGTCTGCTGCCGGCCAATCTTGTCCGAGAGCATCCCCGCCAAAATCCGGCCTCCGCCGTTGCCGACCGCCAGCGCGGCCACCAGCATAAAGCCCAGGTCCTGGCCGGCCTGCGTCTTGGCCAGCGGGGCCAGTTTGGCAATGACCATCAAGCCCGCTCCCGCTCCGCAGAAATACATAAACCATAACAAGTAGAACTGCCAGCCAGTCAGCATTTGCAGCGGTGCTACGTCATCCTGCTTCTTGGCGGCACGCGAACCACTGCCGGTGCCCGCGGGTACGTAACCTTTCGGAGGCGGCACCAACAGTTGCGCCAACCCCACGACCACGATCAGGAAGGCAATGCCCAGGGTCAGCATTGTCGCCGGAATGCCGAAGGCCTTGATCAGGGCCTTGGTCGTAGGCGCGGCCCACACCGACGCCAGCCCGAACCCGGACACCACCAACCCGGCGATCAATCCGGTGCGGCTGGCGGGGAACCACTTGACTGCCGGTGGCGTGGCCGAGGCATAGCCAAACCCAATCCCCGCCCCGGCCAGCAGTCCGAAACCGACCATGAAGCCCAAGGCGGTATGGGTCTGGCTGGCCAGAATCATGCCCACGCCGACCAACAACCCGCCGATGCTAGCCGTCAACCGTGGTCCCAGTTTATCCTGCAACCGACCCGCCGGAACCATGAACAGGGCGAACACCAGGCAGGCGATCGCATACGGCCAGGAGCGGTCCTGTTCGCTCCAGCCCCACTCGGCCGGAACTTCTTTGCTGATCACACTCCAGGTATAGAGAACTCCCAGGGCCAGATTGATCCCCACCCCGGCCCAAGTGACGCGCCAACCAAGGTTCTCGATTCCCGCCCCGGCCCCCTGCCCTTCCACGCCGTGTTCCGGCAGCTTGGCCTGCGGTTGCTCTTGCTGAAGACTCTTGCCCTGCGCCGCCTGCGATTCGCTCATACCAAGCTCCTTCAAGGAAGGTTGCGGTGAACAGTTCGCGCTGGCTACCGGTTGCACGCCGGTGGCGAGCAACCGACGGGCCCGGTTCTCAGGGGCCAAAGAGGTGCGGTTCGCAGGTGAAGAGAGGACCGGGCGACGGCATTCTAGCATGTGCTTCCGGGGGGTCAAATGGTTGTCCGGAAGAGTTGCAATGACTGCCCGAAGCTTGCGTCCGCGCGGTGTGCGTGCATCGCCCCGCAAATCGCCGCACGACAACCTGCTTGACATCCATATCATATATGATATAACGAGCCTGCACGCCGGAAACCCGCTATGGTCGTCCGCCATTCCCTCCGTGAACAGATCCGCGACGAAATCCTGGCCCGCATCGGCAGCGGTGCGCTCGCCCCTGGCGATCGCCTTGTCGAGGCCAAGCTGGCCGAAGAACTGCAGGTCAGTTCCATCCCCATCCGTGAAGCCCTCCGCGAGTTGGTCGCCATCGGCGTCCTGGAATCGGCCCCGCACCGCGGCGCCTGGGTCCGCGCGGTCAGCCTCTCCGAGACCATCGACGCCTTGGAGGTCCGCGCCGCCTTGGACGCCTTGGCCCTGCGCAAAGCGGCCGGCCGGCTCCGCCAACAGATCGCACCCTTGCGCAAGATCGTGGCCGCGATCGTGGCCGCTGCCAAACGCCATGACTTCGTGGCCTTTCAGCAGCACAACCAACGCTTTCACCAGTTCATTCTCGCCGCAGCCGGCAATCGTGCCCTGGTCCGTACTCACGACGCCCTGGCCTTCGAGGTCCGCACCCGCTTCGTCATGAGCTTCGTCAGCGAGGTGGACCCAGTGGCTATTGCCCAGGAGCACGCGGCGATTGTCGATGCCTTGGAACTCGGCGACACCAAGGAAGCCGTGCGCAAGGCCGTAGCCCATTCGCGGCATCTGATTGCCTACCTCCAGCGCCAGGCCGCTACGCCTCAAACCGCGACGGCCGAAGTCCGTAACACAGACTAATTTCTAAGCCCCCAACCCAAACCCCAAGACCTCCTGCCCCCTGCCTACCCTTCCGTCCATCCTCCCGCCCCTGTTCCCACCCGGAGACCACGGCATGCCTCGCATCCTCGCGATAGTCATCTTTGCTGCCGGTTTGACGATCGTGACCCGCGCCCTGGCTGCCGATCCGCCTCATGGCGCAGCCGCCGCGTCCAAGCCTGCCCCGGCGCGCCCCAGCCTCGCGCCCGAAGAGCAACAGAAAATCGAAGCCGCGCTGCCAGCCGCGGCTCCGGTCCAACCGGCCAAACCGCGCAAACTCTTGATCTTTGACCTGAATGTCAACTATCCGCCGCCGAGCAACGTCTATGCCGGCCACGTCGCCACCTTCGGCCACCGTTCGATCCAGCACGCCAACCTGGCCTTCACACGCATGGGCCAGAAGACCGGCGCCTTCGAGACGGTCGTCAGTCGCGATCCGGCCGTCTTTCGGCCCGAGAGCCTGCGCCAGTTCGACGCCGTGTTCTTCAACAACACCGTGGGCAACCAGTTCACCGATCCCGCGCTCCGGCAGGGCCTGGCCGAATTCATCTACGGCGGCGGCGGATTGCTGGGCGTGCACGGCACCACGGTGGCCTTCAACAACTGGCCCGGCGCCAAGGAGGACTGGCCCGAGTTCGGCCGCATGATCGGCGGCCGCGGGGCTCGGCATCGCGAGAAGGACGAACCGGTGTACGTGCGCGTGGAAGAGCCGGACCATCCGCTCAGTGCCGCCTTTGATCCCAAGGGCTTCGAGTATCGCAGCGAGTTCTTCCGCGTGGGCGATCCCTATTCGCGGCAGCGGAATCGCGTGCTGCTGAGCATCGACACGGCAAAGAGCCATCTCGACCGCGATCCCTACCGCGGCAAGCCCGAGCGCGCCGACAACGACTACGCCTTGGCCTGGGTCCACAACTACGGTCGGGGGCGTGTCTGCTATTGCACCATCGGCCACGACGGCGCGGTCTTCTGGGACCCGATGATGTTGAACTTCTATCTGGCCGCCGCGCAGTTCGTCTTGGGCGATCTGCCTGCGCCCACGCTGCCCAGTGCCCGGCTGACGCCCGCCGTTCGGGCGCAAGAGAAGCTTGGCTGGCGTCCGGCTGTCACCGCCTACACCTTCCATAAGTACACGCTCTTCGAAACCATCGACAAAACGGCCCAGCTTGGATTGCCGTACCTGGAGGGGCTGAGCTTCCAGAAGGTCAGCTCCGCGATTCCCAAGAACCTTGATCCGCAACTCAGCGACGCGGAAATCAGCGCCCTCCGCGAAAAGCTCGATACCGCCGGGGTCCGCATGCTGACCTATTACTACCATCGCATCCCGGGCGATGAGGCCGGCTGCCGGAAGCTGTTCGAATTCGGCCGCAAGCTGGGCATCGAGTGCTGCCTCTCCGAACCCGATCCCAAAGACCTGGACACGATCGAGCGGTTTTGCAACGAGTACAACATGCACGTGGCCTTGCACAACCACGACGCCAAGGGCTCGCCCCACTACTGGCGGCCCGAGTTGATCCTCCAGCATTGCCAGGGCCGCGGCCCGCGTATCGGCGCCTGCGCTGACATGGGATACTGGATGCGCAGCGGCATCGATCCGGTCGAGGCCGCACGCCTGCTCAAGACGCGCCTGCTCACCGTGCAGGTGCACGACCTGGACCAACTCACGCCCGATGGGGTCGATGTGCCCTGGGGCACCGGCGCGGGGCAGACCGAGCGATTCCTCCGCGAGATTCGCGCCCTGGGCCTCCGGCCGCTCGTGTTCGGCGTCGAGTATTCGCGCAATTGGCTGGAGTCGATGCCCGAGGTCGCCGCGTGCATCGAGTTCTTCAACAAAACCACGCTCCAACTGGCGGACTAGCAAGAGAGGTCGTCATGCCTGACCGCATTACCACAACGACTACTCGGCGTCGCTTTCTGCGCCGTACCGGTGCCTTGATCGCGGCCCCCTGGATCATTCCCGCCTCGGCCCTGGGGGCCGACGGCACCACCGCTCCCAGCAACCGCATCACGCTGGGCTCGATCGGCACCGGCCTGATGGGCACCGGCCACCTGCGGCGCTTCCTGGAAGATTCCGACGTGCAAGTCTTGGGCGTCTGCGATGTGGACCGCTGGCGGCGCGATCGTGCCCAGAACCTGGTCGACACCCAATACGCCCAACAGCGCGAAA
Organism: uncultured Planctomycetales bacterium; assembly: GCA_937889015.1. Classification (GTDB taxonomy): domain Bacteria; phylum Planctomycetota; class Planctomycetia; order Pirellulales; family Thermoguttaceae; genus CALARR01. The sequence continues at coordinate 4,728 of CALARR010000208.1, read as the reverse complement.
GCGGCGCCTATCGCGGTTGCCAGGCCTATGTCGACCTGCGGGATCTGCTGGCCCGTACCGATCTCGACGCCGTGCTGATCGCCATCGGCGAGCGCTGGCATCCGCTGGCCACGATCCTCGCCGCCGAGGCGGGCAAGGATGTGTACGTCGAGAAACCCGTCTCGCTGACCATCGCCGAGGCCCGGGCCATGGTCCAGGCCGTGCGCCGCTACGGCCGCGTGTGCCAGGTCGGGCTTCAGCAGCGGAGCATGCCCGAGTTCCAACTCACGGCCCGCCTCATCCAACAGGGGTTCCTGGGGAAGATCCACACCATCTACACCGTCCACAACACGGCCAGCGCCTACGTGGACCTGCCGGCCGAACCCACGCCCGAGACCCTCGATTGGGAACGCTGGATCGGGCCCTGCCCCTGGCGGCCCTTCCACCATCGATTGCATTACCTGGGCCAGCCGATCAACGTCGTGCCCTGGAGTTTTCATCGCGACTATGGCAGCGGCGGCCTGGGCAGCGGCGGCGTGCACGCCTTTGATGTCGTGCAGTGGGCCTTGGGCATGGACGCCTCCGGTCCCACCGAGATCATCCCGCCCGAAAGCGGCCTCTATCCGCACCTGACCTACAAGTATCCCGGCGACATCCTGTTGCACGTGGTCGATCACCGCTTGGACCCGAAGAAACACGTCATCCCGCCCGGCTGGGACCCCATCACGTCGGTTCAGCCCTTCGGCGGGGTTTACGTGGGCGAGCGCGGCTGGCTGCACGTCGGTCGCCGGGGATACCTCACCTGCCATCCAGCCGGACTGCTGGAGAACCACCCCGGGCCGAACGTGCACAACCTGGCCTGGCACCATCGCGATTGGCTCGATGCCATCCGCACGCGCCGCCGGCCGGCAGCCGATATCGCCAGCGGCTGCCAGTCGACCATCCTCAGCCTCCTGGGGTGCATCGCGCGCTGGACCGGACGACCGCTGAAATGGGACCCAGCCGCCGAGCAATTCCTCGGCGACGACGAAGCCAATCGCCTGCGGAGCCGAGCCCTGCGCGAACCGTGGCGCGTGTGAAACCAAGGGACTGCGCTCGTTTTGTGTGCCAACCATCCCGTTCAACGATGATTTACAACTGCCCCTGATCAGCAAGGCCTTTGCCATGTCCCGCCTCTCGCTCTGCCTCCCGTTCGGATTCGCTCAGTGCATGATGACGCTGGCCGCAACCTGCTGCTGGGCCCAGGCTCCGGCCGCCACTTCGCCCACAGCCCCCGCGGATTCCGCCGGCCTCGTGGCCGTGCTCAAGTCCGACGCCGCGCACGAGCAGAAACTGAGGGCTTGCCAGCGATTGGCCCTGGTCGCCGGCAAGCAATCCGTGCCTGTGCTGGCCGAGTTGCTGGCCGATGGGCGTCTGGCACATCCGGCGCGGATTGCCCTGGAGCAGATACCCGATGCGACCGCGGCCGAGGCCCTGCGCAACGTTATCCCGCGAGTCAAAGGCCCGCTTCTGGCCGGCGTATTGAACTCGATCGGCGTGCGCCGCGACCCCGTGGCCGTGGCGACCGTCGCACCCTTGCTGGTCGACGCCGATCCGCAGGTGGCCTGCGCAGCCGCCATCGCCCTGGGCCGGATCGCCACGCCGCAGGCGGCCCAATCGCTCGCTTCGGCGCTGGCTTCCGCTCCTGACACGGTGCGCGGTGTGGTGGGCGATGCCTGCCTCCGCTGCGCCGAGTCGCTCGCCGCCGCCGGAAACACACCGGCCGCACGGGAACTCTACGATCAAGTGCGCAAGGCCACCCTGCCCGAACGCATTCAAGCCGCGGCCACGCGCGGGGCGATCCTTGCCCGTGGCCCGGTCGGCGAGGGACTTCTTGCCGAAGTCTTGCAGGCCGCGCAGCCGGCCCTCTTTGCCATGGCCTTGACCTTGGGCCGCGAATTGCCCGATCCGGCCGTCACCCCGGTTCTGCTGGCGCAGCTTCCCAAGCTCGCGCCGGATCGCAAGGCGGCCTTGATCACCGTGCTCGGCGATCGCCGCGATCCGGCGGCGCGCGCCGCCGTGGTCGATGCCCTGAAAGGCTCGCCGCCCAACGTACGCACCGCGGCGGCCGCGGCCTTGGCCACGCTCGGCGACGCCTCGACGCTCGACATCCTGCTGGAGTTGACCGGCGATGCCCACGCCGAGACCGCCGCTGCCGCACGCGAGAGCCTGGTGGCCCTGGCCGGTCCGGGCATCGACGCGGCCTTGAGCGAACGGATCGCCGAGAATCCAGGCCGAAACTTAGCGGTCGTGGAAGTCGTTGGCCGGCGGCAGGTTGCCGCCGCAGTGCCCGAACTGCTCAAGCTGGCCGATGCCGCGGACGACCAACTGCGCTACGCAGCGATCCTGGCCCTCGGTCGGACGCTCCCGCTGCCGCAGTTGCCCTTGTTGGTCGATCGGCTGGTGTCCTCGACCGTTCCCGAAGAGACCGCCGCCATCCAGGCCTCGCTTGGCGCCGCATTCTTGCGCATGTCGGACAAATCCGCCTGCACGCAAATGCTCGTCCAGAGGCTGAGCAAGGCGGCCCAGCCCAAGAAGGTCCTGATCTACGAGCTTCTGGGGGCCATCGGCGGGCCGGAAGCCCTCAACGCCCTGGCCGCCGGGGCCATGGACCCTGACGAGAACCTGCAAGACGCCGCCACGCGCATCCTCGGCGATTGGCCCACGGTCGATGCTGCCGGCGTCCTGCTGCAGGTGGCCCAGAAGGCGCCGCAGGAGCGGTTTCGGGTCCGCGCCCTGCGCGGCTATCTGCGGATCGTGCGGCAAATGGACCTCCCCGATCGCCAGCGTCTGGAGATGTGCAAGCAGGCCCTGGCCGTGGCCGAGCGCGACGACGAGCGCGTCCTGGCCCTGGATGGCCTGGGACGCATTCCCGCCGTGGCCGCATTGAACATGGTGCTGCCGCACCTGCGAACTGCCAAGCTCAACAGCGCGGCCTGTGCGGCGGCCGTCTCCATCAGCGAGAAACTGGGTCCCGCCCACATCGCCCAGGCCGCCGAGCCCATGCGCCAGGTGCTACAGGCCACCCAAGACGCCCATCTGCTCCGCCGCGCCAACGAAGTCCTGCAGCGAGCCGAAGCCGCCACACCCGCCAAGCGCTAGACGGTACCGCACCACTCCAGCCATCGCTGTTGGCTCTCCGCGGAACCCAGATCGTGAGCCTCCTGTCCCGGGCCAGGGTTCGCCTCTTGGCCTCTGTGCCTGAGCCTGCGCAATCCTTCTCCCCCTTTGCGCAAAAGTGCATGGACAGTCGGCCCGCTACACCCTACTCTCAGACTGGGCGCCACCGCTCAACACGCAGCGGCTTGGCACCCGTTCACGCCTGAATTTGGTTCGCCTGGACCACGCGATTTTTCTCTCGGCCCGTAAAGAGCACCCGCACTCACCCCCCATGCAGGACCGTACCATGAACCAGCACCCTTCCAACCCCCGTCGTCCTTCGCTTTCCCGGCGGCATTTCTTGCATGCGTCCGGCGCCGCCGCCGTCGGCGCCCTGGCCGTGGCGCGCGGAGCGCATGCCGCGGGCAGCGACGTCATCAAGATCGGCCTGATCGGCTGCGGCGGCCGAGGCTGCGGCGCGGCGGCCAACGCCATGAACGCCGGACCCGATGTGCGTCTGGTGGCCATGGCCGACCTCTTCGAAGACAAGGTCCAGGCCGGCCTGAAACGGCTCACCAAGCTCAAGGGCGAACAAGTCCAAGTCACCCCCGAGCGGATGTTCTTCGGCTTCGAGGCCTACAAGCAGCTCATCGCCGCCGGCGTGGATGTGGTGCTCATCGCCACCACCTCGCACTTCCATCCCCAGATCCTGGACGCCGTGATCAAGGCCGGCAAGCACGTCTTCTGCGAAAAACCCCACTCCCTCGACGCCCCCGGCCTGAAACGCGTCGCCGCCACCTGCGAGGAAGCCAAGAAGAAGGGACTGAACGTCGTTTCCGGGCTGATGAATCGCTACAATCCGGGCGTGCGCGAGACCGTCAAGCGGATCGCCGACGGCCAGATCGGCCAGGTCATGTCCATTCAGGAAACCTACTGCGCCTCGCCCTACCACGTTCACAAGCGCGATCCCAAGTGGAGCGAGTTGGAATGGCAGATGCGCGACTGGTATCACTTCAACTGGCTGGCCGGCGACCAGTGCATGCAACAACTGATCCACAGTATCGACAAAGGTGCCTGGGTGCTGGGCGATCAGCCGCCGGTCAAGGCCTGGGGCCTGGGCGGGCGCTCGGCCTGCTTCGGCGAGTCCTACGGCGATCTGTTCGACCACCAGGCCGTGGTCTTCGACTATGCCAACGGCGCGCGGATCTACGGCCTGTGCCGCAACCAGTTGGGCTGCCGCAACGAACTTTCCGACGTGGTCTTCGGCACCAAGGGCCGCGCCGACCTGCTGCAAAGCCGCATCGAAAGCGCCACCAACTGGCAGTACGAGGGCCCCAAGGTCAGCCCTTACGACGTGGAACACGCCGAATTGTTCGCCGCTATCCGCGCCGGCAAGGTCATCAACAACGGCTCCTACATGGTCAGCACCACGATGCTGGCCCTGATGGCCCAGTTTGTCTGCCACACGGGCGTGGAACTGACCTGGGAGCAGGTGCAGAACTCGCAATACAAGGTCGAACTGCCGCGCTACGGCTGGGACATCGAACCGCCCTTGAAGCCCAACGCCAAGGGCGAATACGACATCGCCATCCCCGGCATCACCAAGTTCGT
>CALARR010000207.1 GCA_937889015.1 uncultured Planctomycetales bacterium | reverse complement strand
AACGTTCCCGCGAAGGGCGGCTGCCTGGTGGTCTCCAATCATCAGAGCCACCTCGATCCGCCCCTGGTCGGCATCGGCTGTCCGCGGATCATGGCCTATTTGGCGCGCAAGACGCTCTTTTCGAACCCCGTGTTCGCTCGCCTGATCGCCTCGCTCAGCGCGATTCCCATCGATCGCGACGGGTTCAGCATCGGCGGCATCAAGGAGTCTCTGCGGCGGCTGAAACGGGGTGAGATGCTGCTGATCTTCCCCGAAGGCACGCGGACGCCCGACGGCGAGATCCAGCCCTTCCGGCCGGGGTTCACCACGTTGGCCGCGCGCGCCGGAGTGCCGATCATGCCGGTAGCCATCGAGGGCGCTTACCACGCCTGGCCGCGCTCAACCCGCTTTCCGCGCCCGGCCCCGGTACACGTCTGCTTCGGCAAGCCGATCCCGGCGGAGGTCGTACGCGACTGCGACGAACGGGAGCTGCTGGCCGAGATCGAACGCCGCGTGCGGCAGTGCCAACAGCAACTGCGCGCCCACCCGGCCTTTCGCCAGACCAGGATCGCCGGCAAGGCGTCGGTCAAGAAGGCCCTTCCTTCCGCTCCGCGCGCAGCGCTTCTCGGAGGCCGCTGATCATCGGGGGCGTGTGGGCATAGCTCAGGCTGATGCGCAAGCAGGCCTCGCCCTCGGGCACGGTGGGAGGGCGGATCGCCGGGACAAGCCATCCGCGATGCCGCAACCGCTGCGACAGTTCGCTGGCCCGTTGCGGCGTTCCCAGCATGAGGGGAATGATCTGCGTGGTGGAGCGGCCGATGTCCCAACCGTCGGCGACGAGCGCCGCGCGGAGTTGTTCGGCCTGCTGCAGCAGTCCCCGGCGGCGATGGGGTTCGTCGTGCACGATCTGCAGCGCCGCCAGGGCCGCCGCGACCATGGCAGCCGGTGTCGCCGTCGAGAAGACGTAGGGCCGAGCGCGCTGGATGAGCCACTCGATCAACTTGCTCGAGCCAGCCACGAACCCGCCCACGGACCCCAGGGCCTTGCTCAACGTGCCCACGCGCACCGGGACCCGCGCCTCCAAACCGAAATGCTCGACCAGCCCCCGGCCATGCTCGCCAAACACGCCCGTGGCGTGGGCTTCGTCGACCAGCAACATGGCCTCATAGCGATCGGCCAGGTCAGCCAAGTCCAACAAGGACGCCACGTCGCCGTCCATGCTGAAAAGGCTGTCGCTGACGATCAGCCGCCGCCCTCGACCACGGCCCCCATCCAGCAGGGAACGCAACTGGTCCATATCGTTGTGGGCATAGACGCGCACATCGGCGCGCGACAGCCGGCAGCCGTCCAAGAGGCTGGCGTGGTTCTTGCGATCCGTGTAGACCGTGTCGCCGGGGCCGACCAGGGCCGCCACGGCCCCGGTGTTGGCCGCAAAGCCGGAGGGAAACAGCAAGGCCGCTTCGGTCCCTTCGAATTCGGCCAGGCGGCGTTCGAGTTCCTGGTGCAGACGATGGTAGCCGGTGATCAGCGGGCTGGCACCGCTTCCCCAGGACGTAGTCGTCAGGGCCTCGGCCACGGCGGCGGCCAGTCGGCCGTCGGCCGCCAGCCCGAGGTAGTCGTTGGCGCCAAAGTTGACCAGTTGGCAGCCATCGACGGTGACGGTCACCGTCTGCGGTCCCCAGCGAACCTGACGTCGGCGGCGAAGCCCCTGCTGTTCCAAAGCGGCCAATTCGTCGTCGATCCAGCGCAGGGGGTCGAAGGTTGGCATAGAGGGGAATGAGGGGCATGTTTCGAGGCGTGGGAATGGCAACAAGGCGTTATATGGGAATGTGTTGCGGCGTTACAACCCCGCTACAGCAGTACCGCAGGAGCAAGCAGCTCCACCAGGGGGACTACGACGTAAAATCACTTATCGCCTATGATTTCCCTAGCCAAGCCGAGCAAGAAGGACCGCGTCCCGGAAACCATTCTCTAGGCCATGACCACCAGCGGATCTCAAACGGAGCCTGAGGGCTCCCCTGAGGCGACGCGGATTGACTGGCAGTCCGTGCTGGCACAGCACGAGCGCTGGCTGCGGACCGTCATTTACGCACGGCTCGGGGAGCCGCAGATGGTGGATGAGGTCTTGCAGGAGGTGTCGCTGGCGGCGATCCGTCAGCAAGCCCCGATTCACGATCCGGCCAAGGTCGCGCCGTGGCTGTATCGGCTGGCGGTCACCCACGCGTTGTTGTATCGCCGCAAGCAAGGACGGCGGCGCAAGTTATTGGATCGTTACGTACAGCGTTTCCGGCCGACGGAAGAGGACAAGCATGCCCCTGACCCGCTGGGCTGGCTGCTGGCCGACGAGCGTAGCAGACTGGTGCGGCGGGCCCTGACCCGGTTGCCGCAGCGGGACGCGGAAATCCTGTTGCTGAAATACACCGAAGACTGGAGTTATCGCCAATTGGCCCGACACTTGGGCACCACCGAAAGCGCGGTTGAATCGCGACTGCACCGGGCGCGGGCGCGGATGCGTAGCGAGCTGGAAGCCTTGGAGGTGATTGAGGCGGAGGCCTGAGAGTGATGAACGAACCACGAGAATCCCTATCCGACGAGCAACTGGACCTTCTGGTCGATGGCGAGTTGAGCGCGTCCCAGCAGCAGGACTTGCTGCGGCGGTTGGAACAAGAGCCGGGAGCCTGGCGGCGGTGCGCCCTGGCGTTCCTGGAAGCCCAGTGTTGGAAGAGAGAGCTTGCCTCCTTGCGCCGGGCCCCGGAAGCGGAGCTTCCGCCTGGCCCGGCTGCGAAAACACCTGCGTCTGTGCGGCCTGTGCCACGGTTGCCGGCAGCCAGCCCGTCGTCTGCGGGCTGGCTGCGGCGGCACAGTCCGACGGCGCTGGCGATGGCCGCCAGTTTTCTGGTGGCCCTGGTCGTGGGGTGGTCGGCCTGGCCCCGGCTGCGCGCGCCCAGTCCGTCTGTGCCGGCCGGCAACGAGATCGTGAAGAACGATCCTGTTGTGCCCGCGGCGCCACGGACTGCCGTGTCGCCCACAGTCATCCCGCATGGCGCTGCGGTGCAGACGGTTTCCACCCAAGCCGAGGCGCCCCGCGAGTTGGCCAATTCGCCTTGGCAGATGGTGAACGTCTCGGTTCCCAATGGCCAGCAAGGCAATCGTTCGATCCGCGTGCCGGCGATTCCGCGCGATCGTTTGGACGAGAACTGGGTGCGGAGCATGCCGCAGGCCATGCCGCCGGAAGTGTTGCAGGCCTTGGAGCGGATGGGCCACCGCGTGACCGAATCACGGCACCTGGTCCCGGTTCCTTTGGAGGATGGCCGCCGCCTGGTAGTGCCTGTCGACCAGGTGGACGTACACTATGTGGGCAACAAGGCCTATCAGTGAACCGGGCGCGCGCCGTGTGCGCAGGGTTCGAGAGTGGTGGCCGCGCACGGGAAGCCATGGTTCCCGTTGTCTATCAAGGAGTGTTTTCATGTGGCGTCATTGGAACCGGTCTCGCAGCGCGAGACCGTCGACAACTCATCGTGCGGTGCTGCTGATCGCCGGGCTGGTCGGCGCTGCCTGCGCCGGCGGCGCGGCGGTTGGCGCCGACGAGCAGCCGGGCAAGGCCCTGGGGGACGCGCCGGCCCTACAGGCTCCGGCAGGGGCCGACAATGCAGATCCCATGTCGGGCTGGGGCCTGAACCTGGGACGAATCAAACCCAGCGAGTACTGGTTGGGCCTGTTGTGCTACGTTCCGGAACCCGCGCTGCGCAGCCAACTGAAGTTGCCCGCCGATCGCGGTCTGGTCGTGGCCCGCCTGGTCCCTGACAGCCCGGCCGCCAAGGCCGGCATCCAGGAGCATGACGTGCTGCTCAAGGCGGGCGACAAGACCCTGGGGCAGATTCCAGACCTGATCGAGGCGGTCGACGCGGTCAAGGACACCAAACTGAGCCTGGAGCTGATCCGCGCTGGGCAGACGCTGAGCGTGGAGGTCCAGCCGCAAAAACGGCCGGCCAACACGGAAGTGGCCCAGCCGGCGGAAGAGAACGACTGGAAGACCCTTCGCGGCTGGATGGATCGCATGGTTCCCGGCGGACCGCCGATGCGGTTCCAGTTTTTCCATCCCGGCATGATCCTGCCGCCGGAGTTGCCGGCGCTGCCCAACGACATGTCGGTGACCGTGACGCGGCAGGGGAGCGAGCCGGCCAGGATCGTGGTGCAGCAGGGAGAGCAACGTTGGGAGGTGTCGGAGAAAGAGTTGGACAAGTTGCCGCCGGACGTACGACAGCACGTTCAACGAATGCTGACGCCAGCGTCGCCGCCGAGTGTTCTGCCCGACAGCAGCGCGTCGCCGGCGGCGGTCCTGCCCGGCTTTGGCGACCGGTTGGAGCGGATGGAGTCGCGGCTGCAGAAGCAACTGGACAAGATGAACGAACGTTTCGAGCAGCTTCGCAAGGAAATGGAAGAACTGCGTTCACGGCCCAAGGGAACTCCGGCCGAGAAACCAAGCAAGCTCTGACGCGCCCGGCGCGTGGTTTTCGGACCCCAAACGCGCAGCGGCGATTGGCGCTGGTTGCCATGCCACACCCACGCTCGGCGTGGGACGGCGCGTCGTGGGCATGCCGAAGCCTGAAACTGCATGGCCA
>CALARR010000206.1 GCA_937889015.1 uncultured Planctomycetales bacterium | reverse complement strand
CCGTGCAAGAACACGCGCCGGCCACCCGTGACGCCCGAGCCACCCCCATGGCTTCGAACCGCTACGGCTGCTGGGGCGGCGGTTGGGCGGCCGACTCCTCCGGGTGGCGTTTTTCGTACTCGTCGCTGAGCATCGACGGGCAGACCTCTTCGACTCCGCATTCCGGGCACATGATCCGGATCAGGTCTGAGCTGCTCAGCTTCAGGTTATTCCGGGCACACATGTCGTACAGCTCTTTGAGGTGTTTGCAGGTCATACGATTCTCCCCCGCTCAGAGGTGCGGCAGGCGGCCGCCAGTTACCCCACGCGCGCCAAATCGTCTATCCAGCATTCTACCAGCGTCGACTGGTTGGCGTTGCGGTCGATCTGTTCGGCGGCGTCCAGGCAGCGTTCGATGCGCGTGGCCAGCGCGTTGGGGTGGCCCTGGCGCCCGGCGATCGCCTGCTCCACCCAAGCGGCCAACTCCGCATCCGCGCAGGGCTCGGCGCCGGACACTCGCCGCAGCAAGGCTCGATAGAAGTCGGTGGCCATGCCCACGATCTGCCGCAGGCGTTCGCGTCGGGCACTGGCCTCGCGTCCGGCCGCCTCGACGAACTGCAACGTCGTCTGGGCCAAAGCCACGCTTTCGCAAAGCCCGTGGGCCAGTTGTTCGCACAGTTGCCGGCGAAAGGTCCAAAGGGCCGGGTCGGCCATTTGCGCCGCTCGTTGCAGGCTGCCCGCGCTGTAGGCCGCCAGACGCTGCGCCTCCTGAGGATCGTTCACGATCTGCTGTTCGATCAACAACCGCGCCACCAGGTCGCTGTCCAGCGGCCGAAAGCGCACCAGTTGGCAGCGCGAACGGATGGTGGGCAGTTGCCGCGCGGGATTGCTGCCGATCAGGATCAGCACCGATCGGGGGGGCGGTTCTTCCAGCGTCTTCAAGAGGCAGTTGGCCCCTTCGGCGTTCAGGAAGTCGGCGTCGTTGATGATCGCGATCTTGCGCCCGCCCATGTAGGGACGCAACGAGAGATTTGCGCACAACCCCTCGCGCATCCGGTGTTCCTTGTCTCCGATCAGCAGTTCCAGGGGGATAAACGACTTGTCCGCCGGCTTGGACACCTCGTCCAGATCCGGATGGCTGCCGGCCAATACCTGCTGGCAGGAAGGGCATTGGCCGCAGGGGTCCAGCAGTTCTTCAGGCCGGACCGAACACAACAGCGATTGCGCCAGCCTGCCGGCGAAAAGCCGCTTTCCAATCCCGTTCGGACCGCAAAACAGGAAACTGCTGGCCATGCGCCCGCCGCGCAGGGCGTGGCGGAACAACTCCACAACGTCGTCGTGTCCGAGAACTCCGTGCCAGGGCATGGGGCTAGGGGGTGGCGTTTGATGGTTGATGGATTGCTTCTGTTACGTTCGCGTTTGGCTTCTGGCAACCGGCGTTCACTGCGCGCCCTCCAAAGCCTTGCCCACCGCAGCGCGGATCTCGGCCTGCACCGCCTGCACGTCCTGCCGAGCGTCGATCACCACGATGGGCTGGCTGTTGCGCGCCGCTTCGGTCAAGAAGCCTTGCCGGACCCGCTGATGGAACTCGTCCCCCTGCAGTTCCATCCGGTCGCGTGAACGCTGCATGCGCGCCGCGGCGGCTTCCACCGGCAGGTCGAGGACGATCGTCAGTTCCGGTCTCAGGCCGCCGGTCGCCACCTGGCCTACCTGCCACAGCGTCGCCACATCCAGCCCGCCGGCGTGCCCCTGATAGACCACGTTGGCCAACAGGTAGCGGTCGGTGATCACGCACTGGCCGGCGGCCAAGGCCGGACGGAGGACTTCTTCGGTCAGTTGCGCGCGCGCCGCCATGTAGAGCAACATTTCGCTGCGGCGGTCGATGCGCAGATCATGGCGGTGCAGGAGCAACTGCCGCACCGCCTCACCCAGGTCGGTGCTGCCCGGATCGCGGCAAGTCAGTACTTCGCGACCGGACTGCCGCAACCACTCGGCCAGCAACTGGACCTGGGTCGTCTTGCCGCAGCCGTCGATGCCGTCGATGGAGAAGAACATGGGCTATTGGATGTCAGAAAGGGAGTGTCGTCGCAGTTGGGCCCGTGTGCTCTGGAAAGCCGGCCTCCCGATGGTCGGCCGTATGGCATTAATAACCTGAGCGGCATCAGGCGTGGGGGTCGTCGTTGGTCGTGTAGGCGCCCCGAGGGGAGCGTTCCTGCTCGCACCCGGAGAGGCCCCGTTGTCCGAAGCGTGCCGTCGGCGGCAGGAAAACAGGGGCCGTTCCCTGGGCGCGGTTACCTCATTGTAAAGACTCTGGCCCCGCGGGCGAAGGGAGTGGGAGGCGATGGAAGCCGGTGTTTCTCCCCTCTTTGGAAGGCCTTGATGTCGACGCGTCGTTTGGTGCGCGCACGGCAAGCCGTTTGGCATCCGCCGACTTTGCTGCGGCCCAGGCTTTCACGGACCTGGACTCCGAAGAAGGCCAAATCCGCCCGGAGATCATCCTGCAGGTCGCGTCATGGCCGGGCCAGGGGAAAGCTGCGGATTGTGGTCGGCTTCTGAGTCACCGGGTGCTGGTGGCCGTTGGTCAGTTGCTTTACCCGGTCGGTCACAAACAGGTCCAACTCGCTGAGGTAGATGCTGCGATCGCGGTTGAAATCCGCCTGCCCCTCCAGGCCCTCGATCAGGGCCTTGGTGAAGGCGCCATGTCCCCACTCCTCCTGTTCGCGCGATTCCTCGCGGCCCATCGACGAGCACATCACCACCACTCCGTAGTCGTCGGTAATCAGGTCGCGCACCAGGTTGTCGGTCAGCCCGCCGACGGAGCGCCGCTTGTCCCCCCCCAACGCGCCGGTATGGCAAGCGTCCATGAGCAACAGCAGCCGGCCCGGGATGGACTGACAGAAACGCTTGATCTGGTCCTCGCCGACTCCGGCCACGCTCAGATCGTCGGGCGTACAGTCCACAGGCACGAGGTAGAACATCCCCTGGTCGTCCTTGGCGCCGTGGCCTGCAAAGAAGACCACGCCCACGTCGCGCTGGGTCATCTGTTTGCGCAGCCAATCCAGGCCGCGGAGGATGCCGCGTTGCGTGGCTTCGCCGTCGACCAGCAACTTCTCCTCGACGCTGCGGTACACGCCGGCGGCCTTCCGCTTCAGCACGTCCACCAATCCACGCGCGTCCGCGGCCCCGTAGTTCAGCCGCAGTTTATCGTTCTGATAGGCGGAGATCCCCACGGCCACGACATACAATGCGGGCAACTCCTGTTCGGGCTGCTGCCAGGCATAGGTCACTTCGACGGGCGGTGAAACGCTGTAGCTCTTGTCTGTTTCCGCCTTGACCACCACCTGGTGTTTGCCAGGGTCCAGGGGCACGCTCCAGGACTCCTGTACCGGGGCGGATCCGGTCCCTTCCGGCGGACGCTTGACTTCGCCGACGGGCCGGCCATCGACCAACACGCGCAGGGCTGTAACACGATCCTGGCCCTTGGGCGTCGCCGTGGCCTGCAGTTGCAGCCGCGGCTGGTCAATCTGCAACGGCGAGCGCGGCGGGACGTCGATCACCACCTCCGGCGGCAAGACCTCGGCGGCTCGAGTCAATTGCGTGGCGCGGCCCCGCTGCTCGTCGGCGACCTCCAACCCCCGTGCCGTACTGCCGGTGCGCATGAGCAACTGGACCACGTCGGGTCGGTACAACGACTTGCGGAATTGCGCGGCCGGGTAATAGGAGGCCATCCGTTCAGGACCGTTGTTGACGTGCCAACCCACCAATCGCTCGCCGCCAGGACTGGCCGAGTAATAGCCCTCGGGCGTCCAGGCGATCCACTCCTGGCCCGCAAAGAACAGCGAGAGCACAGGCTCCTCGCGCTGCGGGTCCCAGATCCGCAGGGTTTGATCGGCGGAAGCGGTGAGGAAATAGCGCGCATCCGGCGTAGGGGCCACGGCCCACACCGTGCCCGTGTGCCCGAGCATGCTTCGAACCCGTTCGCCGCTGCGCGCATCGTACAAGTTCATTTGGAAGAAAGTCCCCACGGCAACGATGTCCGCGGTGACGAACGAGAAGCAGGTCAGCACGCCATGGTTGGTGCGATCCACGTCGATCTTGGCCTGCACCTGGCCAGCCTTCTTGATCAGCAGTTGCTGTTGATTCGGGGCTTCCAGAGACAGCGCGCCACGCGACAAGACCGCGCGCTGCAGGGGATCGGCAGGCAAGGGGGCGTGCTCGAAGCGGGAGAGATCGAATCCGCGCTCCAGCGGGCCATAGTCGCTGAAGGAACGGAACTTGCGCGTGTTTCCCCAGGCGATACGGCCTTCCTCTCGGCTCCAGCCACAACTCAGCACGCGGCGCCCGCGCCCCACCAGCCGGCTAACGACGGTGCCGTCAGCTTTCCAAAGATAGACCTCGCTATCGTCGCCACCGCTTGTGGCGGTTAGCATTCCATCGGGGGAAACAGCCGCCTCGTGGACCGTGTTGTTATGCCGCGAGAATCGCACCAGCGGCCGACCGGTGGCCACGTCGACACGATAGGCATAGAAGGCGTTGATGGTTGGCCCGCCGGTCGTGGCCACGAGTGTCCTTGAATCGGGGGAGAAACACACGCTCTGCACCTGGTTGTCCAGCTTGACCAGTTGCCGCCGCAATTTGCCGTCGCTGTTCCAGAATCCCAGGTTCTGATCCCATCCGCCGGTGACGATGGTGCGGTTATCGACGCTCCAGGCGATGGCCTTCACCTCGGCCGTGTGCGCGGCCAGGGTCGCCAGCGCTTGATGGGTTTCGAGCGACCAGATGCGCGCGGTGCGATCGTAGCTGGCGGTGGCCAGTTGCTTGCCATCGGGCGAAAAGGCCACGCCGGACACCGGGCCGGCGTGGCCCGCAAGCGTTCCCACGCTCTGTCCGCTGGCAACGTCCCACAGTCGTGCCGTCTGGTCAAAACTGCCTGACGCCAGACGACGGCCATCGGGGGCGAATGCCAGCGAACTGATGGTGTTCTCATGTCCTTTGAGCACACGTTGGATGGCTCCGGCCGCCACATCGATGAGGAACACGCAATGTCCGTTGCCCGGCACACCATAGCCGCCCGTGGCCAGGCTGCTGCCATCCGGGGAGAGAGCCGCCGTGAACAGCGTTCCCTGGCGTCCGCGGCCGATAGGGGGCCTCAGGACACGCAGCGCCTGACCGCTGGCCACGTCCCAGAGACGGATGGTCTTGTCGTCGGCAACGGTAATCAGCTCTCTGCCGTCGGGGGTGAAGAGCACCTTGCGAATGATCGCCGTGTGCCCGCCAGAATCGAGCACCAAGGTGGCCGCGGCGGGCTTCTCCTCGGCACGCACCGCGAGGACAGAGCAGGATGCCAGCCAGCCAAGCAGGAATCGCAGAGCCAGCCGGGCGACGGCTCCCCGTGCCTTACTGGTGCCGAGAAGGTCCGCAGCCGTTGTACGCCGGGGCGATCGTGTCGTGCCCCGCCCCGCCTCTTCCGCGGCAGATCGTGTTGCGGCGCGCATTGCCGGCAAACCGAGGACGCACCGCGGCCCGACCTCCCGTTGATTAACCGCGGCCATTCGCAACGCAGAGATCCATAGTACAGTCATGTCGGCGACCTCCCTTCTCCGGATGACGGGACGGCGGCCTACGTCTTGTGGGCCACAATCCATTCTCGCATCGCCAAGGGCGGAGTGAAAGTCGTCAGGAGATCGGAGAGGGGCGGGAGCTTGGCGTCGCTCGTGACTTGGCACCCCAAGACCTCTTGTCGCTGGCAGGGGGGCTACGAGGTGGGGGGCTGGGGCTGTGTCAGCCGCCATCCGCGAGGGCCGCTACAATCGCACCTGCCGTCGGTAGTTCTTGCCGGGGATGCAGACTTTCTCTCAACTCGCCAATTTGACATGGTCCGTTTCTGTCCTAGGTTACATGCAGAGGCGAGCGTATGCCTGCCTCTAGGACAGTTGTAATGCTGTCCTGCACGAGCGTTTCTCCGCCGAACCCTGTTTCGCACGTCTCGTCACGAAGGTGGAGCGCTGGTGCAGAAGGCCTGTAGCCTTAGTCCTCGATAAAGGCAAACCGGTCGAAAGGCCGGGGCGCAAAGCCAAGGGCCGGTTGGGCTGTGAGCGTCGGTTTTCGGGTCGTGTGCCGCAGGGGCATCCCGTGCGCGGGACGCTTTGGCGGTGGCTCGGAAGGCGATGTTCGGCCCAGTGGTAGCCTGGCTGCCGAAGGGATGAAGCCGCTGCGAGGCGGCCGATTGTCTGCGGGCCCGGGCGCGGGTCAAGCCGCGCAGGGCGAAGTGGGGTGGAACTTGCGTCCTCCCCGCGATTCGGCAAGTGACAGGATGAGGGCTGTGTTTCCTGTAGTGGGATCCGGAGGGTACAAGGCAGGCCGACACGGGTGCATGCACCTGGTGGTGCCCGACGGAGCCCGAAAATCTTTGGTTCCGGTATGGCAAGGCCAGCGCACTTCGCGCTGGCCAGGCCCCTGGAATGGAGGAATACTCATGAAGTCGCTTGCTCTGAATGTGCGTCGTTTCCTCGTTTCCGAGGATGGCCCCACTGCCGTCGAATACGCCGTGATGTTGGCGTTGATCGTGATCGTCTGCTTGACAGCGATCACCGCGATCGGCACCAACGCGTCGGCCACGTTCGACAAGGTCGCCAGCAAGGTGAAGCAGTAGGGTTCGCTACGCGTTGACTCGGCCTAGCGCCGAGCAACACCAGCAAGCCGGACAGAAGAGCCCCTCGGTGTACGGCAACGGACACCGAGGGGTTTATATTTTCTTGGGCGGCTTTCTTGCCTCTCCGCCGACGATGCCTGATTTTGGCCGTTTTCCAGGTAGTTTTTTGACTTGCGCGTGTTTCTGACCTAGTTTTGAAGTGACGGCTTGGGGAACTGCCCAAGCCCGCGGGATGGTTTGTTTGCCAGTGGACTTTCGTCCGGCTCTCGTCGAGCGGCAAACGGCCCCCGCGCGATAGGCCTGCAAGGGCTCTTCATCCTCGATAAAGGCAAAGCGGCTGTAAGGCCGCGACGCAAAGCCAAGGGCCGGAAGCACGTCTTCCGGCAGCCGGCTACCGAAAGGATGTTGCCGAAGCGTGTGGTTCGGCAAGCGACGGGTGAAGATCCAGCGAAGGTGAACCCGAGGTTCCAGAGGCGGGCAGGCCTCCGCCGAGCGTTGTTGCATCTGCAGACAAGCCCTTCCACAAGCAGATCAAGGTCGTCCGCCAACGCGGTCTCCTGGGAACTGAGGTGGCAGTGCTCGTTTGCGGGTCACGATCGGCGGGCCCGAGGAACCAACTAATCCTGGATTTCCGGTAAACCTTCGGCGAGCCGAGTGCCGCCGGAGAGAACGCTGGAACGGAGGAATGTATGAGGTCGCTTGCCACGAAGATGCGTCGTTTCCTCGTTTCCGAGGATGGCCCGACTGCCGTTGAGTATGCGGTGATGCTGGCCTTGATCGTGATTGTCTGCCTGACGGCCATCACCGCGATCGGCACCAACGCGTCGGCCACATTCGACAAGGTGGCTAGCAAGGTGGCTCAGTAGGGGGCGTTGCGTGTTGACTCGGCCTGAGGCCGTGCAACACGCGCCAGCCGGATCAGCCCCCCGATGTGCGGTAGCGTAGCATCGGGGGGGATCGCTCCATAGCCGGTCTCAGGACCACTGGCCACTTCTGCGTTGTGCGGCCTCCTCCGCACTTCGCACTGGCCTGGGACCGGTCCTCCACGATAACCCCTCGACCCGGGATTTTCCGCGTCGAGGGGTCATTTTTTGACATAGAGTTTATCTAGAGCCGCTCCCTGATCGCCGTCGCCCCGCCGAGAACCGGCAGAGAACGGAGCGACACCGGGGTCCGGAGGCGGCTGAAAGGAACCATGCGGTTCCCCCCCGGCGCAAGCCCCTGGAGTATCTGCCATGTTTCCCGTAATCCCGACCGAAATGACCTGGGCTACGGCTCAGGTAGTGGTTTACTTCTTCACGGCCGTGGCCGTGTTTTGGAATTTCCTGCTTGCGGCTCGGGCCTGAGCCGTCCTGCCCTCCCGCTTTCCCGCCTTGTACGACTCAGGTCACCGATGCCGTGAGACTAGTCCACAGGAGGTCGTTTTCGCAGGCCCAGGCCTGGAATGGCCGTGGCATGATCCTATTGACATCGGTGGCGTCCTGCTGCTGAACCCACGAGGGCAACCAACGCGAGCCCCGTTTCGCGAAGTCCATGACCTCGAGGCGTTCCCCCATCCACAACGGCATTAACCAACAGGTACGGAGTTTGAAATGTCTGCGTCCTGGTCCCATTCACTGGTCGCCAACTGGCATGTGTGGTTCGTGAGTCTGGTCCTGGTTGTGGCCGCGGTCATCGACGGCTGGAAACTCAAGGTCCCCAACTGGATCACCTTTCCGATGATCGTCAGCGGCTGGGGATACAGTCTGGCCGTGGCCGGATGGCCCGGCCTGGCCTGGAGTCTGGTGGGGACGGCCGTGGGCCTGGCCCTCCTGTTGCCGGCCTACGCGATTGGTGGCATGGGCGCCGGCGATGTGAAACTCCTCGCCGGCGTGGGCGCCTGGGTTTGGGGAACGACCACGTTCTATGCCTTCTGCGTGTCGGCAGTCCTGGGCGGACTGATCGCCTTGGCGATGGTCCTGGTCCGCCGCCAGTGGGGAAAGCACCAGACGCAGTTCTTCGGCATCGTCAACGAGATCCTCGTGCTTCGCGACGTGTCGGCGTTGTCGACGATCGCCGCAGAACGCAAGAGCACGATGATGCTGCTCCCGTACGGGATTCCGATTGCGATCGGCACAATTTCCTATTTTGCCTGGACTGGAATGTTGCTGTAGCGCGCCGGCATTCGCTAGGGTTCCGTAAGCCACGATCTTTTCTGTCTTTCCACGACAGCTTACGGCAATCGGAGCGAGCTAACCTAACAAACTACAGCGAGTTTGCCGCTTGTGCCGAAAAAAGCGAAAGGCTGCGGAACTGGCCCGTTCGCCAATGTGGCACCGGTGTCTTCCTGAGGGCCTTGGGGCTGGCCGAGTTGAGGCTCATGGCCATGGTCATCCCCGTGCCCGAAGGTGTGGACTCCCAGCCGCAGTCCTGAACGGAAGCACGGCGCAAACCCACGACCAGAGGCGATGTGTGTCTGGGCCGAGGGTTGGCCCGCGGTGCGCGTATAACGGTTGTCCCGACTTATCCGAACGAGGCCGAATATGGCGAACCGGTGACGGTTACCGTCAGCGTGCCTTTTAGTCAAGTTGGTGGGCTTCCGACGCCAATGTTTTTAATCGGAAACCTAACAGCTACAACGGTCATGCGGCGAGAGACCGTCGAACAGAGCGATGTCCTGCCGGCTGGACATCGGACCGAAGTAGGCTAGGCCTCTGGGGGAGTGCATGCGAGCCAAATCATTGGCCTTGCTCGTCTTGGCGCTTGGCTGTGGCCTGGTGGCCTCCATTGGCATCACCCAGGTCATGGCCAAACGGCACGCGGATCCAGGCACGCCGGTCGGCGAGACCGAGCCCGTGTTGGTGGCCGCCGTCTCGATACCGCCCAACGAGCCTTTGACAGCGCAGATGTTGCGTCTGGAAGAGTGGCCCAAGGGCAAAGTCCCTCCCGGAGCGGCAAGCCAGATCGCCGATGTCGAGAAACGCCGGACGCGCACGCGGATCTACCCCGGCGAAGCCATCCTGAAGGGCAAACTCCTGGGCAAGGGCGCCGCCGACACGGGGGCCAGCCCGCAGATCCCCAAGGGGATGCGCGTCGTCTCGGTGAAGGTGGATGCCGTCAGCGGCACCAGCAGCCTCATCATGCCCGGTGACCGGGTGGATGTGCTGGTACACCTGCTGCCCAATCCGACGGCAGGAATCAACGAGCCGATGACGCGCACCGTGCTGCAGCGAATCAAGGTCTTTGCCATCGACAGCGTGATCGACCTGGAGCGGATCGACGCCGAGAACAAGGCCATGCAGGCCAAGACGATCTCTCTGCTGGTGACGCCCGAGCAGGCCCAGAAGATCATGCTGGCCACGGAGTTGGGGCAGGTACGGCTGGTGCTGAGGTCGCCGGAAGACGACCAGGATTCGACCGTGAATCCGGTGTCGGTGTCGGGGTTGTTCGGCCAGGAGCGCGCGCGCGATGCGGTCGAGCCCCCCCCCTCCGACGATAAGCCGGTCGTCGGGACGGACTTCTTGGACATGCTGAGGGGCACGATGCAAGGCAAGGCCAAGCCGGCCGACACCAAGGACGTGGCCTCCGCGCCCGTCAACGCCAATCGGTACGTGACGCGTCTGTTGACGGGCGGCAAGATGTCGGAAGTGATCCTGGAGCCGGCCGACGACGTGCAAGGCCGCACGCGGTGGCGGCAGACCATCCAGGAGATCGGGGCCGTGGACACGCCGGCGCCGCCGGCCTTGCCCGCGACGGCCACGGGCAGCGACAGTCCACCGGTCGAGTCGAAGTAGAGGGCGGCTGGCGGGTCGGACGGACCCACGGATGAACCCGTTCCGAAAACGGAAACCTGCAAGGATGTCAAGGATGTTCGCTGCAACGCTCCGGCGCACGGCGCCCCGTTGGATGTTGTTGGCCTGGGCGCCATGGCTGGCCCTGGCCGAGCCATCCCGGGCCCAGCCGGTCTCTGCCAATCCGGCCATCGTCTTCAAGGTCACGCGGCCCAACGACCGCGTGCAGATGACGGTCAACACCAGCCGCATCCTGACCCTCGAGCAGAAGATCCCTCAGGTCCAGGTCAACAACCCGGACATCATCGAGCCACACATCCTCTCGCCCAACGAGGTGCAGATCTTCGCCAAGACCCAGGGCGTGACCCAGGTCAACCTGTGGGGCGAGGACGAGAAGATCTACACGCTGGACGTGATCGTCTACGGCGACACGCAGGCGCTGACCATGCTCTTGCAGGAGCAGTTCCCGAATTCGTCGTTGAGAGCCGTGCCGGTGGGCACGGCGGTGCTCCTGTCGGGGTTCGTCGACCAGCCCGAACACATCAGCCGCATCGTGGAGATCGCCGAGCAGTACTACCCCAAGGTCATCAACAACATGACCGTGGCCGGCGTTCAAGAGGTGGTGCTCAATGTCCGCGTGATGGAGGTTTCGCGCACCAAATTGCGCACCCTGGGCATGGACTGGGCCAAGATCACCAGCGGCAACCTGGTCTTCTCCGGAGTCAGCGGCCTGCTGACGGCCAGCTTCGGCGGAACCGTTGCCACCAGCGGCAGCGAGACCTTCGCCTTCAGCGTGTTGGGCAACAACAGCAACTTCTACGGCGTGTTGGAAGCCTTGCGGCAGGACAATCTGGCGAAGATCCTGGCGGAACCCAAGCTGGTGACCACCAGCGGTCGACCGGCCTTCTTCCAGGTGGGCGGCGAATTCCCGATCCTGGTTCCGCAGAGCATGGGCACCGTCTCCATCGAATACAAGAAATTCGGCACGCAAGTGGACTTCGTTCCCATCGTCTTGGGCAACGGCCGGATCCATCTGGACGTGCGACCGCGCGTGAGTGAAATCGACTCCAGCCGCAGCGTGACCATTGACACCTACGACGTGCCGGGACTCCGCGTGCGCGAAGTCGAAACCGGCGTGGAGATGATGGCCGGCCAGACCCTGGCCATCGCCGGCCTGGTGCAAACCCGGATCGAGGCCGCGAACAAAGGTCTGCCCTGGGTCAGCGAGTTGCCTTATCTGGGGGCCCTGTTCCGCCGCGTGACCCACCAGGAAAACGAAATCGAATTGCTGATCATGGTCACGCCCGAACTGTGCGAGGCCCTGCCCGCCGGCCAGGCGCCGCAGTGCGGGCCGGGCATGAACTCCGTCGTCCCCGACGACTGCAATCTGTATTTGAAGGGACACCTGGAAGTGCCTGGCGGCTGCCAGCAGTGCCAGGGGGCCGGCTGCGGCGTGTGCCGCGGCGGATGCCGGACCGGACGCGGTGGCCCCGCTTGCGCGCCCTGCACGGGCGGCGCGTCGCCTGAGCCGGGGATGATTCTCACCCAGCCTGAGTCCGTCCCCTTGCCGCCGGCCTCCGGCGTGCGCGCCACGCCGGCCGTCGCTCCGGACGGTCAGGCCCGCGCGGCAGTCACCGGCAATCCGCAAACTCGCTACAATCCCGCCAGACCGCAAGTCTCCCCGGCCTCTTCCACTTCCTTGCAGGCCAGCGGAGAACCGGGCTTCATTGGGCCCGTCGGATATGACGTAAAGTAATGAAGAACCTGATTCCGCATCGCTGCGGCCGCAGAGAGGTGGACGCGGTTCTTGCCTGGGGCCGAAGACTCCCCGCCTTTGCCTTCTATCCGCACGGCCATGAGCAACGTTCTGCGTTTGGCGATCGTCGATCCCAATGATTCGACTCGAGAGTCGATGAAGTCGATGCTATTGGGCATGGAGATGGTCTGGCTCGAGGCCGAGTGTTCGCGCTACGAGTTCTTCGCCGACGTGGTGGCCCAGACCAATCCCGACATCGGCCTGGTGGCCATCGATCGCGATCCGGCCAAAGGACTGGAACTCGTGGCCCGGCTGGGGCAGGCCTCGCCCGAGTGTGCGGTGTTGGTCGTCAGCTCGTCCAACGACGGCAACCTGATCCTGCAGGCCCTGCGCTCCGGGGCCAAGGAATTCCTCACCCAGCCGGTGCGGATCGAAGACCTGTTGGCCGCCTTGGGACGCATCAGCCAGCGCCGCTTCGGCCAGGGCGAGAAGAAGGTCCGCGGCAGTCAGGTCATCGCCGTGGCCGGATCGATCGGCGGTGTGGGCGCGACGAGCTTGGCGGTCAACCTGGGCTGCGCCCTGGCGCGCGACGAAAAGAAGTCGGTGGCCCTGGTCGACTTGGACCTGTGCCTGGGCGACGCCGACGTCTTCCTGGACACGATCCCCGACTACACCCTGGTGGATGTGTCGCAGAACGTCACGCGGCTGGATTTCACCCTCTTGAAGCGCTCGCTCACGCGGCACTCCTCGGGTCTGTATTTGCTGCCCAGGCCGGTGCAACTCGAGGATATCGCCCTGATTTCGCCCGACGACCTGCAACGGGTCATCGGGCTGATGAAGGCCACCTTTACGCATCTGGTCCTGGACCTCTCCAAGAGCTACAGCGCCATCGACCTGATGGCCCTGGAAATGGCCACCCAGATCCTGTTGGTCACGCAGTTGGACCTGCCCTGCCTGCGAAACGTGGTGCGGTTGATGATGTCGTTCGGACAGATGGAAGGCATCGCCGACAAGGTGAAGATCGTCGTCAATCGCGTGGGCCTGGACAGCGGCGCGATCACGCTGAAGAAGGCCCAGGAGACGATCGGCAAAGACATCTTCTGGCAGTTGCCCAACGACTATCGCACCATGATCGAGGTCCGCAACAACGGTGTGCCGCTGGTCGAGCAGGCGCCGAAGGCCCCCATCACGCACTCGATCGTGGCGCTGGCCAATGCCCTGTGTGGCGACGAAGCAGCGCAGTCCGAGGACATGCTCGGGAAGAAGTCGGGCCTGGGACGGCTGTTGCACTTCTGGCCGTCCAAGAGCGGCAAGTGATCGGCCCCGGCCCAGACCCCTCCGCGCACCGCCGTCCCGCCCCGCGTCCTCCCTCGGTCTGGAACCCCATGCGTTTGAACTCGGGCGGAATCGTCCCCGATGCGCCACCTCGGGGGTTCAACTGCCCGACAGGGCCTTGAGCACCACGGCCCGGGTCTTTTCCAGTCCGGTTCGGGCCACCCACAGCGGCTCTTTCTGCCAGTAGTCGCGGTTGAACAACTCCAGCGACAGGGCCCCGCGAAAACCGCTGGCGGCCAGCGTGCGCAGGATCTCGCCCAGCGGACCCACGCCGTCGCCCGGGTACACGCGATGCGCGTCGGTGAGGCTCTCGCGCGGCGGATCGGCCGGATAGTCGTTGATGTGGAAGGCGTGCATCGCCGCTCCATTCAGGAGGCGCAGGCCTTCGATCGGAGAATTACCCCGGTGGAGCTGGTAGGCATCCAGCAGCAGGCAGGCGTCCGCGTGCCCGGCTTCGGTCGCCACGAATGCGGCCTCACTCAGCCGCGACAGGCTCTTGACCGCGCCCCACACCTCCAGTTGCGGCACGACGCCCATCTGCCGGCCAACCTCCAGCACGGCACGGTAGCGTTCGGCGATCTTCGGCAGCGGAATGGCCATGTCCTTCCCGCCGCTGGGCGGCGCCGCGATCTGCCGGTCGCCGAGCTGCAGCAGAAGATCCATCTCGCGCTTGTACGTCTCCAACGAGGCGGAACGCTTGGCGTCGTCGTCGACCATCCAGGAGCTGAAGGTGATGGCACTGATCACGCGCAGTCCCAGATCGGTGGTCCGCTTGTGCAAGTCGCGCAGCGATCCGCCCCCCTCGACGAATTGCTTGATGTCGCTCAACCAGGGCTCGATGGCCTGGTAGCCGGCCTTGGCCGTCAACTCGATCTGCTCGGGCAGCGGGAGCTTGAAACCGCGGATCGTGGCCGTATTGAGGCAATACAGGAAGGGTTCTGCCGGGATCGCCCCGGTGCTGCCGCCGGCCTCACAAGCCGTACCGCTGAGGATCCCCGCAGCCCCGACGCAGGCGGCTCCCTGCAGGAAGGTCCGTCGTGGAAGGGTCTCGCGGGGGGTAGGCATGGCTCTTTCTCCTGGCGGCGGAAACATGGCGATGAAGTTGTCGCAAAAACCTGGTCGATCGATATGGATGTCCGCAGTGCAATTGTCGTCGGGCGTTGCGCAAGGCCCGTTCCGGCCCGTGCAGGACACGAGACGGGGGGCTCTTGCGGCCGCGGACTCGACGCCTCTTGAGTTTATTCCACCGAGCCGCTTGTGGCCAGCATTGGCGTGATTTCCGACACCCACGGACTGCTTCGCCCCGAAGCCCTGTCCGCCCTGCGAGGTTCAGACCTCGTGGTCCACGCTGGGGACATTGGCTCGCCGCTGGTCATCCGTCTGTTGGAGGGCGTGGCCCCCGTGGTTCCCGTGCAGGGAAACACCGATCGAGCCCATGGATGGCTCGATTGGCCGACCACCCAGGTGGTCCCGGTCGGTGGCCGGCAGCTCTATGTGCTCCACGACCTGAGCACGCTGGACCTGGACCCGGCGGCGGCCGGCTTTGCGGTCGTCATTTCCGGACACTCGCACCAACCCTGTGTGTGCACGCGCGGCGAGGTGCTGTACCTGAATCCGGGCAGTGCCGGACCGCGGCGATTTCGGTTGCCGATCAGTGTCGCGCGCTTGCACATTCACCCCGGCCAGCCGGTGACCGCCGAGATCATCGAGCTGGACGTGCGTTGAATGGTCCGGTCGTCCTGGGCCTCGTTCTGCATCGCGCAGCGAAGGTAGGTCACGAGGCCTTGTCCGCCATGGGGCCCCACGGCTCGATCTGCCGCAGCTTCTTGGCCTCCAGAACGCGGTAGCAGTCGGGCAGGTCGAAACGCGACAGCACGTTCGGCAGCAGGGTCGACAGCGGCCAGGCGTACTCTTCCGATTCGGCAATCGCCGTCCATGATTTCAGGCCGTTCTTCAGGGTCACTTGCGTCACCAGCGGCGACAGCATGGCGGCAAAGACGGCCGGCAAGGTCCCCCACCCCTTTGCGGCCAGATGCACCTCGCGGCACCCCTGGCCCTTGAGCCACTGCAGGACCTGCAACAGGTCGTGCGCCTTCTGTCCCAAGTAGGGCCGGTCCAGCATCAAGGAATGGATGGCATAGAAGTAGTCGCTGCCGTAGGGATCGAGGAACTTGTCCTTGCCGCACGTGTCGGGCCGCGATTCGCCGATGCCCCGCACGTCGCAGGCGTAGAAGGCGGCCTCGGGCTCGGCCTCGATCAACTCGCGCACCAGCGGCTCATCGCGCAGCTCCGCGTCGGCCGATTGATGCGACACGTACAGCACCGCGCGCGGCACACCCTGCGGCGGACGCGAGACGTGCGACTCCGACCCCAGCAGCGAGACCAGGGCGTGGATGCCGGGTTCTGTCTCCACGGCGTACACGCTGAAGTACTTCTTGGGATACCGCCGTGCGGGAATGTTGCGCAGATTGCGGTGGTCGGGCGTGCCTGGCCTGCGCGCCGGCAGCTTCAAGACCTCGACCGCGGCCTGAAGCAGTTCTTTGCCTTCCGCCTTCCGTCCCTTGCCCAGTTGCTGCGCGCGCGCCTGGGTGTAGGAAAACACGCTACGCGAGCCCAATTCCGACACACGCCCGTTGGGTGTGCACCAGAGCGTCTCATCCTTCTCGATGACCAGTTGCGGCTCGACCTGGGCGTCGGAAACCTTCGTCACCCGATTGAACCAGCGATACATGGCCTCGCGGTTCTCCTGCGAATACCCGTGCGGCGTGGGGCCGATCGCCAGGCCGATGTTCTCCTCGGCCCCCAGCAGTTGGTAGAGCCGTTTCAGGCGCGTGTAGGCCTCGATTGCGCCGCGCACGTCGAAATAGTCTTTCTCCTTGGCCAGGATGATCACCGGCTTGGGAGCCATGGCGGCCAGAAAATCGCTGTGATCCAACCCCAACGCCAAAGCGCGGGGCGGGCACTGCTCGGTGTCGGCCGGCAACTCGTTTTCCATGTTCCGGCGGAAGGTGGTCACGAAGCAGGCCGGCGCCCCCATCGTCCACCGCGACTCGACGCCGCACAGCCAGGTGGTCATCGTGCCGCCACCGCTGTTGCCCGTCACGCCCACGTGCTTGGGATCGACCTCTTCGCGCGTGAGCAGATAGTCCAGGGCACGGATGCCGTCCCAGGCACGCCAGGTGCCCAGGAAATCGCCCACCAGGAACTGCTGATTGCCGCAGTACAGGTGTTCGCGCACGCTCAGGCCATTGCCCGGCTTGCTGCCCCATTGCGGATACTGGGTCCGTTCGCCCTGGCCTAGCGGATCGTAGATCAGCACCACGTAGCCCATCCGGGCCAAGGCCTGGGCAAACGATTGATACGCCTCGGCCGCCTTGCCATTGTTTGAGTGGCCACAGGTGCCGACCACCCCGGGCAAGGGGAACTTGCGGCCCTTGGGGACATACAGATTGCCGGTCACCAGGAAACCGGGGCGGCTCTCAAAAACCACCTTCTCGATCTTGTAGACGTCGCGGTCGACCACGCCGGTGACCTTGGCTTTGAGCGGGGTCTTCTCGGGGAAGGGGCCGAAGCTCTCCAGGCAGCGTTTGCGCGACGACTGCACGTACTTCTCCGCATCTTCCTTGCTCTGCAACGCGCGGCGGACTTTTTCGGCCGCGCGCTCGGCCATGCGCACCTGCTGCACGAAGTACTCCTGCACCATGCGCGGGAAACGGTTCAGCGGCTGCAGCGGCTCGGCGGACGCCTTGGCCGACCCCTTCTCGGCCGCCAGGATCGCCGTCGGCCACAGTCCGGCCAGCGACAGGCCCGCCAGGTTAGCCCCGGCTCCCTGCAGCAGTCGCCGGCGGCTGAGGGGCGTGGAGCAAGCGTCGAACGTGGACAAAGGGAACGAAAACGGGCTCTTCATGGCAGGTCTCCCTGGTGTCGATAGGACGCGGCGGGCGCGTAGGTATTATGATAACTCCGCGCCCAGGCCGGCGAAACACCCGCGCCAACAGGCCGCACCAACAGCCAGTGGGTCTCGGCCGAGCCCTTTTCTGACCCGCAGTCCAGTACCGCAACCCGGGCGGCACCTCAGCCCCGTCCTGCAGGAGATCTGCGAAGTCCGTAAATTGCGTCATTCTGAAGCGAAGCGAAGAACCTGAGTCGCCCAACCCAACTCCCCCGGCACCAACGAGACCTTCGCTGCGATTCTCAGGATGACCCCCATTCGACGCGGCCTGCAAGCCACGACTTTGCAGTTCTCCTGCCCCGTCCCGGACGGCGTTGGCGTGTCGCGCCCGCGCGCGGTACGATGGTCCGCAAAGGAGAACCCACCGCATGCCGTCCCTCATTCGACTTGCGATCGGGCTGGCCTTAGCCGGCCTGGTGGATACAGGACCCGCCGCGGCACAAGTCACCACGTCCGCCGCTCCAGCATCCGAACAGTGCCCCTCCCAGGCTGCAGCGGCGCCGCTGGCTGTGGCCCTGCGCGTGGCCGATCACTACGTTGCGACCATCGAGCCCAAACTGCACTATGGCGACCTGTTGACGCTCTACGGCCTGGAGCGGTTGGCGGAAATCAGCGGCCGGGCCGACTACGACGCCTTTGTCGACCGCACTCTGTTGCGGCTCATCGCCATTCCGGCCGGCAAGTCCGCCAAACTCAACTTCGCCAACTATCGCATGGGTGGACTGGCCGGCGCGTATCGTTGCCTGCAGGGACGCTATCCGGGCGATCCACAACTGCTGTCGCAATACGCAAGACAACTGGTCGACGAGCATCCGCGCGACCGCAACGGGGTGTTCTGCCATCCGCGCGATCCGGGCGAGAAGATCTGGGTCGACTGCCTGATGGCCGTCTGCCCCTTCCTTTCCATGGCGGCCGTGAAGCTCCAGCAACCGGCCTGGCACGAAGAATCCATCGGGCAGTACCTCGGCATGGAGAAAGCCCTGTTCGACGAGAAGCTGGGGCTGTTTCATCAGGTCCAGAATTTCGGCCGGCCAGGTGTTTCGATCGACACCTGGGGGCGAGGCAATGGCTGGGCCTTGATCGGTCTGGCGGAGCTGATTCGCTGTCTGCCGCAGGACCATCCGCGACGCACAGCGATGATCGCCAGGCTGGAACGACTGCTCGTAGCCCTCCAGCCGCTGCAGGCCCCCAGCGGCATGTGGCGTCAGAACCTGACCACCCCGGACGCCTATGAGGAGACTTCCGGCACAGGCCTGATTCTTTACGCCCTGGCGCTGGGCTTGCGCGAGGGCTGGCTGCCGCAGCGGTTTCGGCCGATGGCCGATCGGGCCTGGCTGGGGATCGCGGCCATGGTGGACGAGCAAGGCGCGGTTCACGGCACCTGCATCGGCACGGCCGGCAACACAGATTCACCAGTCGACTTCTGGCTCACCCGCCCCACGCGCGTCGACGACGTGCACAGTTTTGGCCCGGTGCTCTTGGCCGCCGTGGAGATGGAACTGCTGCGACGGCAGTGACGCCGGGATCACCGCGCGGCGGCAGACGTGCCGCTCGGAAGCCGCGCTCAGGGAGACCGTTCCAGCAACGCGAATGTGCGCGGCACTTCACGCCGCAGTCGCTCCCAGGCCGATGGTTCCAGCCACCGGGGAGTCAGCGGCACGCGCCGCACATCGGCCCCGTCCAGGCCCGGCACGCGGCCGTACTTGTAGTCGTGCGTGAACCAGCCTCCTTCGCTCAACGCCGCGCCCGGCCAGGCACGGTTGGGCACCGTGATGAAGAACTCGCCGCGCGCGCGATTCAACGCACGCGGCGGGCTCAGGCGGCGATCCCGCGCCAGGGCCCGATACAACTGCTTGGCGGCGAACTGGGCCGGGTCGATCACCGCCACGTGCTCGGCCATCCACGGCCGATAGACATAACGCCCCTCCTCCTGATAGTCGTACAGCCGCCGGAGCTGATGACGAAATGCGTCGGCAAAGTACGGGAAATGCGTGCAGCCGAGGATTACCGCGCGCAGCGGCTCTGCCGGCGCTGCTCGTCGCACGCTCTCCAGCAACAGGGTCACGTCGTAGGCCACGTAATTGGCAACGGAATTGATCTGCAAGGCGGTCGGATTGCCGGGATCGCCCTGGCAAAGCATGGCTCCGCCAGAGAAATCGAAGGCCATCCGCGGCAGGCACTCGCGCGCGATCGGCGCCTCGGTGTTGTCGAACCCCGGTCCCCGATAGCCGCTGCGCACCCCCTTGGCCGTGGGCGCAATGAAATCCGCAACGCCGTCAATGGCGCCCGCCAACCCCAGCGAGCCTTGCTGCACGACCTGCACGGCGGCGCGCGGATGGCGCGCCTGGGCCAGACGCTGGATGGTGGCTGGATAGGCCCCGGCACTGACCGTCCCGCAGGTGGCCAGCACGCCGATGGTGCCGCCCTGCCCTTCGGGCAGCGACTCCAAGGCCCCTTCGGCGCCCGCCTCGATCACGCCCAACAAGAACACCGGCGCGCCCGCGTCGCGGATCAGCTTGCGGATCAGGTGTTCGCCATGGGCGGTGGCCGTATTGCAGGCGATGACGACCGCTTTGGCGGGCTCGCTCGGGCCTTCGCCCGGCGCCAGCGGACAGCGGTTCGCCGCGCGCTGCTCGGCCAGCATCAGGAACTCGGCGTCCTTCAGCACCAACTCGCGCAGGAACTCGGCCTTGCCCACCGACGCGTAATGCCCGTAAGGCATGTTCGCCTGATCGGCCAGGAAGACGAACTGCTCCCATTCGAAGTCCGGCCGGCCGTCGCCCCCGGCGCGCGGCGCGTGCGTCGCGTTGTCGAAGGCGTCCAGTCCCAGGATCTGTTCCAGGACGGTCAGCCCGCCCGTGCCCGAGTCGAACAGCCCGATGGGCAATTCGCGACAAGCCGCCGGCTCCAAGCCTTGATAGGACTGCCGCACCCGGTCGCAAACCTTCTCAAAGACGACCGCTGCCGAGGGCTTCTCCTGGAGCGTAGCCTGAGCGTGCGCGGCCTGAACCGGAAAACCCGTCAGCGCCAGCAGCAGGGACCACCGCCAGGCCCTCAGCCTTCGCCCGGATGTCGACGGTGCGCTGGGTTGCTGGCTGCCAGTGTCGGCATTTGCTGCTGCGCTCAGAAAGACAGGCTTCAACGCCGCTTTCTGCAGAAACGCACCCGGTCGATTTCGGTCCCACGGCGCGAAGCGGCTCATCTGCGACCTCACAGGCATGGTTCATCCCCTCCAGGCCAATGTAGTCGTAGACCTCGGGCCGCACAACGGCCAGCGTCGAGCACCCAGGCAATCGCCTCGCCCACCCTCGTTGTTTGCAGTGTCCAGGGACCAAGAAGACAACAGGACCCGCTGGCCGAGTGGCCGCGGGTCCTGGGAGATGCTTCTTGTCTTGCCGTCTGCAGCAGACCGATAAGCGGAGGCGTTTATCGAGCAGCCTTCCACTCGCCGCGCGGGTTCTGCGCGATGACGGCGGCCGGTTCCTCTTCCTCAGCAGCAGTCGTGGCCGGCTTGACCACCCGATCCGTCACGGAGATCAGCTTGGGCGGCGGCACGGCTCCGACCGCGCCGCTCGATCCCTGATTCTGAACCATGGCACTCCGCGATCCGCTGGCCCGAGCAGCCCCTGACTGGGAGATGTACGGGGACTTGGCCACCGACTTGGGGGCGTACTGCGGTGTCTGGGTCGGATACCGAGATCCGGCCTTCGTCGAGACCGTCTGATTCGAAAGCGGCGGTTGAGCAACGCTCCGCGCCAGACCTTCGTCCGTAATGTAGTTCCCCTTCACACTGTAGCCGTCCCCGCCACAGCCACATCCGCGCCCCTGCCAGTTGCCCTGGCGATCGCACGGTTCGTGGCAAGCGGGCGGGTCGCTGTAGAAATCGCCCCAGTAGGACTCGCGGTCGCATCCACCGCACGGGCATCCGCAC
The DNA here is from genome assembly GCA_937889015.1 of uncultured Planctomycetales bacterium. Classification (GTDB taxonomy): domain Bacteria; phylum Planctomycetota; class Planctomycetia; order Pirellulales; family Thermoguttaceae; genus CALARR01. The sequence continues at coordinate 15,671 of CALARR010000206.1, read as the reverse complement.
CCGAGCAGTCGCACCACCCAGCCGAGTGGCGCCAACGGGTTGAAGCATCCGCGGCCGCAGTTCCCCTCGTCACAGGTAATATCGCAACCTCCGCCTCCGCACGAACCGCCGCAGGATTCGACGGCTGGCCCCGCACAGCTACCGCAGGCCGCTTCCGATCCGCAGGAATGGTGGCAGCGAACCCCGAATCCGCCGCAGCAACCTGTGCTCGCGGCCAGCCCGGCCACGGCCAGGCAAACGAAAAGGGCGCGTTTCATCGCGATGTTCCCCCGCATAAGATGTTGCCGAGTGTAAGGTCGTTTGACCCTGGAGATGGCGCAGCGAACGAGTGTGGCCAAGCCTGCGCGGCCGGCCGATCACGGTTCCACCTGGGATTTATCGGCCACAAAATCGGTAGAATCGAGAAAAACGCTACAACCGGCAGGTTAGTTACGATCGTGAATCACCGCCCGATCTACCCAACCTATCGAGTCCCGGGGCCGCAACACGTGCCACAACGCAGAAGTGCCGAGCAATGCCAGACCAGGCCAGGGCCTCTCACTCGGAATGGTCGTTTTATGGAAGAGGCCACGATTGTCCCCCGCTGCAGGAGGTGTCGTGGTGGCGGCTCTGGGCGGAGGAGGTGGTCGCCTCATCGAGACACGCTCGCGTTCCCTGGGCATCCGTCCTTGAAAGGGCACGGTTTGATCCTTATACTGCATGGTTTCCCCCTCAGACCGACCGACGCCCTGATTGGTCAAGTCGACGGTGACGGGGTGAGTCGAGGCCCAGCCCGTGACCGCCGAGCCTCCACGCCCAAGCCAATGCCGAAATGCCGGGTCGCGGCGAAGCTGTAGACTCTGCCGCCGGCCTCGATCAACACGAGGAGACGAACTGCCATGACGATGGACAAAAGCCTGAAGGTGCGGGCCGGACTGGCGCGTGCTCGCAGCGTACTGAGCCGAGCCGAGCGCATCGAGCGCCTGAAGGCATCGGATCGCTGGAAGGAAGGGGACTGTCCGCTAGGGTTGGCCAAGGTGCGCGTCTACAAGCTGGCCATGCGCAAGAAGAAGAAGAAGGCCAAGGGCGAAGAAGAGGAAGGGGCTGAAGGCGCCGCCGCTCCGGCTGCCGCTCCCGCCAAGACGGCCAAGGCGGCTAAGCCGGCCAAGTAAGGGCTCTTCGATTGCATCCTGCATCGCCGTGAACCGGAAAATGGGGTCCCGACCCAGGTGGGACGCACATGTCCGGTTTCCCGGGGCCCCTGTTGTCTTGCCCGGGCTACTGACAACACAGGGATCAATCCAAGTCGGTTCCAGGACCATGCGGCGCCCCGGTCTCGCCGCGCCGTCTGACAGGGGTGTAGCGGTCTGGAGATCGATGTTGAATCAGCGCGGCCGTGGTGCGGCTGCGATTGGTGGTGGCTGCGAGTAATTCTGACGGGGCGTCGGGGGTTCCCTTTCTCATGCAAGTTCGTCTGGAGTATGGTCGGACCGGCCTGGACGTCACCTTACCTGACGACCGCGTGGTGAAGTGCCTGGGATATGGTTGTGCGGCGCCGGTCGCCGACCCCGATGCGGTGGTGCGTCGGGCGCTGATGCATCCGCACAACTCGCCTTCGTTGGCGGCGATCGCGCGCGGTTGCCGCAGCGCCTGCGTCGTGATCTCCGATGTCACGCGCCCGGTGCCGAATCAGGTCATTCTTCCACCCCTGCTAGGCACGCTCGAAGCCAGCGGCGTGCCCCGTGAGAAGATCACCGTGCTTATAGGCACCGGCCTGCACCGGCCGAACCTGGGGCAGGAACTGGCCGAGATGGTCGGACCAAAGGTCATGGCCGGCTATCGCATCGAGAACCACGACGGCCACGACCGATCGCAGCACGTGCACCTGGGCGTCAGCCCGCGCGGCGTCCCGCTGTGGATCGATCGCCGCTACGTCGAGGCCCAACTGAAGATCACCACGGGCCTGATCGAACCGCACTTCATGGCCGGTTTCTCCGGGGGCCGCAAGGCGATTTGCCCGGGCATCGCCGCCGTAGAGACGGTCCGCGCCTGGCACAGTCCGCGGTTCCTGGAGCATCCCGACGCGCGGTGCGGTCGCCTGGAAGGCAATCCGGTACACGAAGAGGTCACTTGGATCGCGCGCCGCGTGGGCTGCGACTTCATCGTCAACGCCGTGATGAATGAGCGGCGCGAGATCCTGGCCCTCTTTGCCGGCCACCCGGAAGAAGCCTTCTGGGACGGGACGCGCTTCGTGCGGCGGTTGGTGACCGACGTCGTGCCGCGGCCCGTGGACATCGTGGTCACCTGCGGAGCCGGCTATCCGCTGGACACGACGTTCTATCAGTGTGTCAAGGGCATGGTGGGGGCCATGGAGATTGTCAAGCCGGGCGGCACGATCATCCTCGCCGCCGGGATGGAGGAAGGCGTCGGCAGCGCCCCCTTCCAGCGTCTGTTCGAGGAAAACGCGAGCCTGGACGCCTTCATGCATCGGATTCAGCACGAAGACTACTTCGTGCCCGACCAGTGGCAGTTGGAAGAACTGGCCAAGGTGCGCCGCAAGGCCAAGGTCAAGGTGATCACGCAGGGGCTGCCGCCGGAGAAGATCGCGCGGTTGTTCGTGGAGAGCGCCCCGACCGTGGAGCAGGCCGTGGCCGATTCGCTGGCCGAGTACGGCCCCCAAGCCTCGATCGCCGTGATTCCCAAGGGCCCCTACGTGCTGGCCGAAGTGGCGCGCTAGGGACATCGCGCGTGCCATAGCCAAGCTTGGGTGCCATGGCCACGCTTGCGTGGCCATGCAGTCTCAGGCTTCGGCAGGCCCACGACGTGCCTGCCCCCCGGCCCGGGCTTGCTGGTACAAGTGCAACGCGTCCGGAAACGGCTCCAACGCCCGATCGAAGATCCCCAGCGTGTAGGCGATCGTCAGGCCGTAGTTGGCCACGGGCAGGCCGATCTGCCGGCAGCGGAGCATGCGCGTGAGCATCTCGCGGCGATTCCACATGCAGGCCCCGCAGTGGATCAGCAGCTTATAGCGGCCCAGGTCCTCGGGGAACTCGTGCCCCTGGATGGTCGTGAACTCCAATTTCCCGCCCACGTACTGCTGCAGCCAGCGCGGGATCTTCACACGCCCGATGTCGTCGCCGATGGGGTGGTGCGTGCAGGCCTCGGCCATCAGCACCGCATCGCCGGGCCGCAACCGGTCGATGGCCATCGCGCCTTGCACGAACTGGCTCAAGTCTCCCTTCTGCCGCGCGAAGAGGATGGAAAAAGAAGTCATCTTCACGCCCGGCGGCGTGTCGGCCGAGACCTTCAAGAAGGCCTGCGAATCGGTGACCACCAGGGCCGGCGGCCGGCGCAGCCGCTCCAGGGCGTCGCGCAGTTCGCGCTCCTTGACCACCATGCAATAGGCGTCCCCGTCCAGCAGGTCGCGGATCGTCTGCACCTGCGGCTGGATCAACCGCCCCTTGGGGGCTTCCAGGTCGATGGGCACCACCAGCACCGCCATCTCGCCGGCCGGGACCAGGTCGGCCACGATCGGCGGCGTGTTGATGAAGTCTTCCGGCGCCACGCGGATCAGGGCCTCGCGCAGTTGCGGCACGCCCTCGCCACGCAGGGCCACGGCCTCCACGGTCGGGGTCTTCTCCTGCTGCAAACGGGCGGTCAACGCGCTGGCCGGCGGGGCCAGATCGACTTTGTTGAACACCACGATCAGCGGCACCTGCCGCGCTCGCAACTCGGTCAGGATCGACTCTTCGAACTCCCCCCATTGCCCTGCCGCCACGACCAGAATCCCCACATCGGTCCGGTCGAAAACCTGGCGCGTCTTCTGCACGCGCATTGCGCCCAGCGCGCCCACGTCGTCGATGCCGGCCGTGTCGATGAACAGCACCGGACCGATGGGCAGCATTTCCATCGGCTTCTCCACCGGATCGGTGGTCGTGCCCGCCACTTCCGAGACGATCGACACCTGCTGCCGCGTGAGCGCGTTCAGCAGCGACGACTTGCCCGTGTTGCGCCGTCCAAACAGACCAATGTGCAGGCGAAAGGCTTTGGGAGCGGGACGCATGGCAGGTTGGGAATCCGGGGTGAGTTACGGTTGTGGCTGGTCGGGGTGCCCCAGGCGCAGCACATGGTCCGGGGCGATGCGCTGGTCGAACTGCTGCGGCGTGAGCAGGCCTTGCTCCAGCACCAGCTCGCGGATGCTCTTGCAGGTCTGCCGCGCCAGGACCGCCAATCGCGATGCCTCGTGATAGCCCACCATCTCGACCAGGGCCGTGAGCGTGGCCGTGCTCGTCTCCACCTGCCGGCGGCACTGGTCGTCGTTGGCCTGGATGCCCTGCACGCACAACCGCGCGAACAGATCGCAGGCATTGGTCAACAGGTCCAGCGACGTCAACAGACTGTCGGCTACCAGGGGGAGGAACTGGCTCAGTTCCAGGTTGCCGGCCGCCACCGCCTGGCACACCACCTGGTCGTGCCCCATCACCACGATCGCGACCTGGCACACCGCCTCCGGGATCACGGGATTGACCTTGCCGGGCATGATCGAGGAGCCGGCCTGCCGTGCCGGCAGGCGGATCTCGGCCAGGCCCGCCTCGGGACCTGAGGAGAGCCACCGCAAGTCATTGGCGATCTTCATCAGGTTGGTGGCCAGCGTGCGGATGATGCCGCTGACCTCGACAAAGGCGTCGGCGTTCTGCGTGGCGTCGACCAGGTTCTCGGCCCGCGCCAAGCCCAAGTTGGTGATCTGCCGCAGGTGTTCCACGGCCCGGAAGATGTACTGCCGCGGCGCGCCCACGCCGGTGCCGATCGCCGTGCCGCCCAGATTGACGACGCGCAACCGCTCCTCGCACTTGTAGATCCGCCAGCGATCGCGCGCCATGGCTTCGGCATAGGCCGACATCTCGCGGCCCAGCGTCAGCAGCACGGCGTCCTGGCACTCCGTGCGTCCCACCTTGACCACGTGCGCCAGTTGCCGCTCTTGCTGCTGAAAGGCTTCCAGCAGAACGACCAGCTTGCGTTCCAACTCGCGCAAGGCCCAGATCGCCGCCACGCGCAGGGCCGTGGGATAGGTGTCGTTGGTCGACTGGTGCAGGTTCACGTCGTCGGCGGGGCTCACCGTGGCGTAGTCGCCCAGCGGCCGGCCCAGGTGCTGCAGGGCCCGGTTGGCCAGCACCTCGTTGACGTTCATGTTGGTCGAAGTGCCGGCCCCGCCCTGCAGCGCGTCGACCACGATGTGCTCGTCCAGCCGGCCGTCCATCATCTCCAGGCAGGCCGATTCCAGGGCGGCGAACTTGGCCGCATCCCACGCCTTCCACTCGTGGTTGGCCCGGGCACAGGCCAGCTTCACGGCGCCAAAGGCGTGGACCAGCGCGCGATGCACCACCCGGCCCGAAAGTGGAAAGTTCTCCCACGCGCGCAAGGTGTGGATGCCGTACAGGGCGTCGGCCGGCACCTCGCGCGTGCCCAACAGGTCGGTCTCTTGGCGGAAGGCGGTCATGGTCTCTCGTCAAGTCGTAAGCGGCCCACGCACCGAACGGAAACCGACGGGGCGTCAGAAATACAGATCCCGCGCGTCGGTTTCCTGGATCCGCCGCAAGCGGTCCTGCAAGTCCTTCTTGCGCGGGCCTTCGGGCAGCTTGTCCAGCTCCTGTCGCACCAGGCGCTGGCCGGTTTCCCAGGTCTCCTGCGAGCCATAGTCGACCAGGTATTCCATCAAGGTCGACAGCGCGTTGGGCGTGCACATGTTCTGGATGAAGCCGGGAATGGCGAACTCCATGAAATGCTCGCCCGTCCGGCCTAGCCGGTAGCAGGCCGTGCAGAAGCTGGGGATGTAGCCGTCCTGGATCAACTCCCGCATCACGGCGTCCAGGGGACGGATGTCGCCGAGTTGGAACTGCTCGCGCTCGATGACTTGCGCATCGCCCGCCTCGGTGTAGCCGCCCAACTCGATGCGGCTGCCGGCGTCGATCTGCGACACGCCGAAGGCCATCACCTCGCGGCGCAGCGCACCGGGCTCGCGCGCCGTGCAGATCAGCCCCGTGTACGGCACCGCCAGCCGCAGGATGGCGATCAATCGTTTGAACGCCTCGTCGCCCACGCGATAGGTCTCGTCCAACTGCACGCCGCTGGCCGGGCGCAAGCGGGGGAAGCTGATCGTGTGGGGGCCGACGTGGTAGTGCTTCTGCAGGTGCAAGGCGTGGCTCACCAACCCCAACACCTCGAACCGCCAGTCGTACAGGCCAAACAGGGCCCCAATGCCCACGTCGTCGCAACCCGCTTCCATGGCGCGCGACACCCCGTCCAACCGCCATAGATAGTCGCTCTTCCGCGCCTTGCCCGGATGCACGTGGCGGTAGGTCTCGTGGTGATAGGTTTCCTGGAAGATCTGGTACGTGCCGATGCCCGCCGCCTTGACCGTGGCGTAGCCCTCGTGATCCAACGGCGCGGCATTGATGTTCACGCGGCGGATCTCGCCATGCTCTAGCTGCACCGCATAGACTTCCCGCACGCAATCGGCAATGAACTGCGCGCTGTAGCGCGGGTCTTCGCCGAACACCAGGATGCAGCGCTTGTGCCCCTGGCGCAGCAGGGCCTCGACTTGCGAGCGCAGCTCGGCCGGGCTCAGTGTGCGGCGAATCTGCTCGGTGTTCGAGCGGCGGAATGCGCAATACAAGCAGTCGTTGCGGCACTCGTTGCCCACGTACAGAGGGGCGAAGAGCACGATCCGGTTGCCGTACACGTCGCGCTTCAATTGCCGCGCGGCCTCGAAGATCTCCTCGACCAGCTCGGGCGCGTCGGCCGAGAGCAGCACCGCCGTCTCCTCGACCGAAAGGGCCTGCTTGGCCATGCTCTTGGCGATCACGTCGCGGACCTGGGCGGCCTCGGCACGCCGGTCCAACAAACCGTGCAGGAAACTCTCGTCAATGAAATCGCAGGCACTTTGACTGAGCTTGCGAGTGGGGGCCACGCTCGACATCGGACGGTTCAACTTTCGCGGGTTATAGGTTATCAACACTCGCTGAGCCGGCGGTTCGCGCGGTGGCGTTGGGCGAATCGCCCCGGCCGACCCCAATCGGCCGACCCAGGCTCTCGATTCGCTGGTTCAGGCAGGCAAAGCACGCCTCGCCGGTCTCGGCGATGCAGGCCTTGTTGGGATAGATCTCGTACAACGCTCGATATTGCGGTGGCGTCAGGTTGGGCATCACCACGTTCGCCCCGCGCACCAGGCCCAGTTCGCGCCCCTGAGCCTTGTTCAGCGTGGCCAAGGCTGTGGTGCTGGGGATGTTCGCGCGCGGGCACGCCAGCCGTGCCAAGGCGATCACCTTGTAGGTCATCAACTCGTTGCTGGGAACCTGCTCGCCTGGCGGAGCGGTCGCGCGCAGGTCCTGATCGGCCAACGGCGCGTCGGGATGCTCCAGCCAGGGGCCGACGCCGATCATGTCCAGATCCAACTCGGTAAACAGGGCGATGTCGCGCGCCAGGTCGTCGTACGTCTGGCCGGGAATGCCGATCATCACGCCGCTGCCCACCTCGTAGCCCAACTCGCGCAACCGCCGCAGGATCGCCAGGCGGTCGGAGACGCGCCGCGGCAACGCGGGGTGGATCCGCTCGTACAATTGGCGATTCGAGGTCTCAAACCGGAGCAAGTAGCGGTCGGCGCCCGCCGCACGCCAGGCGATCAGGTCTTCGTCGCTGCGCTCGCCCAGGCTCAGGGTCACGGCCAGCGGCGTTTGCGACTTGATCCGCCGCACCAGCTCCGTGATCCATGCGCCGCTAAGCCCCGGATCCTCGCCCGACTGCAACACGACCGTCCCATAGCCAAACGAAACCGCCCGATCGGCGGCCTGCAGGATCTCCTCTTCCGTCATGCGGTAGCGGCGCAGACCGTCGTTCGGTGCGCGCAGACCGCAATAGCCGCACAGGCGCACGCAGTGGTTGGAGATCTCCACCAAGCCGCGGAGATGGACTTCCCCCCCCACAAAGCGTTGACGCGTCTGGTCGGCGCGCTGCCACAACTCACCCAGACGGCTGGAGTTCTCCTCCCGAAGCCAAGTGACGATTTCTGCGTGCTGCATAGTAGCCAACGAACCTCCCCCCCCAACCCATTGATTATACGCGATGGACCGCCGCTGGCGACGGCATCGCCGGGTGGGGTAGGGGGGCCCGGCAGTCAGCAAGACTGCAGGATCGTCGGTTCTATTGGGTGTCAGAAAAGGGATGTCGTGGCTGTCCCAGCCGTTACGCGGGAAAACCGGCCTCCCAATGGTCGGCCTGCACGGCATTGATTGACTGAGACGCAATAGCCAAGGCCCAATGCTGGCCATCCTCCGCACCGAGGCACCTGGGGCCACCGACAGGTCATTTGCGTGCTGGTTCGTCTGAGGTCCCGGCAGCCTCATGCCCGGAGCTGGGCCCCGTGCTCCCGCTGGCAGGCGGACACGATTTCGTCGCGCACGCGGTCGGCCTCCTGGCTGGTCAGGGTGCCCTGCTTCCAACGCAGGCCGAGGGTCATCAACAGGCTCTTCTTGCCCTCGCCCAGTCGCTGCGGATCGCGATAGGTGTCCAGGTACGTGAGCGATTCGAAGTAGGCGCCGGCCGTGGCTTGCACGGTCCGCGCCACGTCCGCCCAACGCACCGACTCGCTGACCACGAAGTTCAGGTCGCGGCTGACCGCCGGGTACAGCGGCAACGGCTCGTAGCGCGGCACCAGGTTGGCCGCCTCGGCCAGGACTGCAAAACGCAACTCGGCTACCAGGGTCTCGCCACGCAGTTCGAATTGCCGCAGGGCCGGACCGCGCACGCTGCCCAGAAATCCCAGCAACTTGCCGTCCAGCAGCAGCCGGCAAGACTGCTCCGGATCGAGCAATTCGCAGCCCGCCGGAGCCGCATCCAGCCGGCCCGCCACGTGCAGGCTCTCCAGCAGCGACTCGACCACGCCCTTAACGAACTCGAACGGCCGGCTGCTGTTCAACGAGATGACCACGTCTTCCACGGGCAATTGGCCTGGCCGCGGCAAGTAGACCTTGGCGATTTCGAACAGCTCGATCTCCGGGTTGGAGAGCGACTGGTTGGTCCGCCTTGCAGCCAGCAGGCTGGGGACCACGCTGCGGCGGAGCCGATCCGCCCCGCGAATCGGCGTCTGGCTTTGCAGGGCCGGCTGATCGCTCCACGGGCTGAAAGCCGCCGAAAGCGGCTCATCGACCACGCTCAGCGTCATCGCCTCGTCGAATCCGCACGCCGTCAGCACCTGCCGCACCTGGCCCAGCACCCGGTCTTCCCGGCTGCGGATCGAGGGGGCCATGGGCACGCGCACGTCTTCCGGAATCTGCTCGTAGCCGTGGATCCGGGCGACCTCTTCCACCAGGTCGATCTCCCGCGTCAAATCGCGGCGCCAACTGGGCGGGACCACCGTGACTTGCTTCTGGTCCGCGGCCGTTTCCTGGTTGCCCAGGGCGGCCAGGATCTCGCGCACACGCTGCGGGTCGATGTCGATGCCCAAAATCCGCTTCAACTGGCTGAATCGCAGCACGACCGGCGCACGCGCTGGCGGCTGACGCCCCACGTCGACCACCCCGGCCGCCAGTTCTCCGCCACACAGTTCCAGGATCAGCTCGCAGCAGCGGCGGCTGGCCCAGTCGACCCCCTCGGGGTCGATCTTCCGCTCAAAGCGGTAGGAGGAATCGCTGTGCAGATTCAACAGCCGGGCCGTATTGCGGATGGAAAGCGGCGCAAACTCCGCCGCCTCGACCAGCACGTCGCGCGTCCGCGTCGAAATCTCGGTGCTCGCCCCGCCCATCACGCCGCCAATGGCCACCGCGTCGCGCGCGTCGGCGATCAGGCACATCTCGGGCCCCAGGGCGTAGGTCTTGTGGTCGATGGCCTCGATCGTCTCGTTGGGGCGCGGCCGCCGGACAACGATCTCGCCCTGCTTCAGCCGGCCAAAATCAAACGTGTGCAGCGGCTGGCCGCACTCCATGAGCACGTAGTTGCTGATGTCCACCACGTTGTTCACCGGCGCCAGGCCCACGGTCTGCAGCCGGCTGGCCAGCCAGGCCGGGCTGGGAGCCACCTTCACTCCGCGGACCAGCCGGGCCGTGTAGCGATAGCACAGGTCCGGGCAGTCGATGCGGACCTTGACCAGCTCCTCGACCCGCGCCGCGCCCTCGCGCACCTGGGCGGCCGGCATCTGCAGCGGCAGGCCGAACAACACCGCCGCTTCGCGCGCGATGCCCAGGTGGCCCAGGCAGTCGGGCCGGTTGCTGGTCACCTCGAAGTCGACCGCCAGGTCGCCGTCGACCTCGCTGGTCCCCTCGTGGTTCAGGCCGGCCATCATCAGCCGCCGCTCCAACTCGGCGACCGGAATGTCCAAGGGCACGTACTGTTTGAGCCAATTCCAGGAGACGATCATGGTAGTTCGGAATTCGGAATTCGGAATTCGGAATTCGGAAGTGAGAACCCGATCAGAGGCTGGCCGTTCCTTCCGACCTCCGACTTCCCACTTCCGACTTCTCTAGAACTGGTGCAAGAACCGTACGTCGTTGCGATAGAACTCGCGGATGTCGGTGACCTGGTGCCGCCGGGCGCAGATCCGCTCGATGCCCAGGCCGAAGGCGAATCCGCTGACCTCTTCCGGGTCATAACCCACGGCGGACAACACGTTCGGATCGACCATGCCCGCCCCGCCCATCTCGATCCAGCCGCCGCGCCAACTCATGTCGACTTCCACGCTGGGCTCGGTGAAGGGGAAGAACGATGGCCGGAAACGGATGTGCACGTCGTCGCCGCCGAAGAAGTTGGCCGCAAACAGCCGCAGCACGCTCTTCAGGTCGGCCATGGTCACGTGCCGATCGACCAGCAGCCCTTCGATCTGATGGAACATCGGATAGTGCGTGGCGTCGGCCGTGTCGGGCCGATACACCCGGCCAAAGGAGATGATCCGCACCGGCGGTCGCGTCTTCTCCATCACGCGGATCTGCACCGTGCTGGTCTGGCTCCGCAGCAACAGGTTGCCCGCCCCGCCGCTGGCCGCGGTGGTCCCGCCCTCGCCGCCGGCAACCACCCCGGCCGTCGCCAGGTAGAAGTTCTCCAGCGGATCGCGCGCCGGATGATCGCCCGGGATGTTCAAGGCCTCGAAATTGTGCCACTCATCCTCGACCTCGGGCCCCTCGGCCACCGTAAAGCCCAGCCGGGCCATGATGTCCTTGAGGTCCTCGACGGTCTGGGTCAGCGGATGCAAGCGGCCTAGTTTCTGCCGCCGGCCTGGCACCGAGGCGTCCAGCCGGGGACGCGTCTCGGATTGCGCCTGGCTGGTGGCCACGCGCGCCGTTGCCTCGGCCAGGGCTGCCTCCACGCGGTTCTTCACCTCGTTGAACTGCTTGCCGGCCACCGGCTTGTCGGCCTTGTCGACCTGCCCCAGCCCCTTCTGCAAATCCTTGATCTGGCCGTTCTTGGCGCCCAGGAAGCGGACACGCACCGCCTCCAGCGCTTCGGTGTCGGCGGCCGCAGAGAAGGCCGAGACCGCCTCCTGGCAAAGGCCATCCAATTCGGCCAGGAACTCACTCAAGGGCTTGACCACGACGGCTCTCCCCACGGCAGCGCTCACCAGGGCTCGCAAGAACAGCGATCACCCCAAAGGGCAACCCGGAGCAGCGCTGCGCTTGCTCCGGGCTGATGACTTGCGTTCAATCGCTAGGACTCGGGCTTCGCCGCCCAATCGATCGGCTGCGGCCAGGCCGCGGATCGGTTCGCGCACGCCCTTCTCAGGCGGCCGAGGCCATCGCCTGCTTCACCAAGGTCACGACCTGGGCAAAACCTTCCGGATCGCGAATGGCCATATCCGACAGGATCTTGCGATCCAACTCGATCTTCGCCAGAGCCAGCCCGTGAATGAACTGGCTGTAGCGCAGCCCCTGCTCGCGGACCGCCGCATTCAGGCGGATGATCCACAGGCTGCGCAGCTCGCGCTTGCGCACCCGACGGTCGCGCGTGGCATAAACGCCGGCCCGGATCAACGATTCCTTGACCGTGCGCAGCAGCTTCCGGCGGCCGCCGACAAACCCCTTGGCCTTCTTGAACAAGCGGCGTTTGGACTGGCGGCGGGCCGCACCTTTGATACTTCTCATGGCACACCTTTGCGTGTTGGGGGATACGAGGCCCTCCCCAAACCTGCTGGGGAGCGTTCGGGAGCCCGTCCCGCGTGGTCGCCTCCGCGGATCAAACCGCAGAGGCCATTGGCTCGACCCTATTCTTAGCGGGTCGAGCGGCCGCCGCCATCTATTGGACAACGGCGCAGAGCGTTTTGTTCGCTCCTGGAGTAAACGACAACTCGGGCCCTCGGGCCCGACGCGACTGCCCGACCGCCAGGCACCAAGGCCCGACGGCCCAAGGCGGCCCGATCACAGACTGAAGCCAGCCAAGGCCTTGCGAATTCGCTTTTCCTCGGTCGTGTTCACCGTATCGGTGCGGCGGAGGTTTCGCTTGCGCTTGTGGCTCATCCGCGAAGCCAGGTGGCTGGTGCCGGCCGAACGGTGTTTCACCTTGCCGGTGCCAGTCAGCCGGAACCGCTTCTTGGTTCCCTTATGGGTCTTCTGTTTAGGCATAACTCGATACCAATCCTATGTCCTCGTCCAGTGGGGATAGACCCGACATTATAAACTCTCTGCGCCGGGGCGGAAGTGGTGCCCACACCCAACCCATCGAGTTCTGGGGACAAGACACCACAGCGGGTGGTTGTGGCACCCGTCCATAGTGTTATTTGCCGCTGGCGAATCGATCCTCGCAGGGCCCAGGATCGCCGCGTCTGGTGTGCGCGCGACAGGGCCGTTGGCTCCATCTCGGGCCGCAGTGCGGACCGTTGACTCGTCTTCCGCCAGGCCTACTTAGGGGCCACGGTACAGACCAGGCGTCGGCCGTGTTGCATGGGGGCCGCCTCGACTTTCCCCACGTCGGCCAGTTTCTCGAGGACCTCATCAATCACCCGGCGGCCTTCTTCCAGGTGAGCCAGTTCCCGGCCGCGATAGATCACCGAGACAATGACTTTGTCCTTGTGGATCAAGAAGTCACGCGCTCGGTTGACCTTCACCTCGATGTCGTGATCGCCCGTCTTGGGGCGCACGCGGATTTCCTTGATCTTGGTCTGGTGGGTGTGTGTCTTGTGTTGCCGCTTCTTCTGCTGATACTTGAACTTGCCGAAGTCCATGATTCGGCAGACGGGCGGTGTTTCGTTCGGGGCGACCTCGACCAGATCCAGTTCAGCCTCACGCGCGGCCGCCAGGGCCGCCGTGGTGGCCATGATTCCCAGTTGGGCTCCGTCGGCGCCGATCACGCGCACGGTGGAGATCCGGATCTGCTCGTTGATCCTGTGTTTCTTGGTGTCGATACGCTAGTCCTCCTGCAGAGAGAATTGTGGAAGGGGGAGTCGGCCGGTCTGGCTTGCCGCACCGCTCCGTTGTGTCCGCTTACGAGTGTCCCAGATTATAGTTGCCGCTCTTGGCGGGTTGAATCCTCTGTGTGCTGTCCATGTCGTTCCGCGACCTGGGCGGATCAGGGGCGTGGGCTGTAACGGTTTCGATAGTTGTTGGGGAAATCCCGATCAGTATGCATTGGACTCGCCGCGCTGCCCCATGCCGGCCGAAGTCTTGACCACGCGCCGCACGGTCTTGGCGGCGATCTCGGCCTCCAGCTTGGCGATGGCCTCCGCGACGGTCATCTGGCCCAGGTCCCCTTCGATCCGATCGCGGACCGAGACTTTGCCTTCGTCCATCTCGCGCCCCACCACGAACATGTAGGGGATCAACTCCAGTTGTGCGTCGCGGATCTTGGCCCCGATCTTCTGCGGCCGATAGTCGCCGGTCACCCGGAGCCCTGCCGCGGTCAGCCGGTCCTCCAACTGCCGGGCCTGCGCCTCGTACTTCTCGCTGACCACCAGCACGCGGACCTGTTCCGGCGCCAACCACAAGGGGAAGGCCCCGGCGAAGTGCTCGATCAGCATGCCCATGAACCGCTCGAACGAACCGAACGGCGCGCGGTGGATCATCACCGGCCGGTGGGGCTGGTTATCGGCCCCGATGTACTCCAGGGCAAAGCGTTCGGCGCTGGGCAGGTTGTAGTCCAACTGCACCGTGCCCAACTGCCACTCCCGGCCAATGCAGTCGCTGACCAGGAAGTCGGCTTTGGGGCCGTAGAAGGCCGCCTCGCCGGTCGCGATCTCCAGGTTGGGCAAGTCCATCGATCGGCAAACCGCCTCCAGGGACGCTTCGGCCCGCTGCCAGACCTCCGGACTGCCCACGTACTTGTCGCCGGCCGGATCGCGGAAGCTCAGCCGCACGCGATAGTCGTCCAGGCCCAGCGTCTTGAGCACGAACTGCGTCATGGCCACGCAGGCCCGAAATTCCTCCGCCACCTGCTCTTCGGTGCAGAAGATGTGGGCGTCGTCCTGGGTGAACCCGCGCACGCGCGTCATGCCGCTCAATTCGCCCGACTGCTCGAAGCGATACACGGTGCCGAACTCGGCCAATCGCAGCGGCAGCTCGCGATAGCTGCGCGGCTTGGACTTGTAGATCATCACATGGTGCGGGCAGTTCATCGGTTTCAGCAGGAACCGCTCGCCATCCTTCATCTCGATCGGCGGGAACTGGCTGTCGGCGTAGTACGGATAATGGCCCGATGTCTGGTACAGTTCCACCTTGCCGATGTGCGGCGTATTGACCGGCTGATAGCCGGAACGCATCAGCACGCCGTACAGGAAGTTCTCCAGCTCGCGGCGGATCGTGGCCCCTTTGGGCAGCCACAGCACCAGGCCCGAGCCCACCGAGGGTTCGATCAGGAACAGTTCCAACTGCCGGCCCAGCAAGCGGTGGTCGCGGCGCTTGGCCTCCTGCAATTGCGTCAGGTAGTCGTCCAACTGCTGCTTGGTGAACCAGGCCGTGCCGTACAGCCGCTGCAATTGGGGCTTCGAGGCGTCCCCCTTCCAATAGGCGCCGGCCACCGACAGCAGCTTGAACGCGCCGATCGCGCCCGCGCCGGGCACGTGCGGCCCCCGGCAAAGGTCCAGGAACTCGCCCTGGCGGTAGAAGGATACCGTGGCCTGATCGCCGAGCCCTTCCTGGATATGCTCCACCTTCAGCGTCTGGCCCAGTTCCCGGCAGATCTCCACCGCGCGCTGGCGCGGCTCCTCCACGCGCTCAAAGGGTTCGTTCTCCTTGACGATCTTGGCCATTTCGGCCTCGATCTGCGCGAAGTCCTCTTGGGACAAGGCGCGCTGGAGCTGGAAATCGTAGTAGAACCCGTTGTCCACGGTCGGGCCGAAGGCCAGTTGCACGCCGTCGAACAGGCGCATTACGGCGCGCGCCATGACATGCGCGCACGAGTGCCGCAGCACTCCCAACGCTTCGGGATCCTTGGCGGTGAGCAACCGCAGCGAGATCTGCCCTTCCTGGGGCAGGGGAGAATCGGCTCCCACGATCTGGCCGTCCACTTCCGCGGCCAGCGTGGCCTTGGCCAGACGAGGACCGATGTCGCCAGCAATGTCGATCGGACGAACGGGACGGTTGTACTCCAGGACGGTCTGGTCGGGCAGGGTGACTTTCAGCATAATCTCCGCGGACCTGGCATGATCCCCCCACGAGGCGGACGCCGGTACAAAGGACGTCCTGCAACGGACTCAGGGAGGGCGATTTTGTAACCCAAGTATA